>JBJHDK010000125.1:0-2219 GCA_050486505.1 Fibrobacteria bacterium | reverse complement strand
GTGGGGACTCGCCTTCAAACCCAACACCGACGACATGCGCGAGGCCTCGAGCCGGGTGCTCATGGAATCCCTGTGGCAGGCCGGGGCACGGGTCCGCGCCTTCGATCCCGTGGCGGGCGGAGAATGCCGGCACCTCTATGGCGAACGCGACGACCTCGTGCTCTGCGAAGCACCCGAGGAAGCGCTTCAGGGTGCCGACGCCCTGGCCATCGTCACGGAGTGGAACGTGTTCCGCAGCCCCGACTTCGAGCGTATCCGCCAGGACCTGAGGCATCCGGCCATCTTCGATGGCCGCAACCTCTACGATCCGCGCCACATGGAAGAGATGGGCTTCGAGTACTACGCCATCGGGCGGGGCAGAACGGCGTAACAGCAAAACTGGGGACTGTCGCAGATACGAAAGGAAAAACCCCTTCCTCTCACGGGGACACGGAGAAGAGCTTTGTGAACTCAATTTGATTTTCTCCGTGTCCCCGTGTCTCCGTGAGAGAATATGTTTCTTGCTTTCAATCCGTGTCCCCGTGAAAAAACAGGCCTTTGATTTAGACAGCCAAGGGAGCCACACAGCATGTCGAACAAGGGAATTCTGGTCACCGGCGGCGCCGGCTACATCGGCAGCCACGTGGCACTCATGCTCTCGGAGGCCGGCGAGCGGGTCGTGGTGCTGGACAACCTGTCCACCGGATTTCGCGACGCGGTGCTGCACGGCACCTTCGTGCAGGGCGACGTGGCCGACCGGGAACTGGTATCCGGGCTGCTCGGGACGTACGACATCGACACGGTGATGCACTTCGCGGCCCACACCATCGTGCCGGAATCAGTAGCCAATCCTCTCAAGTACTACCGCAACAACACCTGCGCCACCCGCAACCTGCTGGAATCCTGCCGGGACGGGGGCGTGAAGCACCTGGTCTTTTCCTCGACGGCGGCGGTCTACGGCATCCCGGAAGGCGGCCTGGCCCGGGAGGACACCCCGACGGCCCCCATCAATCCCTACGGAACCTCGAAACTCATGAGCGAGTGGATGCTGCGGGACCTGTCGGCGGCATCGGACCTGCGCCATGTGGCCCTGCGCTATTTCAACGTGGCGGGTTCGGACCCCGCCGGACGCATCGGCCAGTCCACCCGGGAGGCAACTCTGCTCATCAAGGTGGCCTGTGAAGTGGCACTGGGCAAGCGCCCGGAACTGACCATCTTCGGCACGGACTACCCCACGCCCGACGGCACCGGAGTGCGCGATTACATTCACGTCACGGACCTCGCCGCGGCCCATGTGCGGGCCCTGGACTACCTGCGCGAAGGCGGCGCCTCATGCACACTCAACGCAGGCTATGGTCACGGATACAGCGTGCGCGAAGTCATCGAAGCCGTTGAGCGTGTCCACGGCTCCCCCCTGCCAATCCGTGAAGCCGGTCGGCGCGCCGGTGATCCGCCCCAGCTGATCGCGGCCACTGAAGCGATTCTCGGGACACTGAACTGGAAACCCGAACTGGACGACCTGGACGAGATCGTGCGCACATCCCTGGCATGGGAACGCAAACTGGCGGGCGCCTGATCCCGCGCGTGCAACCCCACGCAGCCCGGATCAGGCACCACCGAATCAGGCCGGCGGATGCGCCGCGGTTCGGCCCGAGGGCAGACCTCCTGCATGCGCCCAAACCCTTCGGCCCGGGGGCGGGCCTCCTGCACCCACCCAAACCCTTCGGCCCGGGGGCGGACCTCCTACACAACCCCCTGTAGGAGCGGCGCCCTCGCCGCGAACACCGGTGCCACCCAAACCACCGCGGTTCGGCCCGGGGGCGGGCCTCCTACACGCAACCCCGTAGAAACGGCGATCCCATCGCGAACACTGAAACGCAGGCAGGATTCCTGCAGATCAGCCGTTCGGGTATCCGTCCTTCAGCGCCCAATGGAGCGCGCCATAGGCGCCCGCAGCCGAGAGGGCCGCGAGGATGGGCGCGGCAGTATCAGGCCGCAGGCCGACTACAAACAGCTTGCTGCCTTCCACCGCCACCGCGAGCACGGCAGTAAACGCCGCGGTACGAACACCCAGGACCACCGGACTGGCGTGCACCCGGCCCGCGGAGCCCGTATCCCAGAACCAGAAACCCGACCCGGCGAGCGCGTAGACACCCAGGTTCAGCAGAATGCTCTGGATGGCCACTGCCTCGGCTACGAAGTAGTGATAGTAAAGCGGTAGCCAGCGCATGGATTCGAAC
>JBJHDK010000124.1:0-2385 GCA_050486505.1 Fibrobacteria bacterium | reverse complement strand
CTCCGGCCATGTCCTGATCCGGGGAAAATCATGCCCCATCATCGGCCGCGTCTCGATGGACTACATCACCGTGGATCTGACCCCCTGTCCCGCCGCCCGCGAGGGAGACGACGTGGTCCTGGTCGGAAAATCCGGCCGCACCGTGTTCACCATCGAAGACTGGGCCCGCATCAAGCAAACGCATCCGTACGAGATCATCTGTTCGCTGGGCAAACGGGTGGAGAGGGTCTATGTGAGTGGACAGTGAACAGTGAACAGTACGAAAAACAACAATACAGCAATACAGTAATACAGCAATACAGCAATAAACGCAGGGTAGTCTTCGCGGTTCTGTCGGTTCCTGCGGTTCTTGCGTTCCACTGTTTACTGTACACTGTTCACTGCCTATTGTAATCAAATGTCTCCCTGTAAAATCCTGTAATTAAGCCTGATTTGGCCGTTCCCGAGGGCGCGAACATGCTTAATTAGCGTCCATGAAAAATTTTCTGATGCAGGCCGGACGCACGGTCATCAATGCTTTCGACTCCCACCATCGCTCCGATGCGGCGAAGCCAGGCCCCGAAAACAAGTGGTTGCTGCCGGTTCCCTTCGTCCTTCTGAACCTCTCGGTGCTCTTCGTGTTCGTCGTGGGCGTCAGCTGGATTGCAGTAGCCGTGGCCGTCGCGCTCTACGTCGTCCGCATGTTCGGCATCACGGCGGCCTATCACCGCTACTTTTCGCACCGCACCTACAAGGCCTCGCGCCCCGTGCAATTCGCCCTCGCGTTTCTCGGCAACACCGCGGCCCAGCGCGGCCCGCTGTGGTGGGCGGCCCATCACCGGCACCACCACGCGACGTCCGATACCCCTGAGGACACGCATTCCCCGATCCAGGAAGGCGGGTTCTGGAACAGTCACATACTGTGGTGGGGGCGGAAGAAGAACGTGCCCACGCGCTTGCACCTCGTGAAGGACCTTACGAAGTATCCCGAGCTGGTGTTCCTCGATCGCTTCGACGCCATCGCGCCGCTCACGTTGGCGCTCTTCACGTTCGGATTGGGAGCCGCCCTGCAGGTGTTGGCTCCGGGATTGGGAACCAATGGCTGGCAAATGCTGGTCTGGGGATTCGTGATTTCCACCGTGGTCTTGTTCCACGGCGTCGCCACCATCAACTCTCTGGCGCACGTCTTCGGATCGCGCCGCTTCAAGACCACCGACGCCAGCCGCAACAATTTCTGGCTGGCGCTGATCACGTTGGGGGAGGGGTGGCACAACAACCATCACCATTACCCGAACAGCGCGCGCCAAGGCTTTTACTGGTGGGAGATCGACCTGTCGTACTACGGGCTGAAGGCGCTGGAGAGACTCGGCCTTGTGCGCGACCTCAAGCCGGTGCCCGCGCGCATCCTTGCCGACGGTCGTTCGCCGAAACCGGTGGAGACCCGGCCCGTTCCGGCCGCACGTCCTGCGTCGACCCCCGCGACGCCTGCGGTTTCGGCCGCTTCCGCCACGTCCGTTGTGTCGGTCTCTGTGCCGTCCCGGCGGCTCTCTCCGGTCGAAGCGTCGCCTGCGCTCGAGCACGCGGCGTAGTTCGAACGCACGGTCAGCCGGGACGTTTGCCGCGCGGCGTTGCTTTCGAAGCCGCCGCGCTTGTCTTTTGATCCTCCGGCGCGGCATCCGGATATTTCCGCATCCACTCCGTCACGAGATTGAATTCTTTCGCCGTCACCGGCTGGACCGACAATCGCGTGCCGCGCTTGAGCGCCAGCATCGAGTCGAGGCCCGGGATGCGGCGCATTTCCTCCAGCGGCAACAAGCGCGGGAAGGTTTCCACGTAGCGGACGCTCACGCACATCCATGCCGTGCCCTGCGCTCCGGCGCGCGGGTCGAAGTACTTCGATTTCGCGTCGAAGGCGGTGGGATCGGGGAAGGCCTCGGTGGCGACCTCGGCGATGCCCGCGATGCCCGGGGGGGTAGCGTTGCTGTGGTAGAAAAGGATTTTGTCCCCGATCTTCATCTCGTCCCGCATGAAGTTGCGCGCCTGGTAGTTCCGCACGCCGGTCCAGGGCTCCATCTGCTTGGGACGCTTGCGCAGGTCTTCCAGGGAAAAGTCTTCTGGTTCCGATTTCATCAGCCAGGGCATGGGGTAGGTCTCCGGGGGACGAGCTTTGAGCTAACAGCGGACAGCGAACAGCAGGCCATTGCCCGGATCACGTGAAAACCGCTGATGATCTTGTTTGAAAACTAGTCCATGAATGACCGGAAGTCTGGTTTCTCCCTTGTTTCCGACCGGGAACGGTGACCGGTGTGGGTGCGCGCCTGTGTTGGCTGTAAGCGACTCGCGGTCCATTCCCACCTCCTACCTCCCACCTCTTCCCCCTTACCTACCTTTCCCATCCCCATGCAA
>JBJHDK010000123.1:0-2564 GCA_050486505.1 Fibrobacteria bacterium | reverse complement strand
GCCGAGGGCGAGGGTGTGCAGATCTTGCTCATCATGTGCGACGGGGAAGGTGCCTTGGGAGATCCAGATCCAGGCCGACGTCGCCAAGCCGTCGAGAATCATTTCAAATGGGCCGATGCGGCTCACTTCTTGGGTTGCCACAGTATTCGTGTCAATGCCGAGACTCGCAACGTCGGAGGGTGGGATTCCCAGAAATTCCGCGCCGCAGAGGGTCTGCGCCAACTTTCTGAGTACTGCGCACCCGCTGGCTTGAATTGTATTGTGGAGAATCACGGCGGACTTTCCTCTCATGGCAAATGGCTGGCCGCTGTTATGGAGGAGGTCAACTTGCCAAATTGTGGAACTTTGCCCGACTTTGGCAACTTCTACCTCGGTAACGAGACATGGTACGATCGGTATGACGGAGTTCGCGAATTGATGCCCTACGCAAAGGCGGTCAGCGCCAAGGCCCATGCATTTGACACCAACGGGAATTGCGTGGAAACCGATTACGTCCGCATGATGCAGATCGTCTTGGATTCGGGATATCAGGGTTACGTGGGTATTGAGTATGAGGGCGATACGCTTTCCGAAGCCGATGGCATTCTCGCAACCAAAGCTCTGCTCAAACGGGTGCGCGACTTGATGAGCTGAGCGGTGAAATGCAGGACAGGGCTTTCTGAAGGGGAAGTCCTGTCTTCTCTTGGCTTCTCGGCAGACTCTGTGCGATTGCCCGACCTTGAACTGAATCCTTAACCCAACACTCGAACTTTCAGTTCTCGCAACGTATACAGCTCGGCCTCGACCCCGCGCATTCGTCTCGCCCCACTCTTCCGCTTCTCCCCAAAACGGTCCCGGTACGCCCGAAACACTTCTTCCACATACCCGCGCGTCCCCAACACCGCTCCATCCGCAAAATACCTCACCTTCAACCGCAGATATTCCGCCATCTCCAACCGCCCCTTCCGGTCCACTTCCGCCAACACTTCTTCCCGCGTAAATCCCTTCCGTATCATCACCCCCTCCGCCGTCGTCCCCTCCCGCGCCTCTCCCATCCCAAATAGCTGCACCCGATACCTTTCCAACGCCTTCTTTACCTCACCCTTCGCCAATTCCTTCGCCTCATTCTTCGCCACGCTCTCCCCTCGCTTCCCTCCCATCACCGCCAGGATCCCCTCCCGCGCCAATTCACCCCCCGCCACCGCTTCCCCATACCCACACCACCGATATTCCTTCGGATCCGTCACCAGCCCAGCCCGCACCGGGTTCAAATCTATGTATCCGGCCATCGCTTCCAACGCCGCTCCCGTACTTTCCACCAACACACTCCGGAATCGCTCCTCCCACAGCGTCCCCTTCCGCCCCTTCTGTCGGTTAAACCATTGCGTAAAGCGTTGTTTCACCAGCTTCATGTACGCACTGACATCCCACATCAACGCACACAACCGCTCCCGCAACGCCTGCTCGCCCGCCTCATCGCCCGCCTGACGCAGCCGTTCCACCTGCTGACGCAACTCCCCCGCACGGAGTGTGTGGCCCGATAACCCCTCCAACTTCTCGATCAAAGCCTCGGCACCGGGCAATTGCTCCGGTCGTTTGGGGACTTCGACCAACAGATGGAAGTGGTTGGACAGGACGCAGTAAGTGAGGATGCGCACGCCACAGAAGGCCTCGTATTCGCGCATATAACGGACGAACTGCTCGCGTTCGAGCGGGCCGAAGACGAACTGCCGATCCACGACGCGTGAGAGACAATGATAATGGGCGACCGGATGATTCGCAGGGGCCTTGAGACGGGGCTGTCGCATACCCAGAACAAAAGCACCCACCCCACACCCACGCAAGCAAAATATCAACTTAATGACCTGTCCCTTATTGACAAAAAATTGTAATGACAGCCGGAGTGATTTTGTTCATGCTCCCCTTCCTAAGCCAGATTCAGACATACGAAGCACCCGCTAATAACCAACCTTATCCATGTACCGCGTCAAAGGCTCCGACCAACAGGAATACGGTCCCATCCCCCAGGAAATGCTCGCCCAATGGATTCAAGAAGGGCGCGTGAATCTGCAAACTCCGATTTGCCAAGAGGGTAGCAACGATTGGCGTCCATTGGATGCTTTCCCGGAGCTTGTCCAATTGATCGCTCAGGCGAATGCTGCAGGCGGTGGCGGTGGGGGTATTTCCGGAGGGGGCGCCTTTGGCGATCCAGGTTCTGATGGCGGCCGGGAAAGTGCTTTGGCAACCGTGAATATGCCGGGAATCTTCCTCATTTTGATTGGGGCCATAGGCCTGCTGTTCGGGGTTGTCGGTTTGTTTACCAGTCCGGAGAGCATTCAGCAAATGATGCAAACACAGTCGGAGGGGATGACGGATGCCCAGCAGGAGCAGTTTGAACAGATAATGTTGAAATGGGGGAAATCGGCATGGATTTTCACGGTGATCGGATTTCTGGTGAACGGGCTTGCGGTGTATGCCGGAATGCAACTCCGGATGCTACGCAGTTACACATTGGTGATGGTGGCCACGATTTTGACGATGGTTCCCTGTTTCTCGGGTTGCCCGGCGTGTTGCCTCTCCATTCC
>JBJHDK010000122.1:0-2599 GCA_050486505.1 Fibrobacteria bacterium | reverse complement strand
AAACGCGGGCTAAACTTACCGTTGCGGCCCGCCCCCTTCAAGGGGGGGGCGTTTGTAGCTAAAAATAAAACTTCCCCCAAACTCCCCCACCCCGCTGGTTTCGTAGGCCCTGATGATTTCACGCACCAGGCGGTGGCGCACGACATCGTCGAGCCCCAGTTCGATTTGGCCGATGCCTTCGATTCCCGTGAGAATGCTGCGAGCATGCGAGAACCCGGATTTTTCCCGTACCCCCAGATCGACCTGACTCTCGTCTCCGGTCAACACGGCGCGGGTTCCGGGACCGAGCCGCGTCAGGAACATCTTCATCTGGGCGACCGTGGTATTCTGCGCCTCGTCGAGGATGACGAAGCTGCGGCTCAGGGTTCGGCCCCGCATGTAGGCCAGGGGGGCGATCTCGATGGAATTTCCGTCCCAGTATTCGCGCAGCTTTTCGGTTGGAAGCATCGCGCTCAAGGAGTCATGAAGAGGACGCATGTACGGGGCGATCTTCTCGCTGATCATGCCCGGAAGAAAACCGAGACTTTCTCCCGACTCGACCGCGGGGCGGCAAAGGATGACCCGGTCCACCAGTTTTTTCTCGAGCGCCTGCACGGCCATTGCGACGGCGAGAAAAGTTTTTCCCGTGCCGGCCGGACCGGCGGCGAAAACGATGTCGTGGCCCCGGATGATCTGGATGAAACGCGCCTGTCCGCGGGTTTTCGGCTGCACGGGTTTCCCATAGCGATCCACCAGCACGGGTTTCTCGCGCGCCGGGGAAAATTCCGGCTCTCCTTCGCCTTGCGCGCCGAGCAACTCGTTGACGTAGAACTCCGAAAGGTGCTGGCCGGTTTTCAGGGTCGCACGCATTTTTTCCAGCGTGGCCAGTGCGCGCAAGGCCTCGGCCTCGCTGCGGGCCTGCACCGAGATTCCGGGGTTCCGCGTCAACACCCGTACACCGAGGACGCTCTCGATGCGAACGAAATTGCGCTCTGCTTCGCCTCCGAGCAGGATTTTCTCTTCGTCCGTCGCCGGCATTACGAGCGTGTGGGCTGTTGTCATGCTTTCCCCCGTGGTACGAACGCAATAATAGATCGGGGGGGCTGGCCGGGGGCAGGCCCTTGCCGGGGGGGCGGAAGGAAAAAGTCCCTGACCGGCCTTTACAGGCAGCGCCCCGGGTGGACTATCTTTTTCCGCAGAAGAGGGCAAGCCCATGTGCGGGACACTCCCCGGGCCCCCGAAAGAAGCCGCAACACCCATTTCATCAATCCCACGTCCCAACCCTAATCCCGTAAGTCACGCGCATGCAGACGGATCTTCGTTCCATCATTGAAGCCATACAGGGAACTCTCGTCGGTTCCGAGCTCATTCATGAAACCGTGGACATGGCCTTCACCGGCAACGATCCCAACGAGCTCACGGACGACTACACGAATATTCTTCTTGTCACGAACCTCGTGCACACACGCCTGATGCAGGTCGCCGAAGAGGTCGACATCGTCGCCATCCTCTTCACCAACAACCATGTGCCGCCGGAGAAAGTCTCGAAGCGCGCCGCGGAACTCGAGATCGACATGATCACGACAAAGCTGACGATCGAGGAGGTGGCACGGGTCCTCAAGTCCGAATTCGCCGGCAGCCTCGACGTCCGCGCACACGTGCAGCCTCACTAACGCGAACGTGGACGGGCGACCCGGCGGGTCGCCCTACCTACCGACGGGCGACCCGGCAGGTCGCCCCTACAATTCCCTGGTATCACTCCACGTTCGCGATCTGCTCCCTGATGTTTTCCAGCTCTTCCTTCCAGCCGATGCAGATCTGCTGGATGTCGTAATTCTGGCTCTTGTTCGAGAGCGTGTTCACTTCGCGAAGCATTTCCTGCTGCAGGAATCCCAGCTTCTTTCCCGGGGCGGGATGGTCGGCGAGGATTTCCAGAAAGTGGTCGAGGTGGGCGCGCAGGCGGGTCATTTCTTCCGAGACATCGAGCTTTTCCGCCATGATCCCGATTTCGGTGGCGAGACGGTCTTCCGCGATCGCGCGGCCGTCGAGCAGCTCAGAGATGCGCGCGCGCAGCCTGGCGACATAATCCTGCTGACGCCCCGGCAGCAGCGCGGCCACCTTCCCGAGCGCGGGATGGAAGGAGCGGATGCGGGTCTCGAGGTCGCGGGCCAGCGCTTCGCCCTCGCGTGCGCGCATGGCCGCCAGCCCGGCGCAGGCCTCCCGGAACACGGGGAGGATTTTCGCTTCCAGTTCTGCGGGATCCGCCTTGGCGACCCCTTCGCCGCCGCGGATCACCATGTCGGGGATCCGCAGCAGGTCGGAGGCGCGGATGCCGGCGTCTTGCTCCATCAGCACCGACATGCGGCGGGCGACGGCGGCGTAGGCGTGGAACAGGGGCTCGTTCAGCGCGACGTCCGCCGCGGCTTCTTCCCCGCTTCGTGTTTCCACGTTCACGGTGCAGTTCACCGAACCGCGCGTCACGAACGGGGCGAGTTCCTTGCGGAGCGCGTTTTCAAGGTTGATGAGCTCGCGCGGGCCGCGGCACTGGAAGTCGAGAAAGCGGTTGTTGACGGACTTGATCTCGACCGAGATCGTGTGCGTTGCGTCGGAAGCTTCCGCC
>JBJHDK010000121.1:0-2863 GCA_050486505.1 Fibrobacteria bacterium | reverse complement strand
CGGCATACCTTGTGCCCCGACCGGCAGCACGCCACAACCCCTTGGGCCCCATCCGAAGCTTTTCCGAAAATCCCTGAAAATGGCAGAAAAACCGCAGAAAACCCCCAAATCCTCATCCGGCGCGTATGATGAGGACAGCATCAAGTCCCTCGACTGGGTCGACCACATCCGCCTGCGCCCCGGCATGTACATCGGCAAGCTGGGCAACGGATCCGCCCCGGACGACGGGATTTACGTGCTTTTCAAGGAAATCGTCGACAACTCGATCGACGAGTTCGTCATGGGGGCCGGCAAGCAAATCGACATCACCCTGGATGAGGACGGGACGCTGGCGGTGCGCGACTACGGGCGCGGCATCCCCCTGGGCAAGGTGATCGACTGTGTGTCGAAGATCAACACCGGCGGCAAGTACGAGGGCGAGGCCTTCAAGAAGTCGGTGGGATTGAACGGCGTGGGTTCGAAGGCGGTGAACGCGCTTTCGGAGCATTTCCGGGTGCAATCGTTCCGTGACGGCAAAACCAAGGTGGCGGAGTTCCGCCGCGGGAAGCTGGTGAAGGACGAAAAGGAGCAGGCAACCAAGGAGCCGAACGGGACCTTGATGCGCTTCCTGCCCGATACGACGCTGTTTCCGAAGTTCAAGTGGGTCGAGGAATTCCTGGTCGAGCGGATCCACTACTACACCTACCTGAACGCGGGGCTGACGCTGTCGTTCAACGGGGAGAAGTACACCTCGAAGAACGGCCTGCGCGACCTGCTGGAGCGCCATACCGACGACACGGTGCGCTACCCGGTCATCCATCTGAAGGGCGACGACCTCGAGGCGGCGCTGACGCACGACGGGCACTACGGCGAGCGTTATTTCTCCTTCGTGAACGGGCAGTACACCACCGAGGGCGGAACGCACCTGGCGGCCTTCAAGGAAGGCGTGGTGCGCGCCTGCAAGGACTTCTACAAGAGGGACTTCGACACCACCGACGTGCGCGCCTCCATCGTGGGGTCGATCGCCATCCGCATGCACGAGCCGGTGTTCGAGTCGCAGACCAAGACCAAGCTCGGCTCGACGAACTACAACGAGAAGGGCGATTCGCTGCGCACGTGGATCGTCGAGTTCATCCGCAAGAACCTGGAGCTTTTTCTCCACAAGAACCCCGAGGTCGCGAAGGCGCTCCAGGAGAGGATTCAGCAAAGCGAGCGTGAGCGCAAGGACATGGCGGGCATCCGCAAGCTGGCCAACGAGCGGGCAAAGAAGGCGAATTTGCACAACCGCAAGCTGCGCGACTGCAACGTGCACTTCGACGACAAGCACAAGCGCCGGAACGAGAGCACGATTTTCATCACCGAGGGCGACTCGGCCTCGGGCTCGATCACCAAGGCGCGCGACGTGGCCACGCAGGCGGTGTTTTCCCTGAAGGGGAAGCCGCTGAACTGCTACGGGATGACAAAGAAAGTGGTGTACGAGAACGAGGAATTCAACCTGCTGCAGCACGCCCTCAACATCGAGGAGGGCCTCGAGGGGCTGCGCTACAACAACATCGTGATCGCCACCGATGCCGATGTCGACGGGGCCCACATCCGCCTCTTGCTGCTGACGTTCTTCCTGCAGTTCTTTCCCGAACTGGTGGACAAGGGCCACGTGCATATCCTGCAGACCCCGCTCTTCCGCGTGCGCAACAAGAAAGAGACGGTTTACTGCTACGACGATGCGGAGAAACAGGAAGCCCTCAAGAAGCTCGGCAAGAACGCGGAGATCACCCGCTTCAAGGGGCTCGGCGAGATTTCTCCCGACGAGTTCGCAGGCTTCATCGGCAAGGACATCCGCCTCGAGACGGTGATCCTGCAACCGCAGATGAAGATCGGCGACACCCTGGAATACTTCATGGGCAAGAACACCCCCGCGCGCCGGGAGTTCATCGTGGAGAACATGAAGGTGGAAGAAGACGTGGTGGAGGAAAGCCCGGAGAAGTTCGCAGCGGAGAAGGAAGCGGTGGAACCGAATTAACGCCACCATTGATGAAAAGAATGGCCGCGAAAGAGCGCAAAGAACTCAAAGAACTCAAAGAGAACGAAACACCCTGATGACACCCAATTCTCTCCAAACCCACATCCCGCACGTCCAGGACATGTACAAGGAGTACTTCCTGGAGTACGCCTCGTACGTCATCACCGACCGCGCAGTCCCCCATTTGTACGACGGCCTCAAGCCCGTGCAGCGCCGCATCCTGCATGCCCTGCGCGAGGAAGAGGACGGCCGCTTCCACAAGGTCGCCAACATCATCGGCCAGACCATGAAGTATCACCCCCACGGCGACGCCGCCATCGGCGAAGCGCTGGTGGGCATGGGCCAGCGCGACCTGCTGGTCGACACGCAGGGCAACTGGGGCGACCCCGTGACCGGCGACAGCGCCGCCGCACCGCGTTACATCGAAACCAAGCTGTCGAAGTTCGCGCTCGACGTGGTGTTCAACCCCGCGACGACCACGTGGCAGCGCTCCTACGACGGCCGCAACCTGGAGCCGGTCACGCTACCGGTGAAGTTCCCGCTGGTGCTCGCGCAGGGAACCGAGGGCATCGCGGTGGGCCTTTCCACGAAGATCCTTCCCCACAATTTCCGCGAGCTGCTCGAGGCCTGCATCGCCGTACTGAAGAAGGAGAAGTTCAAGCTCCTCCCCGATTTCCCCACCGGCGGCCTGGCCGACTGCTCCGACTACAACGACGGGCAAAGCGGCGGGCGCGTGAAGATCCGCGCGAAGATCGTCGAAGTGGACAAGCGCACGCTGGCCATCACCGAGGTTCCCTACGGTGTCACCACGACGTCGCTGATCGATTCCATCGTGTCGGCCAACGACAAGGGCAAGATCAAGAT
>JBJHDK010000120.1:0-2963 GCA_050486505.1 Fibrobacteria bacterium | reverse complement strand
CCTCTCCACCCTCCCGGACGAAGCACGCAACCCTGTCGGGTCCGGGATCCGACCCACTTGGCTTCCCTCTCCGCGGTGTAGCCCCTGCGTGGTGTAGCCCCCCTCTCACCCTCCCCGCCCATTCGGGGGATCCGCTTTCGAACCGCCTCGCCTCCGAACTTGGCACGCCGGGCGGGGTGGGTGGACCGGGTTCAGATCCTGCTGCTGCCCGGTTCGCTGCCGGCCTGGGACTCCCGTGATCGCAACCATGGTCGTGACAGCTTCAAAAATAACCGATCAATGCGGCAATCTCGTAGGCCGCGTACCACCCAACATAGTACGCTCCAGCGCTCACTGCAAAGGCGGGCAACCCCAGCCCGAGTTTTAGAGCGCCTGGCCACCCTCGCGTCTTCACCAAGTACACGGGGACAGCAATAGCCGCAACAAGAATGATTCCAAATCTCAAGCCTTGGGAAATCACGAAATCATGGATCTTCGCGTCGAAGGAGCACCACGCCAGAATCGATCCGATTCCAACAATCACCAAGAAAAGATGCGACGATGCAAGCTGCCCATCATCCTCGTAGGCGAAAAGGTCGTAGGTACCGAATCCAACTGGGGAAAGGATGAATACAAGACAGGCGATTCGACGCTTCAGGTTGACGCTTAGTTTTCTCATCGTGAAGCGCATACACCCAGTCGGCGAGGGTGATCGGATGTCGTGAATTGTTGGTTGTAGTTAAGTGAGGCCAAGTAAGTCTGTGGAACGATCCCCGAGTAGGCCTCCCGCCAGGTCTCGACATGAATTCTCGCGATTCCAGAAGCATCGCTTGCCTTGGCCCTGCGGGTCATCATTTTTCAACGTTACGATAGTGGCGCAGGTTGCCCGTCGCCAACGAGCGACGGTCAGGATCCGCAGTCCTCTCTTCTCCGCTCCCGGATGATCTTGTGCGATCCATCGGGACCGAGAATCTCCATTACGACCGGCGAACGGTTGCCGCGTAGCGCATCGCACAGTCGAGTGCGCAGTTCCTCGAATGGGATGCGTGCGTACTCCTCTCCGGTGAGAATCAACAACGGCCTCACATACTCCTGCCCGTTCCGCTCCGTTCCCTTGATCGAATCTTCCGTCACGAACACGACCGCCCGCATGAAGGGCGCGTTCCCGTCTGCATCCGTCTGGACAGGCGGGGGGAGGAAATCGGCGAAGGGGTCGCCATCCTCGTATCCGTGACCAGGGGTGGGTGACCCGATGTGCGGCGGCACGCCTTGGGCCGTGACTTCAAGCCAGTCACACCGAAGGTGCTCGTCACCCTCCTTCGGGAATTTCAGCTTCCACAATGTTGAGTAGATGCTCATCGTGTTCCTGCCGTCTATCCTTTGTCGTTTTTGAATGGGGCGAGAGCGTTCCGGACTTTCGCTGGAACAGCCTTGAGGTCGGCCTTCGAGGCTTTCGCGCCCGGCTTGTGATCGTAAATTAATTAGAGACCTTGTTCGGAAACGCTTCTTCATTTCGTTCGATCTCAATCCCGGATTGAGTTCGAGCCATTCCCACTTCCCATCCTTTGTGCCCGGGACTTGAGCGAATCATATACCGATTTCCACCAAGGTTCTCGCACCACAGCTTCATCGACGCGACTTGATCGCCTGATTGTTCGATAAATACAAAATGCACGATCCGCCCATCCTCCCCAATGTGCATAAACTCATCGTTTTCTGCGAAGGCAGATGGCAAACGCCAATTCCCAGCGATCTCTGGTGAGGGTTTCATCTTCTGAAGGTATAATATGCCACCCGTCCGAATAACTGTTATCCGGGACGTGTCCATATGTACCCGGATACGGCACCCGGAACGTCGGAATTCGGCGCGAACGACGTGTCTCGCTGGAGCTTCGCAGTTGTTTTGCTCGTTTGGAAGGAAAAAATCGGGTTTTTTCGCTGATCACGCGAGCAAATTGCGCTTGAAAATCGCCTCCCCGTTCCAAATCCAGCGGGCCTGGCTCGCCCATTCCGGGGCGTTTCATCCCTTGCAGACATAGGATCGTTGCCGATACGTCGGCGTGGCCGAGAAGGTCATGGAAGGTTCGGACAACCGAGCAGAGCGAGATGGACGAACCGAAGGTTCGCCCGGAGGGCAAGGCGAAGTCAAAGCGCAGCGCAGCCCGAAGGGCGCGGGCCGACTGCGGGTGGGACGCTTCCACGTCCATGTCGGAGCGCGAGGCCGTTCGCCCGTTTCGGCTTCGAGCGCCTTTCCTCTCCACCCTCTCAAACGAAGCACGCTACCCGGTCGGGTCCGGGATCCGACCCTCTTGGCTCCCCCCTCCGCGGCTCCCTCACCTCTCCCCTTTCCACCGCCCGACGCGGCTTGCGTTCGCCCGCGGAATCGGTTTCCGTAACCTTTCGCGGACCGAAGCGTCTTTCTCCGGAAACCCGATCCGCCGAAACGGGCCTCGCCTCCTCCTCGCCTCCTCCTCGCCTCCTCCTCTATCCCCGATGCAGCACCGTCCCCAATCCCGCAAGGCCCCGCTCCCACTCCCCTACCCCGGAGCCTTCGCCCGGGCCTCCGCCTCCGCCTCCGCCTCCGCGTTCGCCTCCGCGTTCGCCTTGCTGGCGATGTTCGCGATCCTTGCGGGCTCCGCCGGCGCGGCGCGGGGATCCGAGTCCGAGCTCCAGCCGAGCTACCACCGCGACATCGCACCGATCGTGCAGGCCCACTGCATGGCCTGCCACCGGACGGGGGAAAGCGCGCCCTTCCCCCTCACGAGCTACGAGGAGGTCTCGCGCCGCGCCCTCACCATCCGGCGCGTCGTCAACGACCGCGCCATGCCCCCCTGGCACGCCAATCCGGAGACGACCGACTTCCTCGACGTGCGGCGCCTCGACGAGGGGGAGATCGCGCTCATCAACCGCTGGATCGAGGCCGGCCGCCCCGAGGGCGACCCCGCCGAGGCCCCCGAACCGCCGTCCTTCCCCGAGGGCTGGGC
>JBJHDK010000119.1:0-3123 GCA_050486505.1 Fibrobacteria bacterium | reverse complement strand
CGGCGCGCCACGGCAAGGCCGTGCTGCCGTTGCCCGAGCTCGGGCCAATAGAGGTAGCGCAGCTCGCGCAGCCACACCTCGCCGGCCTCCTCCAGGGACGTCCCCGTGGTGCGCCGGAACGCCTCGAAGGTATTGCCCGACCGCGCAAGATTCCGGATGAAGCGCGTGGTCGTCCCCTTGCCGTACACCGACTCGAGGAAGTGGAAAAACATCTGGCCGCCCTTGTAGGCGAGAAACCCCCCGAAGTCGTTCACCGGCGACGTCACATACCCGAAGGTGGTGGCGTCGATCATGAAGAATTCCGAACCGAGATCCCAGCCCAGGGCCGTGTATTCGGCCAGACCCTCGTTCACCCAGAGGGGGAACCCCCCGAACTGGCTTTGCATCGGTCCCTGTGCCGTCGAGGGCGAGCGGAACAGCATGTCGAAGACCACGGCATGCACCAACTCGTGTTGCAGCACATGGTAGAAGTCGCGGTAGCTGCCCTCGAAGGGCATCACGACCCGGTTCTTGAAGCGCTCGGTGAAGCCGCCGATGCCTTCGTGCAAGGTGAAGGGAATCACATTGGTCTGCTGGAATTCGCTGTGGGTGTTGTGCAGGATGACGGGAACCCGGCCGCTGAGCCGGTGACCGACCATCGCCGCGACCTCCTCGTACATGCGCTCGATGTGGCGCGCCGCGAACTCGCCGATCATGGCGCCGTTCTGGTTGAAGTACACGTCGAAGTGCTCGGTCTGGTAATACGACCAGTCGAGTGAGTGGTACTGCACCTTGTTTTGGCCGAACCCCGCCGCCGGCGGCGGAGTCATGAGCAGCGCAAGCATGCCCGACGCAAGCAAGGCCCCGATCCTGCTACGCATCGCCCACCCGTGCCCACAGTGCCGCGGCCCAGTCCATCCATTCGGCATCCGATGCCGCCTGATCGGGATGTCCGTCGCGGGCGGCGGCAAAGAATGCGCGCATGGCTCCGGCGGGCAGCTGCCCCGGAGCGACGGGCGCGGTCCCGAGATAGCCGTAGGTGAAGGGACAGCCGAGCAAGGGGCTGACCAGCCGCGTCAGGCTGCCCGCTTCCCCCATGCCGATGACGGAAGACGCGGGCCATTCGGCGGCGACCCGGCGGGCAAAGCGCAGCAGGGCCAAGGCATGGTCGCGATCGCGCAGGGCCACCGCGAACTTGACCGCGCCGGGAGAGAAAGACCTCATGCGATCGAGCAGGCGATCCCAGCCGGCAGGGTCTTCGGGCTCGAAGGCATGGTGCGAAAACAGGATCCCCGCTCCGGACGACCGCAGGGTGTCGAAGACGGATGCGTCGATGCGGTCCGCCTCCTCGACCTCGAGATCGACCCAGTCGCAGGTTCCCGGGGGCAAGGATTCCCACACCGCTTCCCGGTCGCGGGCCGCGGTGTCGTCCCAGCGGCCGCCATCGCGGCGCAGGCGCAGGGTGAACACCACCGGGCCCGGGAACCCGCGCCGCGCCTTTTCGGCGTCGAAGTCGGCGACGGCCGCGGCGATCGAGTCGGCGGGCATGCCGTCGGCGCGCAATTCGATCCCGTCGCATGCCCACAGCGCGTCTGAATAGCGGCGCGCCTCCAACCCGTCAGCGGGCAGGATGCCCAGGACGCAGGGCGGGGTTCGGGTCGACAGGGGTGCTTTAGTAGTTTGGGCCACAATGCCTCGCGAGGATGCAATATCTACTAAATGGCCCGTTCCGGGGCGCGCGGGCGGCGGCATCCTCACCTTTCTCGTTCTGCTGGCCGTCGCGACGAAGGCCCCTGCGGACGCAACGCGGGACGCGGTGATCGGCGAGGCGCTCGACCGCATGCTCCGCATGGAATACGCGGCCGCGGAGAAAACCCTGATCACGGGGCTGTCCGAAACCGCTCCCCCCCGCCCCTATTTCGCCGGCCTCGTTTGCCTCAACCGTTTTCTTGACGAAGGCGACACCTCCGCCCTGTCGCGCGCGGAGGGCTACTGGGCGAGCCTCACGCGCCCGGAGGAACCGTCCAACGGGTCCCTTGGAGCGGATCTTCTGGAGGCGCGGCTCTATCGCGGACTCGCCGGGCTGCAACTCGCCCATGTCTCCGCCCTGCGAGGCGCCCGCCTCCGCTCCGCATCCCAAGCCTACTCCGCCCGGCGGCAGCTGGCCGCTCTCGAGGCGCCCGAGGCGCGCATGAGCCTGATGCTTTACGACTACTGGCGCGACAGGATCCTGGAAAAACTGCCT
The DNA here is from genome assembly GCA_050486505.1 of Fibrobacteria bacterium. Classification (GTDB taxonomy): domain Bacteria; phylum Fibrobacterota; class Fibrobacteria; order UBA11236; family UBA11236; genus UBA11236. The sequence goes on along the minus strand of JBJHDK010000119.1, from coordinate 899 downwards.
CTCGTCCGCGCCGCGGAGTTTCCGCTGGAAGAATTCAGCGAAATGGCGGACGCCTCCCGGCACATGGAAACGCCCTTTCGCTTCGCGCTGTTCTGGATCCACCTCGACGCCGGTCGGCCCGATTCCGGACGCCTGCTGGTCGAGGAGTTCCTGGCCCGTTATCCCGATCACCGCCTGGCACGCGAGATGCGCGCCGTCGCCTTGTTCCGCCTCGACCTGCTCGCGGAAGCGCGCGCGGAACAAGAAAAACTGCGAAAAGAGTATGCCGCGCTCGCCCGGACCGCATCTTGCGCCGCCTGCCTCCCCTTGGGTTATTACCGGGCGACCGGCAATCTCGCGCGCATCGCGGCGCTTCTCGGGCCCGCTGACGAGTCGGCCACCCTGCATGCGGAGTGGAGCCTTGCCGCGGCGTCGGACATCGGCAGATGGCTTCCCGAAAGCCTCAGGCGCGACCTCTCCCGCCTTCCCGCACCGCCGCGCCGCTGAACGCGACTTCAACGTGTTATCGAATTCGCTTTTCTTGTAATCATCCGGGTTTAAAAACCCCTTTTTGTTATCTTAATGGGCCGGATTTGCAGGCCCGCAAACCTTGTTCCCACCGGAGTCCGGTTAAAAATGTTGTCACCCACCTCCCCCGCTTCGGGCGGGGAGAAGTCTCTCGAAAAACCGGTCGAAGAACTCGATTCCGTAACCATTCGCTTCGCGGGCGACTCCGGTGACGGCATGCAACTCACCGGCACCCAGTTCACCGACGCCTCCGCGCTGTTCGGGAACGACCTCGCCACCCTTCCCGATTTCCCCGCCGAGATCCGCGCACCCGCCGGCACGGTCGCGGGCGTCAGCGCATTCCAGATCCATTTCTCCTCGCGCGACATCAAGACGCCGGGCGACGACCTCGA
>JBJHDK010000118.1:0-3181 GCA_050486505.1 Fibrobacteria bacterium | reverse complement strand
TGCAGGAGCACTCCATTGTGCTCATCCGCGGCGGCCGTGTGAAGGATGTGCCGGGTGTGCGCTACCACATCATTCGCGGCACGCTCGACACCTCCGGGGTCGAAGGCCGTCGTCAGAGCCGTTCCCTTTACGGCGTGAAGCGCCCCAAGGCCGGCGCCCCCGCCGCCAAGGGCAAGAAGTAACCCCGGTTAACCGCAGGACCGAACATGTCAAGACGCAAAAAAGCCGACAAGCGCCGCATCTATCCCGACCCGCGCTACAACAGCACGCTGCTCACCCAGTTCATGAACGTGGTGATCGGGCGCGGCAAGAAGACCGTGGCCGAGGAAATCGTGTACACCGCCCTTAAGGAGTTCAAGCAGAAGGTCGGCGGTGAAGACGATGAACTGACCCTGTTCAAGGCGGCGCTCAACAACATCAAGCCCGCCGTTGAAGTGAAGTCCCGTCGCGTGGGCGGCGCCAACTACCAGGTGCCGATCGAGGTTCCGGCGATTCGCCGCACCGCGCTCGCACTGCGCTGGCTCAAGGATGCAGCCAAGAATCGCAACGAGAAGGACATGCCCCGCCGTCTTTCGGCCGAGCTGATCCAGGCCTACAACAACGAAGGCAACGCGGTCAAGAAGCGTCAGGACGTGCACCGTATGGCCGAGGCGAACAAGGCCTTCTCGCACTTCCGCTGGTAGTCGCCGGTCGTTTCGACAGGCTCAACGACCGAAAAAAGCCTCCCGGAGACGGGGGGCTTTTTCTTTTGCCCCTCGGGGGGCCGGGGGCGTTTTCCGGCAGCCACTTCGGATCGGGAATCCCCGAGGGCGAAGTCGACTGCGGGGAGACCCCCCGACCTATCTTTTTCCGCCCATGTCCGCCTCGCTCGAACACAAGCGCAACATCGCGATTCTCGCGCACGTCAATGCCGGCAAAACCACGGTGTCGGAACGGCTTCTGTATTTCAGTTCCGCGATCTCCGGAACGGGCGAGGTGGATGAAGGCCTTGCCACCATGGACTATCTCGAAGAAGAGCGGCGCCGAGGCATCACCATCGAGGCCGGCATCGCATCGTACACCTGGAAGGGGACACGCGTCACCTTCGTCGACACCCCGGGCCATGTCGACTTCGGCGCCGAGGTGGACTTTGCGCTGCAGTCGGTCGAGGGCGTGGTTCTTGTCGTGTCGGGAACAGGGGGCGTTGAATCCCAGACCCTCGCGGCATGGGAAAAGCTGCGGGCCAACGGGAATGTGCCGCTGGTGTTCATCAACAAGGTCGATATTCCCGGCGCGGACCACGTGCGCGCGCTTGAGCAGATCCGCGTGCTCTTCAAGACGACGCCCGTCGTGATGAACTTCCCGGTCATCGAGCACGGGATGATCAAGGGAGTGGTGGATGTCGCGCACGAACTCGCGTTGTTTCGGTCCGAGGAGAATCCGCGACAACTGATCAAGGGAGAAGTCCCGGAAAGTTGTCACGAAGAATATATCAGACATCGTCAAGCGCTGCTTGATTTTTCATCGCGTCACAATGACGCCGTTCTCTCTGCATGGATGGAAGGCGGGGCCGTCTCTCCTTCGGAGATCATCGCCGGAGTGAGGGAGGGTGCCCGAAAGAGCGATGGTGTTCCCGTGTTCATGGGGTCCGCGTTGAAGAACGCCGGCGTTCGCCAGTTGCTGAACGGCATCAACCAGATGCTGCCGGCGCCTGCCGTCTCCGGTGAAGGGGCGCGCCGTGCCGGCTTCGTGTTGAAGGCGCGCTGGTATCCGGGGATCGGAAGGATTTCCTTGGTCAAGGTCTTTGCGCCCCGCCTGATGCCGAAATCGATTCCTGATGCGAAGTACTTCACGGTTTTCGCGGAAACCTTGGAGCCAGTCGACTTCCCGGAAGCCGGCGACATCGTCGCCGTCAGCGCGCAGTCGCTTCCGCCGCCGGGCACCTTTCTCGGCGCGACCAAGGGCGCAACGGCGGCGGTGCGCTACAAGCCCCTACTCCAGGCGCGCATCGAGCCTGTTGATGCAAGTGATCATGGTCACATTCAACGGGTTCTCGCTGAGATTTCCGGCACGGAGCCGTCGATCAAGGTCGCCACCGATCCTGCGACGGGGGGGTGGATCATCCGCACGGTGGGCGAATTGCAGTTGGACGTGTTTTGCCGGCGCCTGCGCAACGAACACGGGTGCAACATCCGGCAAGGGACGCCCGTCGTGGCCTTCCATGAGCGCTTGAAGCGATCTTGCAGGGGCCTCAGGGGCTCGACGACCGCATTCGGAGCGACAGTATCCCTGGAATTCGACGCGAAGGCGGCAAAAGGCGAAGAAGACAACATTATCCGGTTGCCGGGTGGCCTCAATCGGCTGGAGGCGGAGATCCTGCAGGACTGCTTCCGCTCCTTCTGCGCACAAGGGGTGTGCGGAAAGGGCGAAATCACGGGTCTTCAGGTGGAATTGACCTCCCTCGAGGGGAGTCTCAGGCCGGTTCCCCCGCCCTTGTTGGCCAAAGCCTTTTCCGACGCACTCGGGATAAACCTGGATTCTGCGAAATTTGACGTTTTTGAGCCCATCATGAACCTCGAAATTATCGTTCCGGAGGAGTTTTGCGGGGGGGTACTCTCCGATCTCTCGGCCCGTGGGGGGGTGATCAGAAAGGTCGATGCGGATGGCCGTAACTCAATAATCTTTCTTGAGATACCCTTGGAGAACGTATTCGGGTATGCTACCTTACTCCGCTCCTTATCGAAGGGGTTGGGCGTTTTCGTTCTGACATACCTGAAACACGGTGTCAGAAAACGAGGCTAAAGACCCAAAATCCTTCGTCCCGGGCGAAATTAACCGGCCGAATTCGCATTGATGCGGAGGAAGCCCGAACGACTTCGGTATCTAGTACAGAGGAGCTGAGAAAGCACCATGGCGAAGGCAAAATTCGAGCGTACGAAACCCCACGTGAACATCGGCACGATCGGTCACGTTGACCACGGCAAGACGTCGTTGACGGCCGCGATCACGACGATTCTTGCGAAGACCGGCGGCGCGACGGCGCGCTCATACGGCGAGATCGACAATGCTCCCGAAGAGCGCGAGCGCGGCATTACGATCAACACCTCGCACGTTGAGTACGAGACGACCAACCGCCACTACGCGCACGTCGACTGCCCCGGGCACGCCGACTACGTGAAGAACATGGTGACCGGCGCGGCGC
>JBJHDK010000117.1:0-3279 GCA_050486505.1 Fibrobacteria bacterium | reverse complement strand
ACTCACGACTCATAACTCCCTGCGTGCCAACGAAGAAAGGACGACCCTGCGGGCCGTCCTTTCCTTTTTCTTGCACCGCCAGTGACCTCTGTTTCCCGTTCTGGACCCTTGGCAGGAGTTAGACCTCAGGCCCGAACGTCCGGGGTGTCGGTGCGTGTCGACAAGGGTTAATCTACCGCGTTCCCCCCGCCGAAGTGTCGCGGTTGTGTCATGGGATTGCAAGAGATCGCTCTTTTCGGGATCTCGAGGCTCAGGGGTTCAGGATCTTGAGCTGTAGCTCCCGAATCATGCTGAAGTGTTTGCGGTTGGCGGTGCACAGGGTTTCACCGTGCTCCACGGCCGTTGCGGCGATGAGGGCGTCCCCCGCGCGCAAGCCGTGAGAGAGGGCGTACTCCTCGATGTAGACGGCTGCGCGATGGCCGATGTTTTCGCTGAGCGGCAGGGTGCGAAAGCCGAAACTCTTCAAAAAGCCGGTCGTCCGCACGTGCTGCGTGGCATCGCGGGCGCCTTGCAGCAGCTCCATGTAGCTGTAGACCGAAAGGCAACGGTCAGGCTCGGCATCCACCAGGCGTGCGGCCTTGGTGTTGCCCCGCTGGATCCAGATGAAGATATCGGTATCAAACAGCACGGTGCCGTCCCCCGCGCAGCGCGTCCATGTGCGCTTCGACATCCCCACCGGACGCATCCATGGCAAAGAAGGGGTGCGCCTTGACTTGAAGTGTGGGCTCTTGTTGATCCGCATGTTCCTGTTTCACCGCATGGGAGCGCGATGCCGCATCGACGGGCAGGATGACTCCCTTGATTTTGCCGTGGTAGAGGATTTCGACTTCTTCGTTGCGCTCCAGCGCCTTGAGAACGTCGCGCATGCGGTAGCGGAGATCGACGATGGTGGCCTTCATGACACCTCCATTATGTATATCCTTATTATACATTTTTTGGAGGCGCTTCACGGGCCGGGGCTGAGTGCCGAAGGCCGAAGTCGTTTTGCGGGTTGTCATGGGCATGCGGCACAACCTGCGGCCACCTTCCCGCGAAGTCAACGACAAAGATCCTGCATGTGACCGTCGTCACACCCCCGTGGCATGGTCTCGCGGACACGACCACAAAGCGCCCCCCGATTCCCTCCCCCACTGTTCACCGTTCACTGTTCACTGTTCACTAAAAAAAGAACCTCCCCCCGAATCCGCCGAAGGAGCCGCCCCTTGTGTCGGGGATGACGTTGATGCGCGGGCCGATCTCGAGAAAGACGTCGAAGGGCGCGCCTGCGAACTGGTATTCGAGGCCGACGACGCCGCGGATGCCGAGGGATGAGTTTCCCGAGATGGAGGCGAAGGCTCCGGGGCCGTAGTAGAGCGGCAGGCGGCCTTTTTTGACCGGGAAGAGGTTGTAGTTGTACCACACGTAGTCGGCTCCGGCGTAGAAGTGCGAGCCGCTGAATTCCCCGCCGGGGCCGCGGCCGCCGAAGAGGTCGTAGCCGATGACGGCGTGGACGGCGTTGCTGCGCCCCTGGGGAATTTTGAGGCTGAATCCCGAGGGGTCTCCGGCGATGATGCCGATGCCGGTGCCGGTGGCCGCGTCGGCAGCCCGGGCGGTGCCGGGGGCGGTGAGGACAAGCGCGGCCATGGCGGCGGCGAAAGTGAGTCCGGTGGTGAGGGATTTCATGGGAGCCTCCTGGGGAAAGTGTGCAGTGTACAGTGTACAGTGGACAATGGGCTGGACAATGACGTGCCCATCAGGAGATTTACGAAAGTCGGGGGGTGTTTCGAGCGTATCGCGCGAGGTTTTGGGGGCAACATGTCCCCATTTTGTGTTTTGGGGCCGCTTGCGTATTACAGGGGGTTTTGATCGATTCGTCATTTGACATCGGATGTTTCGGTGGAATCGGGTTGCCGTTTGACTCCGCGGTAGTTTGTTGGGGCTTTTTGCGTTTTTTGGAGAATTCACCGTGTTTTTTGGAGAATTCACTGTGAATGCTTCTATTCCATTCACGCTGTGAATGATTGTTATTCACGCCATGAATAATCCACACACCCTTCCCCGCCTGGTCTCCCGTGCCCTGGAGGCCCGCCTCCGGGTGATGCCCGTGGTGATTGTCACCGGGGCGCGCCAGACGGGCAAGAGCACGTTGGCGCACGGTGACGGGGGATGAGGTGGATTTCGTGATCGAGACGGGTGGCACGTTGCTTCCGGTGGAGATCAAGGCGACGCGCCGGCCTTCGCTCGCGGATGCGGCGCGCTTGCGAACGTTTCGCAAGGAATACGGGACCAAGGCGCGCGCGGGGCTTTTGCTGCACGATGGCGAGGATGTGGAGTGGCTGGCGGAGGGGGTGCTGGCGGTGCCGTGGTGGCGGGTGATTTAGGGAACACCGCATCGATGAAACTCTGCGCAATTTGGTGAAATTCGGGACGTGAAACCGTAATATCCGCGGTATTATAGAGTCTGTTGCGCCGTCACGCTTTCTGTGGTGAGCCGTCGAGTCTTAAGAGTGCCAGCGGAAGGTCGTGATGTCGAACCAGTTTTTTGAGCAGCCCATTCTGAATTCCCCTTACGAGCGGCCTGTTCGCCATTGGGAACTCGACAACGACGGCCAGCCGACCCAAAAAATCCTGCCGACCCGCCGCAAGGCGGATTTCATCACCCCCATTCCCAAGCCCAAAAAGCGGAACCAGCAATCGCTGGTGCTGGATGAAGGCAAGGGGCTGACGGACGAGAAGCAGGCCTATCATGCCGCGCTGATCAACACCGTGCGCGAGGCCGTGGATCGCTGGCGCGACATCAAAAATCCCAACGAATGGGGCGTCACCCCGGAAACCGCCCGACTACTGCAGCACTGGCGGCATTTCAAGTTCAACGGCGTTCGCCCGTTCTTCTGCCAGGTCGAGGCGGTGGAAACGGCGATCTGGCTGACCGAGGTCGCCCCGAAGCTGGGCAAGCAGGGCGACCAGTTCCTCCAGCACCTGGTCAGCGTGAACGCCGCCGCCAACCCCGAGTTAATGCGGCTTGCGCTCAAGCTGGCTACCGGTGCGGGCAAGACCACTGTGATGGCCATGATCATCGCGTGGCAAACCATCAATGCCGTGCGCAGTCCGTCGAGCAAGCGTTTTACCCGCGGCTTTCTCATTGTTGCGCCCGGCCTGACCATCAAGGATCGCCTGCGCGTGCTGCAGCCGAACGACCCGGACAGCTATTACCGCAGCCGCGAACTGGTTCCTGGCGATATGCTACCCGAACTGGGCAAGGCCAAGATCGTCATCACCAACTACCACGCCTTCAAGCGC
>JBJHDK010000116.1:0-3366 GCA_050486505.1 Fibrobacteria bacterium | reverse complement strand
CACCTGACGGTCATGCAGGTGATGAAGATCCATGACGCCGTCCTGGAAGCATATGGCGGAAGTCCCGGAATCCGCGACGCGGGATTGCTCGAATCCGCGGTGAATGCCCCCCAAGCCACGGCTTTTGGAGTCTCACCATTCGCAGACATTATCGAGATTGCTGCGGCCTATCTGTTCTACCTCTGCCGTAACCACCCATTCATCGACGGGAACAAACGTGTCGGCATGACGGCCGCAATTGTCTTCTTGAAGCTCAACGGTATCGATGCAGGCCCGGACAGTGACGCTTGGGAAGCCCTCGTCCTCGACGTCGCCGCATCCAAACTGGATCGGGAGCAAACGACGGAGCGGCTGCGGGCGCTCCTGAATTCCTGATTCACGAAACAAAAAACGCCGAGTCTCCCCCGCGTTCATTCCGCTTCTCAATTCTTAATTCCGATACGTGTTCCCCGCCACCACCTCGCTCTTCTCTCCCCCGTTCAACTCCGCAAGCACGCCGTAATCGCGCGTCAGGTCTTCGCTCATCCCCGCGAAGTAGGCGTGCAAATGCCCGCGGAATTCCTCGACCGACTGCGAGCGCAGCAGCGAGAGGCGCGCCAGCGACCCTCCGGGAAGCCCTTTCAGGATGCGCGCCGCCATCTGCTTGAGCTTCCCCAGCACGCGCAGATCGAGATCCATCTCGTCCCGGAGCAGGGCTTCGTATTCGGAGAACACCCCCAAATAATCCTCCTTGCCCGGCTCTCGCCACATCTTGCCTTCATAGAGATCGGCGATCTGGCCGAAGATCCACGGATTGTGCATCGCACCGCGCCCCACTGCGACACCGTCGACGCCGTAGGTCTCGAGCCGGTGCAGTACGTCGTCGGGCCGCACGATGTCGCCGTTGCCGATCACGGGAAGATGCGGCGGCGCGCGGCGCTTCGCCTCGGCGATGAGGTCCCAGTTCGCCAGGCCCTTGTAGCCCTGCGCGCGCGTGCGGCCGTGGATGACGAAGGCCGCCGCGCCCTCGCCGTCGGCGATCTTCAGGGTTTCGAACAGCGTGATGAGATCATCGTTCCAGCCGACGCGCACCTTGATGGTCACGGGAATGGAAACCGCGGCCTTCACGGAACGCAGGATGCGCGCGAGGTTGGGAAGATCCTTCAGTAGACCCGAGCCGCCGCCCTTGCCCACGACCTTGGGCGCTGGGCAGCCGCAGTTGATCTCGAGGAAGTCGCATCCAGTGGCTTCCGCGATGCGCGCGCCGGCAGCCATCTTGTCGGCGTCGGCGCCGAAAATCTGGATGGAGAAGGGACGCTCTTCCTCGGTGAAAGCCATCTCGCGCGCCGACTTGCTGTTCGCGCGCATGCCGGGCTGGGTCAGTACCTGCACGGAGACAAACTCCGACACCAGCAGCCCCGTGCGCCCGGCCGCGAGGCGAGAAACGAGGCGGCGAAAACAAATATCGGTGACACCCGACATGGGCGCGAGGTAGGCGTTCGGCCAGATGCGACGATCGCCGATGCAGAATGCTTGTTGGACACGGGATGCGCGGGCGATTAACTCCGCAGAACCCGTAAGGGCGACCCGCCGGGTCGCCCCTGCATTTGCCCCTACAATGCCCGCGTCATCAACGCCCGCGCCGACGGATTCGTTCACGCGTACAGGGGAAATTTCTTGCACAATTCCGCCACCTCGCCGCGGATCTTCGCCAGCTTCGTATCGTCGTCCGCCGCCATCAGCGCGGCGTCGATGAGGCCGCCGATGGCCTTGGCTTCGGCCTCGCCCATGCCGCGCGTCGTCATCGCGGGCGTGCCCAGGCGGATCCCCGAAGGATCCATCGCCTTGCGCGTATCGAAGGGAATGGTGCTGCGGCTGCACGAAATGCCGACCTTCTCGAGCGCGATCTCGGCGGCCTTGCCTGCCAGGTCCTTCGAGCGCAGGTCCACCACCATCAGGTGATTGTCGGTTCCGCCGGTGAGAACGCGGTAGCCGCGCTCGATCAGGTCGGCGGACAACGCCTGCGCGTTCTTGATCACCTGCTTCGCATAGACCTGGAACTCGGGCTTGAGCGCTTCCTTGAAGCACACGGCCTTGGCGGCATTGATGTGATCGTGCGGGCCGCCCTGGATGCCGGGGAACACCGAGCGGTCGATGTCCTTGCGGAAAGCTTCCTTGTTCATGATGATGGCGCCGCGCGGGCCGCGCAACGTCTTGTGCGTCGTGGTGGTGACGATGTCGAAGACCGGCACGGGGTTCTCGAGTTGCTTGCCAGCGATCAGGCCCGCGATGTGGGCGATGTCGGCGAAGGTAATCGCGCCGACTTCGTCCGCGATGGACTTGAAGGCCTTCCAGTCGATGTTGCGGGAGTAGGCCGAAAAGCCCGCGATGATCATGCGCGGCTTCTCGCGCAGGGCGATCTCGCGCACCTTGTCCATGTCGATGAGGCCGGTCTTCTCGTCCACCTCGTACTGGGCGAAGTCGTAGTTGAGACCCGAAAAGTTCACCGGGTGCCCGTGGGAAAGGTGCCCGCCGTGATCGAGCTTGAGACCCAGCACCTTGTCGCCGGGCTTGCACACCGCCATGTACACCGCGAGGTTCGCGGGAGAACCCGAGAGCGGCTGCACGTTCACGTGCTCCGCGCCGAACAATTCCTTGGCACGGTTGATCGCCAGGGTCTCCATGTCATCCACGACCTCGTTCCCGCCGTAGTAGCGCTTGCCGGAGTACCCCTCGGAATACTTGTTCGTGAACACAGACCCCATCGCCTCGAGCACCGCCTTGCTCACGCTGTTCTCGGACGCGATCAGTTCGATCTCGTGCTCCTGCCGCTCGGCCTCACGCTCGATCAACCCCGCGATTTCGGGGTCAACCTGGGACAACGGCTGGGTGAAGGGCTTGTTCGCGCTCATTTGGGCATCCTTTCAGGGTTCAGGGCCTGAAATTTAGAAGAATCCGCCCGGACTGGCCTTGCCCAAGCTTCCTTTGCCGAAAGAGTCGTTTGACTACATTCATTTGATGTCAAACGACTCCAAAAACCCCTCGTCCATGACTCCGCTCAGGATCTGGCTGTTGCAAGACCTCCATGCCGACACCCTGAACGCTCCGGAATACGACCTTGCACGGGCGGGCATCCTGCAACATGCGCTCACCAGCCTCTCGCACCTGCTCGACACCATCCGGATCGAGAACGGGGACTTGGGGATGCACCTGCTGGATCTGCCCGGCAGGGAAGCGATCCATATCGGAAAACTCAAAGAGACCACGGGGGGGCGCTACCGGGGACGCGCCTTCGTTCGGGACACGGAGTTCTCGCTGGAACTGCGCCTGCACGAAAGCGGCCGTGACGCCACGGAGTCCCTGCTGCAAGGATCCCTGGAGTGGGGA
>JBJHDK010000115.1:0-3473 GCA_050486505.1 Fibrobacteria bacterium | reverse complement strand
CGCACCGCCGCAGGCCAGGCCGTGGGCGCGGGCATCTACGTGGTGCGCATGCAACTGCTCGACGCCAACAACAACCCCACCCATCGCCTCGAACGCAAGGTTCCCCTCGCGAGGTGAACCCGGAGGGGAATCACCCCGAACATCGCAAACGAAAAAGCACCCCCGAAAGGGGGTGCTTTTTTTTGCACAAAGCGGATTATTCCTGCACTGTCGGAGGAAACGTGAACAACGGGACCGGAGCCCCACGGCCGGATCGCATCGGATACGCCACCCCACGCACATCGAACGCGCGGTCGACCCCACGATCGATGTTTCCCCGTCCCCGGGACGGAAGCGCGAGGACACGCACAGATTCGATGAATTGATGCGCCCCCACATGCGGCGGTGCGTCAACGGGAACCGGGTTGCCGAAGAAATCGCGCCCGCCGTTGTTCGGCACGATGCGAGCGTTGGCGAACTGCGGGTCCGTCGACAGGATGCGATACGCTTCCGCCGTGGAAAAGCCCGCTCCGAAAGCACCGGGCGATTCCAGCAACGGCTGCGAGAGGACTGCGTTCGCGTCCTGGGGGCGTCCGACATGGTTTCCGAAAAACACGTTGTTGTCGAACAAATGGTTGTTGCTGGCCGAAAGGTCGTAGGTGACCCTTCCGCCCTCGGCCACGTAAAAAATGTTGTTGTAGAAATGTGTCCTGTTGGCCACGCCGTTATCCCACCAGTTGCTCGAAATCATGGGAAGATTTTGGCCCGGAGCGATGTAGATGGTGTTGTTGTAAATGCGGTTGTCGGTGATCGCGCCGCCCAGCTGGATCACCCTCGCTGAATTGATTCCATCGGCCACGCTGACGTTGTAACGAACGATCGTGTTGCTGCTGTAAGACCATCCCGGCGCGCAGAGAAGGAGGAATCCTCCCTCGTTGTTGTAGCTGTAGTTGTACTGGATGATTGTGCTGTCGCAGTAGTAGTCTGCATCGAAGGCCTGCCCGTCGAGGGTGCCGCGCATGCCAGAAACTTCATTGAACTGGATCACCGTCCTGTCCGCATCGAAAGGCCAGATTCCCGCGGCATGATCTTGCGCCCGCATGCGCCCGTCCTTCACCACATTGTGCTCCACCAGGGCACCGCTCGATCCCCAGATCTTGATGCCGTCGCCCCCGATGTCCTCGAGGCGGTTGCGCCGGATGATCACCCCCGTGCTGCGTGGATTGCTGTTGCTCCGGTACTGGCTGATACCGTTGCGGTCGGTGCGCTCGAGCAGGCAATCCTCGATGACGAGATCGTCGAAACGTGAGATGTTCTGGCCTCCCGTGGCCGCGAACAGGATTCCGTGCCCTTCCTGGGTGTTGTGCTTGACCAGGCTTCCATTGACGTCACGCACGACGAGGTCGCGTAAACGCACGCCCCGCATCACCCCGAAATTATTGGCCAACACGTGAACGCCCGTACGACGGGATCCTGAAGCACGCGTCGCGCCGAGATTCGTGACCTCCAGCGTGGTCACGATCCAGTGGGAAAGATTGCGGATGAGAACCGCGTCCTGAACCTGGCCTTCTCCTTCAATGAGAGGGCGGGGACCTTCCCCGTAAGCTCCCACGAAAACGGGGGATCCTTCGGTACCCGATCCTCCGGTGGGGGCGAACTGCCCGATCCAACGTTCGCCCCGCCGGAACAACAGGGAATCACCGGGTTCAAACGCGTGCGCATTCGTCTTGGCGAGGCTGCGCCACGCCGTCGCGGGCGTCAAGCCGTCGGAGGTGTCGTCGCCAGCGGTCGCGTCGACATGAAAGGCACGCGCGACAACACCTTCAGGCAGAACACAAAGGGCGAAAGTCAACAAAAGAAACCTCATCGCCCCAAAGGTAATGGATTTCGATTCATCCGTTTCCCGGGTGCACACCGCGACAATAAGATATTACGGTCATTATTCGCATAAATAAACAATTTCTGTCACGAATCATTTTATTACTGAAGCGATAAAAATTGGAGAATTTCTCCAGTAATTCATGAATCGTACAGATGTGTTTGAAACCAATCATGGCAAATCAGCATTATCAACCCACCTGACGAAAACTCGACCGTATAATAAACGAACCATACCCGTCGAACGGTCGCCGGGGGCACAAAGGAAGGCATGGCCATGAACAAGTCTCTTCTTCTCGTTCCCGCTCTGGCGTTTGCGCTCGCCAACGCGCAGGAATCGGGATACGACACCAACTGGAGCGGGCATCGCTCCCTCGCACTCAACACCACATCCTCCGGCGCCAACATTTCAGGTACGGTTCTGGACTTTCCCGTCCTGATCCGGCTCGGAAACGCGGATTCCGCCGTGTTCGCAGCCTCGCAGGCAAACGGAGCGGACATCCGGTTCACCAAAACCGACAATGCGACGCGTTTTCCCCATGAAATCGAGCGTTGGGACAGCACGGGAAGAACGGCCGCGATCTGGGTCCGGGTCGACACCGTGCGCGGAGCGGGCTACACCATGCTGAACATGCACTGGGGAAATCCGACTGCCGCGGACAGTTCAAGCGGCGCGGCCGTCTTCGATACGGCCAACGGCTTCCAGGCCGTGTGGCACATGAACAACGGCGGCGCGACCGAGGCTGACGCCACCGCGAACGGCCTGAACCTCACCGCGGGCACGGGAAACAGCGGCGCGAACAGTCCCGGTGCGACGAATGCAGGCGCCATCGCCGGTGCCCGCACGTTCAATGGCAACGGGCAATTCCTCATCGCCTTGGAATCCCACTCCAGCGCCGTCAACTTCGCCGATGGAGGCCCTTTCACGCTTTCGGCTTGGGTTACCCGCAACGCAGGAAACACCAGCAACCGCGTGATCGTCAACAAAGCCGACGTGCAATGGGGCTTGCAGCAGGCCAATACCAGCGGCTTCGAGGGCTGCGACGTGACCGGAACGAGCGATGTCACGTGGCAGTGCATTCAGGGGCCGGTCGAGGATGTCGGCGCGTGGCATCACGTCCTCTTCGTGCGCAACACCCCGGGAGCCGGCCCCGGGGCGGGCGGGCTCTACGTTAACGGCCAGCTCATCAGCGATGAAGTCGTCGCGGCCGGTCCCTTCAGTGGGGCACGCAACCAGGCCTCCAACGTTCATATCGGAGCCGACAAGACCAGCGGGTTCCCCGGAACCGAAGGCCAGGGGACTGGCAACCGTCGCCGGTTCTGGAACGGCAACATCGACGAAGTCCGCCTCTCCAACGTTGCACGCTCCGCCGACTGGGTGAAACTCGAATTCGAGAACCAGAAAGCCGCCCAGACCCTGGTGGAAGAAAGTGTTGTGGCTCCCCTTTCCCAGGTTTACTACCTGCTCCCGGGTGACGACAACGCTCCCAATGCGCCGCGCGACACGCTTCGCCTGGAGACCGGCGTATCGATCTCCCTCCCCCTGCAGTACACCGGAGGACCGGTCACCGGCGTTGCCATCACCAACAACAACGGCGAGCTCGGCATCCCCGGCC
>JBJHDK010000114.1:0-3569 GCA_050486505.1 Fibrobacteria bacterium | reverse complement strand
CGTCGGGCTTCTTCTCCGCGGCGCGGAGAAGAAGGACATCGAGCGTGGCCAGGTGTTGGCCAAGCCGGGCAGCATCACGCCGCACACCAAGTTCAAGGCGGAGATCTACGTCCTTTCGAAGGACGAGGGTGGCCGTCACACTCCGTTCTTCGGTGGTTACCGTCCCCAGTTCTACTTCCGCACGACGGACGTGACGGGTTCGATGACGCTTCCCGAGGGCGTGGAGATGGTGATGCCGGGAGACAACATCTCCTGCACTGTGGAGTTGATCTCCACGATCGCCATGGCCAAGGACCTGCGCTTCGCGATCCGCGAGGGCGGCAAGACCGTCGGCGCAGGCGTGGTCACCGAAATCCTGGAGTAACCGCAAAGGAAGAGGCGGGGCCCCGAGCCCCGTCTGCTCTGTGAAAAGTCGGCATTGAGGAAATTAACCAGCTAACGAGCAAAGAGGTTTACGCCGTGGCAGGAGAGAGAATCAGAATCAGGCTCAAATCGTTCGATCATCGCATGATCGATCGCTCTGCAGCCGATATCGTACGCACAGCCCGCAACACGGGCGCGAAAATTGTCGGGCCCATTCCCTTGCCGACCAAGAAGCGGATCTACACCGTGATTCGCTCGCCGCACGTCGACAAGACTTCGCGCGAGCAATTTGAAACACGAACGCACAAGCGTCTTATCGATATCCTCGAATCGACGCCGCAGACCATCGACTCCTTGATGAAGCTTGATCTTCCGGCGGGTGTCGAGGTGGAAATCAAGGTGTAATCATGCTTGGAATCATCGGAAAAAAGCTGGGCATGACCCAAATCTTCAATGAGGCGCAGCAGCCCGTTCCCGTGACCGTCGTCGAGGCTTCTCCGGCCACGGTGATGGCCCTTAAGAGCGTCGAAAAGGATGGCTACACGGCGATCAAGGTCGCGTTCGGAACGCGCAAGGAAAAGCACCTCACGCGTGCCGACCTCGGACAATTCAGCAAGGCCGGCGTTTCTCCCGCGCGTTGGATCGCCGAGTTCCGTCTTGAAGACACTGCCGACTGGGAAGTCGGCAAGCAGTACGATCTTTCGATCTTCAACGAAGACAAGAAGGTCACGGTTGTGGGCACAAGCAAGGGCCGCGGTTTCGCCGGCACCATCAAGCGCCACAAGTTTCATCGCGGTCCCGCGGCACACGGCTCGAAGAATGTTCGTGCCCCTGGCTCCTTGGGCGCGCACTCCTATCCCGCCCGAGTGTTCCCTGGCAAGAAGCTTCCCGGACATATGGGTGTCGAGCGGAAAACTGTCAAGAATCTCGAGGTGATCAAGGTTGACGCCGAAAATGGCCTGATCTTCCTCAAGGGTGCCGTACCCGGACCCATCAACGGCAAGGTGATTGTGAGGAAGCAAAATGGCTAAGGCGAAGCTTTACGCCGCAGACGGCGCATACAAACAGGATGTCGATCTTCCGGCGTCGCACTTTGACGTCGAAGTGAGTGAGCCCGCCCTTTTCCAGTCGACCTACGTCTACCTGGGGAACCAGCGTCAGGGAACGCACAAAACCAAGAATCGCTCTGAAGTTTCTGGTGGCGGCAAGAAGCCCCACAAGCAGAAGGGCACGGGTGGCGCGCGCCAAGGTTCCAACACCGCGCCCCAATATGCACGCGGTGGCAAGGCACATGGCCCCCTGCCTCACAAGTACACGAAGGCCCTCAGTCAGAAGATGAAGCAGAAGGCCTTTGTTTCGGCATTGAGCATCAAGGCGCGTGAAAACTCTGTCCATGTGTTCGAGGGAATCGGCGTGACCGAGCCCAAGACCCGCCAGTTGGCCGGAATCCTGGGCAAGGCGGAGCTTGCCGGAATTAAAAACCTGATCGTGGTGGATCAGCCCGAGGCGAACCTGCTTCTCGCTGCGCGCAACCTCCCCGATACGCGCGTCGAGCGTGTGCAGGATGTGAATCCTTACACCCTGATGAACTCCGACAGCGTGATTTTCACCTCCTCGGCCCTCAAGGCCTTGGTTGAAGTGAGGGCATGAGACAATGAAGCCGATCAAGGATATCCTCGGGATTCCGGTTCTTTCGGAAAAGTCGCTGGAGGGCCGCGCCGCTGCCAATCAGTATGTCTTTCGCGTCTCCCCGAGCGCAAACAAGTCTGAAATCAAGAAGGCCATCGAAGTCCGCTTTGAGGTCAAGGTTGAATCCGTCAACACGCTGAACGTGCTTGGCAAAGTCAAGCAAGTGCGCGGCCTTCCGGGCCGTCGCGCATCCTGGAAGAAGGCCGTTGTGCGTCTGGCGCAAGGCGAAGTCATCAAGGAACTCGAGTAGGCTGGGAACAGAACAATGGCACTTAAAACCTACAGACCGCTGACCAAGACGCTGCGTTACAAGCAGACGTCCGGGTTCGAGGAGATCACCGCCGACGCGCCCTACAAGCCGTTGACCGAGGGTCTCAACAAGAAGGCTGGGCGCAACAATCAGGGCCTTATCACCATGCGTCGTCGTGGTGGTGGTCACAAGCGCTTGTACCGCATCATCGATTTCCGCCGTGATCGCGTCGGGATCCCCGCCGTGGTTGAAACGATCGAGTACGATCCCAATCGCAGCGCCCGGATCGCCTTGGTGCGTTACGTTGACGGACAGCGCCGCTACATCATCGCACCCGAGGGGCTTGTCGTTGGCGCGACTATCGTCTCGAAGGAAGACGCCGCGCTTGAGCCGGGAAATGTCTTGCCCCTCGGCCGTCTCCCGATGAACACCTTTGTCCATAACGTCGAGCTCAAGCCCGGTAAGGGTGCCCAGATGGCACGCTCCGCCGGAACCCAGGCCGAGGTCGTGGCTCGCGACGGAAACTATGTCCACTTGAAGCTTCCCTCCGGCGAGGTGCGCCTCGTGTTGGCGGATTGCAAGGCGACGATCGGTCGCGTTGGGAATCCCGATCACAGCAAGATCGTCAGCGGATCCGCCGGGCGTTCGCGCTGGCTTGGCAAGCGTCCCAAGGTTCGTGGTGTCGCGATGAACCCCGTCGATCACCCCATGGGTGGTGGCGAAGGCCGCACGTCCGGCGGCAGCCACCCGGTTTCTCCGTGGGGCAAGAAAGCGAAGGGCAAGAAGACCCGTAACAACAAGCGGACCGACCGGTTTATTGTCCGTCGTCGTCCGAAGAACGCGTAAGGGGAACAGCAGAAATGGCACGTTCACTGAAAAAGGGCGCATTTGTCGACACGCATCTCCTGACCAAGGTTCAGGCGGCGGGTCAGGGCGGCAAGAAGGCAGCCATCAAGACCTGGAGCCGTCGTTCGACCGTAACGCCCGATTTTGTCGGACAAACGATCGCGGTTTACAACGGCAAGGCCTTCATTCCCGTCTTCGTGACGGAGAACATGGTTGGACACAAGCTTGGGGAGTTCTCGCTGACACGTACATATCGTGGCCACGTGAAATCCGAAAAGGCGAAATAGGGAAGCATCGAAAATGGAAGCAACCGCAAAAGCGAAGTATTTGCGCTCCTCCACCAACAGGATGCGCCAGGTCGCGGATCTGATCCGTGGCAAGTCCGTGGACAGCGCTTCGGCCATCCTCTTCGGGCTCGGAC
>JBJHDK010000113.1:0-3696 GCA_050486505.1 Fibrobacteria bacterium | reverse complement strand
CGGCGACCGACGGCAAAGGGAGGGGCTCGATGAGCTCACGCAGGAGTGTACGGGCGACTCGCCGAGTCGCCCTGACAGAACCACAGCCATGTATGGGCGACCCCGTCATCCCGGCGAAGGCCGGGAGGGTCGCCCTCAACAGAGGACAGACACCATGAAGCGAACCAAGATCTCACTCGTCGGCGCCGGACAGATCGGCGGCACCATGGCCCTGCTCGCGGCCCAGAAGCAACTCGGCGACGTCGTGCTGCTCGACATCGCCGAGGGCATGCCCCAGGGCAAGGCCCTCGACATCCTGCACGGCGGACCCCTCATCCCGACGTCGTCGGCGGTGAGCGGCTCCAACGACTATGCCGACCTCAAGGGTTCCGACGTGGTCATCGTGACTGCCGGCCTGCCCCGCAAACCCGGCATGAGCCGTGACGACCTGCTCGATGTCAACTTCGGCATCATCAAGTCCGTGGGGGAGAGCATCAAGGCACATGCCCCCGAGGCACTTGTGATCGTGGTGACCAACCCCCTCGACGCCATGGTCTATGCCATGCAGAAGGTCACCGGCTTTCCCGCCAACCGCGTGGTCGGCATGGCCGGCGTGCTCGATTCGGGGCGCTTCGCCGCGCTGGTCGCCGAGGAACTGAAGGTCTCCGCAGAAGACGTGCGCGCCCTCGTCATGGGCGGCCACGGCGACACCATGGTTCCCCTCATCCGCTATTGCACCGTCGGCGGGATCCCCGTCACGCAGTTGCTCGCGAAAGACAAGCTCGACGCCATCGCCAAGCGGACCGCCAATGCCGGCGGCGAAGTGGTGGCCCTGCTCAAGACCGGCTCGGCGTTCTACAGCCCGGCGCTTTCCGCCATCCACATGGCGGAGTGCTATCTCAAGGACAAGCGCAACGTGATCACCGCCGCGGCCATGCTGAACGGCGAGTACGGCCACAAGGGCGTGTACGCGGGCGTGCCGGTGATCCTGGGCGGAAACGGCCTGGAGCAGGTGATCGAGGTCGAGCTCGACGCCGACGAGAAGAAGGCCTTCGAGACTTCGATGGAAGCCGTGAAGTCGCTGGTCGCCTGGGTGGACAAGAAGATGGCGGGGTGAGATTCTGTGGTGTCCGCACTTCGGGAGTTATGAATTATGAGTCATGAGTGATGAGTGAAGAAAAACAGGCGGGGGAGGCGACTCTCCCGCTTTTTTTTCGCCTGATTTCCGGGGTTGAGGGTGGTGCGCGTGACACGGCCTGCCTTTTCTGTTTGTGCGTGGCCTGCTCTGTGACAGAAGTCGCGGACGCCCGGGATGGCTTCGGGTAGATTGTCCGGATTGATTCTCATGAAGGAGCCACGCGATGCAAATGAACAAGAGCGTAAAAGGAAAGCGAAAGGGCAAGGCGCTGAAGGCCGGGGGTGCGGTCGGACTGGCAGGGCTTTGCATCACCGGCGTGGCTTCGGGGGTTGCCTGCCCGTTGTTGCTGGGGGCTGCCGGAGTCCTGGCTTGGTCGGCCTTCGGGCGGGAGGAACCCCCGCAGCCGGTGCCGGAGGCGACATCCGATCAAGACGCCCGGCCGTGACGCCGGAACTCAAAAAAGCGTGGATCGTGGGGGAAAACCTCGTTCTTTCCGTCGCCGGGGGTCTCTGTGTGAAAAGTCACGGAACTTTCCCCGCTTTGGCGCTAGGTTATGTCTCGAAGGGTACCAGGAAGGGTATCGCAAGGACACAACCAAGGAGTCTTACGATGGAAACAAACATGGGAAGCATCGATCGCGTCATTCGTTTGGTCGTTGCTGTGATTTTCGCAGCCCTGTATTTCACGGGTGCCGTGACCGGAACGGCCGGTGTCGTTCTGCTCGTCATTGCGGCCGTGTTCCTGCTGACGTCGCTGGTCAGCTTCTGCCCTGCTTACCGGATCTTCGGGTTCAATACCTGCGCGCGCAAGTAGCGCGGGTTCTTGTTTCATTCACTTGATTGGTGCGCGGATCCTGTCCGCGCAAGGGGGAAATCATGTTCGGAGCACTAAAAGAAATGATGGGAATCGAACGCGCAACGGCGCCCGACTTTGCGGCCCTCGTCGCTGCGGGCGCACAAATCGTGGACGTGCGCACCAAGGATGAATTCAAGCGTGGGCACATCCGCGGGGCGGTCAATGTGCCGCTTCAGGAGCTGGAGCGCGGTGCCTCGAAAATCCGCAAGGAGCGCCCCGTGATCACTTGCTGTGCCAGCGGCATGCGTAGTGCCGCGGCCCGGAGCGCGCTCGCCTCGATGGGCTTCACCGAGGTGCACAACGGCGGCGGCTGGGCAAGCCTGCAGGGCAAGCTCGGCGGCTGATCACACGGTCACGGGTTTCGCGGCCTCGCGGGCCGCGGGATCGTCGACCAGCGGTTCGCCGCGTTCGCGGTACCAGTCCACGATGAGGTCCCAGGCCTCGCGCGCCGACTCGGCGTAGTGTACGAGCTTGCGGTCTTCCGAGTCGATCATGCCCTCTTCATAAAGAGCATCGGGGTTGAAGACTTTGTCCCAAAAAGCGCGGCCCACCAGCACGACAGGACGCGGACGCGTCTTGGTCGTCTGTACCAGCGTGAGGATCTCGAACAATTCGTCGAGCGTCCCGAAGCCGCCGGGGAAGGTCACCAGCGCCTTGGCCCGCATCACAAAGTGCAGTTTGCGGATGGCGAAGTAGTGGAAGTCGAAACAAAGTTCCGGGGTGATGTAGGGGTTGGGAAACTGTTCGTGGGGCAATGAGATGTTCAGCCCGACGTTGGGGGCCTGCACGTCGAAGGCGCCCCGGTTGGCCGCCTCCATGATGCCCGGGCCGCCTCCGGTGATCACCACCAGGCGGGGCCCCTTGCGCTTCGCCCCCTCTTCGCTGACGATGCGCCCGAACTCACGCGCCATGTCGTAGTAGCGGCTGTTGGCCACCACCCGCTCGGCGCGCGCCACTTCGCGCTGAAACCGCTTGTCCGAAGGTTTCTTGGCCAGCAGGGCCATGGCTTCCTTGAGGACCTTGCGGGCGGTCTCCGGCTCGGGCGTGCGCGCGCTGCCGAACACCACGATGCCGCCGCCGATGCGCTCGCGGCGCATGATCACTTCGGGCTTGTAATAGTCGAGCTGCAGGCGCACGCCGCGCGTCAGCGGATGCGCGAGGAATGCCGGATCATCGTCGGCGGCGCTTTTGTAGCTGGGGCTTTCGAGAAGGCGTTTCAGCAGTTTCGCGCGGCCGGAAGCCTGGGGGTCGTTTTTTGTGCGTTTGGTGGTCATGCGGTTCCTTTTGGGATTAACTTCCTGCGGGGAACCTAGGAAAAGTGGTGGCGCCCCGCATCTTCCGGGAGGCTGTTGTCACGGGCCCCGGAGTTGACCAAGCAAGGAGAAGGACATGAACAACGAATTTGTCGGACTGTCGAGGGAATACGAAGCTTCCGCGTGGGGCCTCTCATGAGTGTGCTCTGGGTTTTACTTCCCATTGGTCTGATGGTGGTGATTACGCTCGTCGCGGGTTACTTCACGTTCTTCCATCACCGCCGGGACTCCAAGGACGGGTTCGGGGATCCTGATGAATCGCAGGATTCGAGGGAGGGGTAGGCGGGGGATTGAACAGTGAACAGTGGGCAGTGGGCAGTGGGCAGTGAACAGTGAACAGTGGGCAGTGGGCAGTGGGCAGTGGGCAGTGAACAGTGAACAGTGAACTGTCTACAGTGAACAGTACAGTTG
>JBJHDK010000112.1:0-3731 GCA_050486505.1 Fibrobacteria bacterium | reverse complement strand
CGACGACCTCGAGATCGCGCTCGCCGGCTAGTCCTTGGCGTTTCCCGGAGCCGGCCCACGGGTACGGACCCGGCATGACAGGTCACATCGCAACGGCAGAGACCGAGATCGCTGCACCCGCGACCCGTGTGTGGAAGGCGCTCACCGATCCCGGGCACCTCGTGCATTGGTGGGGCTTGCGCCGGCACATCGTGACGATCGACACGCTGAACGTGCGTCCCGGCGGTGCCTGGCGAGTCGTGCTGCGCGAACCGGACGGAACGGAGATCGGGTTCCGCGGCGAGTACAAGGAGGTCGTGCCACCGGAACGCCTCGTGCAAACCTTCGAGTACGAACCCATGGCGGGCCACATCGTGCTCGAAACCACCACGCTGGAGGACCGCGAGGGCAAGACCTTGCTCACGCGCGTTTCCGCGATGAACACTCCGGAAGAGCGCGATGGAATCGTGCAGTCGGGCATGGAGGCAGGCACCCGTGAAATTTGGGATCGCTTGGAGGAGTTTCTGGAAAACCTGAAGAAGGAGAAACAAACACATGGCTAAAGCATCCTCCGACGATTCCGAAATCCGGGTGCTCCTTGAGGCTTGGGCACTGGCGACACGGCAGGACAGAAAAGACGACATCCTGAAGAATCATGCCCCGGATCTTCTGGTTTACGATGTTTTGCCGCCAATGAAGTACGAAAGCGCAGAATCCTACCGGCGCGGGTGGGACGCGTGGCAACCCGAAACACAGGGCGAGTCGATCTTCAATCTGGAGGATCTTTCCGTTACGACGGGCGATGACGTGGCATTCGCCCATGGATTCATTCGTTGCGGCGGAACCCTTCCCGACGGACGCACGTTCAGCGACCTGGTCAGGGCCACTTTCTGTCTCCGAAAAGAATCCGGAAAATGGAAGGTGCACCACCAGCACATTTCCAAACCCTACGAGCACCCACAGGCCTGAATCATGCCGCTCGTGAAACGTCCACAGCCTACCGATCTCTTCCATTTCCCATTGTCCACTGCACACTGTTCACTGTGCACTTCCCCGGAGCCCACCCATGCCTGAATCCCCCCTCATCTCCCTCACCCGCACCCTCGACGCACCGCACGACCTCGTGTGGAAGTGCTGGACCGAAAGCGAACGTTTCGCCCGCTGGTTCGGTCCGCACGGCTTCGAACTCCCCGTCTGCGAACTTGATCCGCGTGAAGGCGGGGGGATCCGGTTCTGTCACGCCGGCCCCGACGGGTTCCGCGTTTGGGTACAGGGAACCTTTAACGAAGTGAATCCGAAAGATCGCCTGGTGTTCTCCGGAACGTTCACCGATGAGGCGGGGACACCGATCCCCCACCCCATGATCCCCGATTGGCCGATCGAGGCCGTGATCGTCACGACCGTAACGCTCGAAGCGCTGGATTCCGGAAAAACGCGGCAGACGGTGAGTCAGGAAATTACGCCGCACTCGCTGGCCACGCATCCTGCGGTGATCAATGAGCGCAAGGACGCCGCCGTGGGCTGGGCCGAGACGCTCGATCGCCTGGAGGAACTACTGGCCGGCTGAGAGACGGGAGACGAAGACCGGAATCTTCATCAAATTCATCAACACCACCACGCCTTTACTACATAAATTCCCGTTACGCATTTTATTCTCAATTTTTAATTCCTTCCGGAGGTCTCCATGCTCCTCAAAATCCTCATCGGCCTCGCCGTCGTCGTTCTCGTTCTGGTCATCGTCATCTCGTTGCGCCCGAACACCTTCAAGGTGGAGCGCTCCATCGTCATCGACGCGCCGCCCGAAACGGTGTTCCCCCACGTGAACGACTTCCGCAAGTGGGGCGCCTGGTCTCCCTGGGAAAAGCTCGATCCCGACATGGAGCGCACCTACGGCATGCCCTCCGCGGGCGAAGGCGCCACCTACGCATGGAACGGCAAAAAGGTGGGCGCGGGGAACATGACCATCACGCAAAGCCACCCGCCCGCGCACATCGAGATCCGCCTGGAGTTCGTGAAGCCCATGAAGGCGGTCAACACCACCGTCTTCTCCTTCGCCCCGGAAGGCAACGGCACGCGCGTCACCTGGACCATGACCGGCGAGAACAACTTCATGTCCAAGGCTTTTCAGCTCGTGATGGACATGGACAAGCTCGTGGGCGGAGATTTCGAGAAGGGACTTTCTTCGATGAAAGCCGTTGTGGAGGGGACTCCCTGAGGTGACACCGTATGGGCGACCAGCGGGTCGCCCTTACAGGGACGCTCCGAATCCAGCGCGCTGCCTCTCCCTGTGTTCCCCCTCCAGCTTCCTGGCGAAGGCGTCCTCCCCGGGAGTCAACCCGGCTTCGTACCCCTCGACACCGAGCGACCGCAGCAGGCGTCCCCCCAATTCCCGATCCCAGGTTCCGAACAGGTCGACCGGAACGGTGCCGATCTCGCCCAACGACACCGCGTGCTTGCGCAGCAGGCGCAGCCAGGCCTCACGGCGATCCGCGTCGATCCGGAGCACTTCCACCAGCCGTTCGTGATCGGGCGTCAGGGGAATCGACCCGTGCTGCACGAAGGCATCGCGCGTGCGGCGCTGCGCCGAACCGACCACCTTGCGGCCCGCAAAGGCGAGCTCCGCGCGCGAGGTGGAGACGAAACAGGGGGGGGCGGGTTGCGACGGGGATTTCGATTGTAGGGGCAAATGATTATTTGCCCCTACACCCCCCCCCCGCACCATGTCGAGACCGAAGCCGTCGAGCGCGGCGGCCCAGGCGGCGCCGATGCGATCGTACGACAGGCCCAGCGTGGTGCACCAGGGTGCCTCGTCGCGGCGCGCGATCACGGAGTAGGTGATTTCTCCCGCATGCAGCACGGCCCGGCCGCCGGTGGGCCGCATCACGAAATCCCAGCCGCGCGCCTTCAGGGCCGCGAGGTCGAGCTCACGCTCAGGCGATTGAAAATGCCCGAGCGTGACGCACCAGGGCTCCCAGCCATAGATCCGCAAGGTCGGGGGGGCTTCTCCGGCTTCGACCGCGCGAAGGATCGCCGCGTCCACGGCCATGTTGAAGGCTCCGGAACGACGGCCGGTGTAGAGGAGACGCCAGGGACGGGAATCGGTGGGGGCACGCATGGTTCAGTGGACAGTGGACAGTGAACAGTGGACAATGGGTGCCCGGGATTGCGTGCGCCCCCTTTGCACACTGCATACTGCACACTGCACACTGTGCACGCTTACCCCGAGACCAGGCGTGCGCCGTGGTTTTCGAGCGCGGCGCGCGCGCAGGCCTGCTCTGCATCCTTTTTCGATGCGCCCTTGCCGCGCCCCCACTCCTCGCCGCGCACCATGGCGGCGACGATGAAGACCTTGCGGTGCTCGGGCCCGCTCTCGCGCACGACTTCGTAGAAGGGCGCTCCGAAGCCGCGCGATTGCGTGTATTCGAGCAACAGGCTCTTGTAATTGGCCAAGTCGGTGTCAGCGAGAACGTCGTCCATGATGCGGATGATGGTGCGCTTCATCAGCGCACGCACCGCTTCGTACCCGCCATCCAGGTAAACCGCGCCCAGCACGGCCTCATAGGCATCCGCCAGAATGCTCGGCCGCTTGCGCCCGCCGGATTTCTCCTCCGACTTGCTGAGCAGCATGTACGCGCCGAGGTCGAGCATCTCCGCGCAGGGAATCAGCACCTTGGCGCTCACCACCAGCGACTTCATCTTGGAGAGCTCGCCCTCGTCGCAATCGGGATAGCGGCGGTACAACGTGTCGGTGA
>JBJHDK010000111.1:0-3774 GCA_050486505.1 Fibrobacteria bacterium | reverse complement strand
GTACTTCCCCCGGAAGCTGAAGCTAAGCTGGCAAGACCGTATTCGTTCCCGTTTTCGTCCTTCATTCCGAATAGATTCCCAAGCTCCCTTTCGTCGCGCTCTCTAAAGATGGAACGAGATTTAAGCGCCTCTCTATTGCGCGCGTACCAAACGAGATAATCTGCTACCCCGGCCATGAAATCGGAAGTTTGACCGGGTGCGGTACGCATGGGAATAAGCATTACTTCGTTATCAGCCCCAAACACTTCATCCATCACCGCCCTTACACGGTGGACATTCTCATCTCCGATTTGGACAAAGATTGATCCGGAGTCGGTCAACAAATCCCTTGCGACCGTCAACCGGTCCCGAAGGTAGGTGAGATAACTATGAATCCCATCCTTCCACGTATCCCGAAACGCCTTGACCTGCTCCGGTTCCCGCGTGATGTGATCCGCATTTCCGTCCTTCACATCCCGACTTGTCGTTGACCACTGGAAGTTGCTGTTGAACTTGATGCCGTACGGCGGGTCGAAGTAGACGCACTGCACCTGCCCGCGCAATCCCTCGCGCTCGGCGAGGCTTGCCATCACTTGCAAGCTATCACCCAGAATCATCCGGTTCTGCCACTTGCCATCGTGCTTGTAAAAATCCGTTGAGTCCGCATCCTTCGGGAACCCGTTGAAGTCGCCAAACAGGTCGGTGGTAATCTCTTCTTGCTTCTCCTTCGCCTCGCTGCGGCGCCGCAGGTCGTCGATCAACGCCTTCGGCTGCACCTTCTCCTGGATGTACAGAGGCGGCGCGTTCACCACCAAATCCGACCAGTCCTGCAGATCCTTGCCCCGCCACACCAGTTGCGGATCCAGGTCGCGGTTGCGCGATTCCTTCTCCGACTCCAACCCGCCCGCGTTACGTGGATAGGTCACCTTCTTCGGCTTCTGCTCCTGCTTTGCCATCACCGGCTGCAGCTCCGCTGTGGGAATGTTCTTCCGCGTCGCCTCACCGTGCTTTAGCGACTCGATCAGTTTTTTGGGCGTGGTTTTCTTTTTCGGGGGCATGTCAGTTCATTTCAATTGGGGAAGGACGTGTATAGGAAAAGGCCGTTTCGTATACACGTCTTGGGAGACATGTATAGGTTTTGGCGCTTTCGTATGCATGTCGTGAAGGGATAACCCCTCCCGAGGCCCCGTAAGTATAAGGCCGGGGCGTGTCGAGAGGGGAGGAAGTGCTGAATCCCGACACTCTGTCGGGATATCTGTCGGGATTCCAAAATCCGAATCGCTCCGAATTTGAAGCCCCGACCGTTTCAAATCGCGGAAAGCAAAAAAGCCCCAGGATTTTTGCACACGCTCGGGATCGGTGAGCGGGCTTACTTTCAAGGGGCGGATGCGAGAAAAATAAGCCTTAATGCTCATGGTGGCAATCGACAACATGATGAAAAACTGAAAACCCATCATACACCTATACCTTGTGAGGGTGTATTGGCTTGAATGACCTCGTCCAGTTTCGCAGCCAGCGCCTTGCCGAACTCATCCTGCATCGCGAACACATCGCGGAACTCCACAAAGGCCCAACGCCCGAAGATCCCCAAGTTATTCACCCCCGGAATCCAGCGCGTTTCCATCGTCGTCTTCTTGTCCTTCGCATCCTCGTTCCGGTAGCCCTTGATCTCCACCACCAGATTCAGCAAATCCTCCGGCCCGTGGCCGTCGTCCACCCGCACGATAAAGTCCGGCAAATAGCGCCGGCTTTCGGAACCCGAGAGATAGGGCACTTCAAATCCCAAACCGTGGTTCTTCGCATAGGAATGAACCTTGGGATGCACCTCCACCACCCGGCAGAACTCCGCTTCCCAATCGCTGTCGCACACCACCCAGTTCACATGGCACTTTTCGGAACTCGTCTCCCACAGGTCGCGCTTCGAGGTGTTGAAGTTTACATGCATCGTCGAGCCGGTGGAATTGTAGGGATCAAGAATCGCCAGTATGGGGCGCTCCTTCTCAACCTCGGCACGTGTAATCGCGTCCTGAATGCGTTGGCAGGCCTTGTCCGCCAGTTCCTTGTACAGCAACTGCGCCGGAAAGGTGCCGCCCGTGCAGACCAGATGGTTGTCCATCCACTCCTTGGCGATCCGCTTGAGCTGGCCGAACAGGTGCAACTTCGGCTCCTCGCCGGGGTCGCGCCAGTGCGTGTAGAGCAGGTGCTGGGCCAACGTGAACAAAACCGTGGACTGGCGCACGTCACCCGTATGCACGAGGTTCAGATCGATGGCTTCTCCGATGATCCCCGAGTTCCGCGTCTGGGAGGGACCGACCACGGAGGGGTTCAACTCGAAGGTGGAGTCTTCCGTGAACTTCGCTGTCAGCCGTTCCTCGGGAAGTTCCACGCGGTAGCCGGCCACACGGGGGAATTCGATTTCGAGCGGATCCCGTTCCGGACGCACGGCCTTGACCTGCACTGTCTGACGCGGTGGCTGGGGAGGAGCGACCACCGGCTTGGCCGTGAAGTCGAAGGGAATGCCGAGCACGTCAGCGTATTCCACATCGAACAGGCCGTCCTTGTTCAGGTCGTAGGACTGCCGCCGTAGGGCGCGGCCGATGACTTGCTCGCACAAGAGTTGCGTTCCGAAAGCGCGGATGCCCAGAACGTGCGTCACGGTGTTGGCGTCCCAACCTTCGGTTAGCATCGACACCGACACCACGCAGCGGATGGACTCGCCGAGTCGCCCTTGCTTGCCGACGGTGTTCATCACCTCGCGGAGGAGATCCGAATCGCTGACCCCATCCGCCTTGCGGGCATCGCCCGTGCGCTCGCGGATTTCACGGCGGAACCGTTCGATTTCCGGCTCCGCAGCCTTGCGGAAGTTGTCGTCCAGTTCCTCACCAGACTCCAGTTGCTCGCTGTCGATCAGCAACGTGTTGGGGCGGGGGAGAGGATTGCCGTGTTCGTCGTAATTCCGGAATAGCTCGAGACGTCCCTGTTCGAAAGTCTTGTTCCCGTTCTCATCTTCGCGCTCAAAGCCGGAGATGAAATCATACACCAGCTTCGAGATGGCGGTATTCTGGCAGACGATGATGAAACAGGGGGGCACCTTGAGATTGGCATTCTTCCACAGCTCGAAGGTTTTTGCGTAGTGGCCGTAAAGCGCTTCAAGTGCTGTTTGCAGCAGCGTATTTAGCTTGAGAGGATCGAGATTCGCTTTCTTCGAGCGACCTGCCCGGGGAAGCGGCGCATCACTTTCCTGGATCGTTCTCCATAGGTTCCGGAAGACAGGCATATCGTCCGCAGTCGCACCCGGCAGGTTATCCGCCACGGGAACGCGGGGGAGTTTGACAATGCCGCATTCGATGGCATCCATGAGGGAGAAGTCGCTCATGGTCCACGGGAACAAGGTCCCTTCCTGATACCCCGATCCACTCAAGAAGAACGGCGTGGCCGACAGGTCGAGCACCCGGTTCAGGCCGAGGTGACGGTTGACGATCTCAAGTCCGGAAATCCACAGGCGGGCCGCCTCGGCATTCTTCTCGGCTTCCTTCTTCTCCTCGCCCTTGAGCTTCAGGTCTTCTTCTTCCTCACTTCGGGGTTTTTCTCGATAGCAGTGATGCGCTTCATCGTTGATGGCGAGGATGTTTTTCAATCCCATCAGGTCGGGCAGCACGCGTTGAAGCATCTGTCCCTCGGTCTCGAGGGTATCCAGCTTCTCACCCTCACGCCCCTCGAGCAGGCGGCGACCGCCTTTGGACAGTTCCATCTTCTCGCGGCGCTTGAAGGCGTGGTAGTTGGTGATGACGATCT
>JBJHDK010000110.1:0-4201 GCA_050486505.1 Fibrobacteria bacterium | reverse complement strand
AAAAAAGCCCGGGAAACATCCGCGCGCTGCAGGATTTCACCTTCGATGCGCGCGGCAGGCTATGGGCGGTGGAGCCCCTTGGGTATCCGAACACCATCCGCAGCGTCTCGGCAGCGGGGGGAGGAAAGTTCGAGGGGGGCCCCGACAGGATCGTGATTCTGGAGGACAGCAACGGCGACCGGGTCATGGACACGTTCAAGGTGTTCCGGCACGGACTCAGCATGCCGCAGGGGCTTGAAATCGTTCCTGGAGGATTGGTCGTGGCGATGAACCCCTACCTCGTGTTCTTCCCCAACGTGGGCGATACCGCCCCCACGCACGAAATCCTCTGGCAGGGAATGGGCAACAGCGGAAACTTCGACACGCACGGAGGCGTGAGCAGCCTGACCTGGGGACTCGATAATTTCGTGTACGGGCACATCGGATACAACGGCGGCGCCTGCAACCCGCAGCTTCCAGGGGGAGGAGGAGGCATCACCTGCGGCAGCGGAAACATCTGGCGCATCAAGCACGTCGCCTTCGGGTCGGACACGACCGTGATGCAGCGCGTGTCCACCAGCGGCCCCGCCAATGCCTGGGGCATCGGGCAAATGGAAGACGGGCAGTGGTTCAAGTCCGCCGCAGCCTGCGGTGAACATTCGAACCACCAGGTGCGCTTCGGGACGCCGTCCTCGAACGCGCTCGCCAGCGAAGCTTCCTGTACCATCCACGGCGTCGACGACCAACACGTCTACTATCCCCTGACGCGTGATTTCTACGCATGGGGAGGGAACACCAGCCCAGACAATGAATGGGGCGACTTTCATGTCACCAACTCTTCCGCAAGTTCGGGACATGCATTCTACACCTCGCGCCTCCTGCCCCAGAAGTACTGGAATCGCTTCGCATTCGTCTGCGAAGGCTCGAGCAAGCTGTGCAACCAGGACAGCATGGTGGTTCACGGGAGTTCCTGGCGCGCCGTCCGCATGCCGGGGCCCGCACGCTCCAACATCTTCGCATCGGCCGATGCCTGGATCGCCCCCTTGTGGGCGAAAACCGGGCCCGATGGGGCCGTGTGGGTCCTCGACTGGAACAACTATCTGTTCCTGCACAACCCGGCGCAGCCTTCGGGGAACGGCAGCGCCTGGCACAACCACCTGCGCACCAAGACCGGCAACCGTATCTACCGGGTCGCACCCGCCGATGGTTCGGCGGAGCCGGTCCTCGACCTGACCACCGCATCCCTGACGGAGTTGGTGACCGCATTCGGGAACCCCAACTTCCTCTGGCGCCTGCATGCGCAGCGGCAACTTCTGGGACGAACCTTTGGCGACGGTGAGCGCTCCACCCTGTTCGCAATGCTGGAAGACATCCTGCATAATAATCTTGAAGCGGATGCGGTCGGCATCAACGGGCCGGTGCTGCATGCCCTGTGGACCTTGCACGGCATGCGGCAGTTCGAGGCCGACCCGGCGCGCTGGGACACTGTTCTCAAACGCCTGCTCGTGCATCCCGCTTGGAGCGTGCGACGCAACGTCCCGCTGGCGATGCCGCCCACACCCGCATCAGCCGAAGCCCTCAAGTCGCAGTGCGCCGCCAACGACCCGCACCCGCATGTGCGCATCCAGGTTCTCGATGCGCTGGCGCGCATGCCTGCGCCGCCCTCGGGACCGGTCCCGGTGGCATCACGCCACAGGACCACCGACAGTCACTCGATCGACGCGTTTGCCGCAGCGGGCACGACGCGCGTGGTGGAAGTACCTGACGGTGCGCTGCCCGCGAACTGCCCGGAGCTTCCCGTCGCGGAGATCTCCGGACCATCAGCCCAGAGAACGGCCGGACGCCATGCCCTGCGCATCGACATCCGGCCCGGGGGATTCCTTCTCCGGCCGCACGGACAACTGCCTTCGGGAAAACTTGTCGTCCGCGACGTGCGAGGACACATTGCCTTTCGGTCATCCTACCAAACCTCCACGGCAACCTGGTCCGTGGCCGAAGCGAAAGGGTTAAACCACCCCTTGTACTTCTACTCCTTCCACGGCGTCAACGGCGATTCTTTTCAAGGACGCATCGTCGTCCGGAGACAGTGAGCCCGGGAAGGCGATCACCAGCGGAATGCGAAGTAAACCCTGCTTCGATTCACCTCCCTTCGATACACGACGTTTTGTCAAAACTGTCTGTCGGAAGTAAAGTCCTGCACGAAACAGCTAATTCAGGTCGGTTTCTGTCGATTTTGGCATGTTTTGGAATACGCAAAGCCGATATTTTTTGTGCTTAAGGCGAAAAATCATCAGCAAAAAGGGGAAATTCGCCGTAGATTAAGGGTTCGCATTTTTGCGTTTTTGCAAAAAAGGAGAGGAATCCATGACCCGTAAGTTCGCGATCCCCGCAATGGCCGTTTTGGCGATGGCAGGCGCTGGCCTGTCGCAGCCCCTCGAGAAGAATGGCGAATGTCCGCCATTGACACGCAGCAGCACCTACAACGGCCAGACCGTCAGCATCCAGGCTCCGAGCTGGGGCGGCAACAACGGCGGTCGTCCTTCGCAGGCCCTGCTGGCACAGGGTGAAATCCAGAACCCGCTCACCCCGCAGCAGTCGGTCAACTGCCTGATCGTGCCCGAAGGACTCAAGGCACAGCTGGTGGCCTCCGAGCTCACCCCGGGCCTCCAGCCGCCGGGACTGCACTACCTGATGCACTTCACCTTCGACGAACGTGGACGCGTTTGGGCCATCGACAGCCGCGACTATCCCTACACGCATGACAACCCCCACGCCAACTGGGCGAACCCGCCCACGGGAGCAGCGCGCATCACCGAGGGTCGTTCGCGCATCGTGATCCTCGAGGACACCAACGGCGACGGCAACCTCGACATGTACAAGGTCTTCTACACCGGGCTCGTGATTCCCACCAGTATCGAGGTCGTGAATGGCGGCGTCATCACAACGGTTCCCCCGTACGTGGTCTTCATCCCGAACATCCTCGGGCTCGACCAGGCCGGAAACCCCGAAATCCTGCTCTCGGGAATGGGATCCACCGGCGCGAACTTCGATTCGCACGGCCAGACCAACAGCCTCGAGCGCGGCCTCGACAACTGGGTCTACGGCCACACCGGTTATAACGGTTGCGGCGGCACCGGCGTTTCCATCACCGGCAACGGAACCACCCGCGGCAGCTGTGGCAACGGCAACATCTGGCGCTTCAAGCACTCCCTGATCGGCTCCGACACCACCCGCTTCGAGGTGGTCAGCACCAGCGGCCCCTTCAACGCGCACGGCATCGGGCAAATGGAAGACGGCCAGTGGTTCAAGTCGGGCGCTACCTGCTCGAACCACTCCAACCACCAGGTTCGCCTTGTGCACGACGCCTCGGGCAACATCGGTACCGTCAGCACGCTCGTCGGCAGCCCCTCCTGTAACACGAACAGCGCCGGCGACGGGCACGTCTACTTCCCCGTCACCGACGATGCCTACTACTGGGAAGGCTCCAACACCGCCACCCGCAACTTCGACGGCCAGACCTTCCGTGTCTCCACGTCCACCGCGACCACCGGTCACGATTTCTACACCTCGCGCCTCCTGCCCCAGAAGTACTGGAACCGCTTCGCTTTCGTCTGCGACGGCTCCACCAAGCTGTGCAACATGGACAGCCTCGTGATCAACGGCAGCAGCTGGGACGCGGTGCGGATGCCCGGCCCGGCGCGCTCCAACCTGTTCTCCTCGCCTGACGCCTGGACCGCCCCCCTCAAGGTGCGCACCGGCCCCGATGGCGCCCTCTGGGTGCTCGACTGGCACAACTACCTCTTCCTGCACAACCCGGCGACCCCGGCCACCAACGCGGCCTACCGTCACCCGCTCCGTGCCAAGCACGCCAGCCGCCTCTACCGCATCATCCCCGAAAACGGTGCCACCGAGCCGGTTCTCGACCTGACCAACTACTCCTTGGCGGATCTCGTCGGCACGTTCTGGAACCGGAACTTCGTCTGGCGCATGCACGCCCAGCGCCTGCTCCTCGGCAAGACCTTGACCACCGCCGAGCGCGACTCCGTGCTCAACATGCTGCAGACCGTTCTCACCCAGCATCGCTCCGTCGATGCGGTCGGCATCGACGGCCCCGTTCTTCACGCCCTGTGGACACTCCACGGCATGAAGGAGTTCGAGAACAACCCCACCCGCTGGAACCCGGTGCTCAAGGATCTCATGGTGCACCCGGCCTGGACCGTGC
>JBJHDK010000109.1:0-4312 GCA_050486505.1 Fibrobacteria bacterium | reverse complement strand
GAGGAGCTTGTGGAGGCTCCCGTACACTGGGAAAGGCGAGGCATGTCTGCAAAATTTTTCATAACATCATGTTTTGCATTGAGTTGCATTGTTTCAATCGCGGCCTCCGCGAGCTTGCCGCCGGGGTTTTCCGAAAAACGCCTCGCGCACAACCTGCGGAGCCCTTCGGGGCTGGCCGTGATGCCCGATTCGCGCCTTCTCATCTTGCAGCAGGAGGGCGTGGTGCGTATCGTCAAGGGGGACACGCTGTTGCCGCAGCCCTTTTTCACGGTGCCGAACATGAACTTCCAGGGAGAGCGGGGCCTCATGGGGGTCGCCTTGGATCCCGGCTTCGACACCACCGGCCACATTTACCTCTTTCACACGGCAGCCACCCCGACCTTGCACAACAGGGTGATCCGGGTGACGGCCGTGGGAGACACCGCCGATGCCGCTTCGCTTGAAGTCGTGATTGAATTCCCCACCTTGGCTTTCAGAAGCGGAACGAACCATGCGATCTGGCACATGGGGGGAGGCATCGAGTTCGGAGCCGACGGAAAACTGTATGTCGCGCTCGGGGATCATGAGTCCCCGGCCACGGCGCCGAACCTGCAATCGGTGTTCGGCAAGGTTCTGCGCTTCAACCCCGACGGCAGCATCCCGGAGGACAACCCGTACTACAATACCGCCAGCGGACAGAACCGCGCCATCTGGGCCCGTGGGCTCCGCAGTCCGTTCACGATGGCAATGAAGCGCGGAACGAACAAGCTCTATGTTGCAGACGTGGGCAGCAACCAATGGGAAGAAGTGAATGAAATCGTTCGCGAGGGCCACTATGCGTGGCATATCTGGGAAGGGCCCGTCGAGGCCACGGAATACGTCGACCCGGTCTATGCCTACCAGCGGGGCGACGGCTGCGCCGTGATCGGCGGGGATTTTTATGTCCCCGATTCGGTGCGTTTTCCCCCGTGGTTCACGGGGCATTACTTCGTCACGGACTTCTGCCAGGGCTGGATCCGCCGGATCAATCCGGAGACCGGAACGGTCACCGACTTCGCCCATGGCCTTTCCTACCCCACGGGCCTGCGTTTCGGGCGCGACGGGAACATGTACTACATCCTGCGCGACCACAACACCGGAAACATCCAGACCCGGGGGATGGCGTTCCGGGTGACCTCGGACTCCCTGTGGCCGGCCACCGAGCCCGTGCCCGATACGACCACGCCACCCGATACGACCATTGTCCCTCCCGATACCACGGGTACCGGCCTGCACGCCCTGGCGGGTGCGCGTGATTCGCGGGCACGGGCCGGGCTGCTTGCCAAGCTCGAAGGCGGTCACGTGCTGACGGTTCCGCACGATGCCCGCGGAATCCGGGTGACCGATCTTTCGGGTCGGGTCGTCTGGGCCGCCCGCAATCTCGAGCCCGGAAGCCGTCTCGAGCTTCCAGCGCATCTATCGCGTGGCGTGTTGCGGTATCGCTGGATTCCTTAAGGCAGGCCGACGTTCTTCCGAAAAAGTTTGGATACTCGAAGACTGGGGGTCCGTATGACAGTCGGAACGCTGGGGCGGATGTGGGTGTGTGTTCTGGTCTGCGCCTGGTTGGGGGCCGAGGCGGCGCGCCCCGCCACTCCCAACTTGCGTTACGCGATGCAGGGGTATGTTCCCATTCCACTCGGGACCTGTTCGGGCATGAACCTGGGGTGCATCGGGGTGTACGGGATCGACTGGCTCTCCGACGGGCGCATGGTGCTGCTCACCAGCGATGCGGTGTTCCAAGGCAACATGCCTTACCCGGGCAGCGCACGAAGCAAGGTGACGCTGTTGCACGGCTTCGGCGGGCAGGACTCGCTCTACGTTCAGGATATCGCGACCGGATTCAAGTTGCCGACGGGCTTGGTCGTGGTCAACGATACGATCTATGTCGCAGACATGGATACGTTCTATCGCGTTCCCACGAACAGTCCGATGCTGGATTCGGCTTCGCTTTTCAACAACCGCGAAGCGCGCCTGCAGATGCCGACACCGTCGCTTTACAACGGTCACCTGGCCCCCTTCAATTTCCGGTTTCCTGCCCCGCAGCAGGGGCCCTCCGGCGGCATTACGGGGAGCCCTCCGGGCGGGTGGACGGATCAGAACTCTTTTTGGCATCAGTACATGTATTCGCCCTACTATCACCAAGGGAAAATTCATGCGGCCTATTCAGGTGCCACCTTTGCCGGCGGTGGTTTCGCGACCCTTGACCCGGTCTCTTTCTTCAGCGGGTCGATTCTCGTTTTCGAGCCTGGCGTGACCCAGTGGGATACCTCGACGCACCGTGCCGCCGGTGGGATCCGTTCGCCGGGAGGCTTCGGCAAGGGTCCCGATTTTGCTCTTGTTTCAGACAACCAAGGGGGGTATCGTCCCTTGGAGGAACTTTTCCCGGTCAAGGCGTTCACCAACCAGTATTTCGGTTACCGGCAGGGTCCGGGGTATACGCCCAACTGGGGGCAGGCCGCTTTTGACCTTGGGGGGCTTCAGTACGAACCTTCGGTGGCGGTGATGGATTTCAGCGAGCAAGGGTGGCGTTCCGCGGCACAGCCGATGTACATCCCCGCCGGCCCGTATGCCGGGAACTGGCTCGTCGGCAGCATCAATTCCAGGGGCATTGCGCGGGTGGCCTTCGACTCGCTCCCCGACACCAACGGGGTCATGCGGGTGCAGGGCGCGGCTTTCTGGTTCGTCGGGCACCATGCCGATCCTGCCATCGGCACCGCAAGCCATGCGATCAACCGGCTCGCGTACGGGCCCGATGGCGCCATTTATGCGGGAACGCTGAGGAACATCGGTAACTGGGCAACCGGAAACAATGTCTTTCAGACCCCGCGGAGCCAACTCCTGTACCGTTTCGTTCCCGACACAGCGGCACGCCAGTTCGAGGTCCTCAAGGTGCGTTCACTGGTGGACGGCTACGAACTGATCCTCTCCGAAAAGGTCGACCCGGATTCGGTCAGCGTGGCGAACTTCACCGTACAGCAACGCCGTTGGGTGCGTCAGCTCCAGTACGGGGGTGGATTGAACGCCTTCGTCAACCGGCCGGTGGCTTCGGTGGCCGTCTCCGCGGACAGCCTCCGCATTCACCTTGCCGTTCCGGGAATCCGCCGCCTGAATCAGGAACCCCGCGGTGACACCACCACGCACTGGTACACCAAGTTCGCATTCAACAATCTTAAGTCCGCCGACGGCCTGCCCAACTTCACCGACGAAGCCACCTATGTCCAGAACTGGATCTCCCCGAGAACATGGGAACCGGGAGATCCCACGCGCGTGACGGGAGCCTCGCCGGTTTCCCCGCTTGCGAGCCGCGTGTGGTTCGATCGCAGCCCCGGTCTGTTGCGCGTGCATGTCGATGTGATGCATCCGTATCAGGTCGCCTTGGGTGACGTGAAGGGGCGCGTCCTTGCGCGGCGGAACGGTTCCGGGGGGGGCTCGGTGGAGTTTCGCCTGCCTTCGGGAACCAAGGGCGTCCATGTGGTTGAGGTCCGCAGCGGCGCGGACGTGTATCGCAAGGCCGTCAGCTTCTAAAGCCCGCCGCCCTGCATAAACTCCATAAACGCAAAAAGCCCCCGGAGATTCCGGAGGCTTTTTGGAGCGGGTTAAGCGACTCGAACGCTCGACCTTCTCCTTGGCAAGGAGATGCTCTACCAACTGAGCTAAACCCGCGAGGCCGCTTTCAGGTTTCCCTGCAAGCGGATGAGAAGGATAAAAACGCGTGCGAGGGCGGTCAAGGGGGAGGGGCGAGGAAGTAACGGGTACAGCACTCCGCATTCATCGCTCATCACTTTCAGGTCTGAGTCCCATCATCTCCCTGACCTCGGCCTCCGTCTTCACCGGAACCCCCAGCTTCGTGGCCTTGTCCAGCTTGCTGCCCGCCGCCTCGCCGGCCAGCAGGGCGGTGGTCTTTTTCGACACGGAGTCGGTCACGCGGGCTCCTGCGTTCTCCAGGACTTCGCGGGCTTCGTCGCGGCTCCACGACGGCAGCGTTCCCGTGATGACCCAGGTCTGTCCGGTCAAGGGTTGTTCCCCTTCCGGAGCATCGTAAGAGACCTGGACCCCCATCTCCTTGAGTTTCTGTAACAGACGGATATTTGATTCGTTATGAAAATAATCGAACAGGGCGTTGGCCATGCGTCCGCCCACTTCGTGTATGGCTTCAAGCTCCTCCACGGACGCGCCGGAAATGCGGTCGAGCGTACCGAACTGCCGAGCCAGCAGCTTGGCCGAGGTCTTGCCGATGAAGCGGATCCCGAGGCCGAAGAGGAGCCGGTCGAGGCCGCGCTCCTTGCTGTCCTGG
>JBJHDK010000108.1:0-4321 GCA_050486505.1 Fibrobacteria bacterium | reverse complement strand
CGCGGGAACCGTCGCCGCTGGGCTTGGCATCGGCGTGCTCAACAAGTTCCTCGAGCCGGTTTTCCAGGCGGTGTATGCCAAGGTCATCCTCCTCGGCCTGGTCATTCTCTTCCTGCAATGGAAGCCATCGGGAATCTTTCCCGCGAAAGGCAGGCATGAAGACAACTGACCAGGTTCGCGGCACCATCGCGCGCCAGCTTCCGGGCATCCTGCTCGCGGTTGTCTTGCTGGCCGTCATTCCCGCGTTCAATCTCGCGGGAATCCTCTCCGACCTCAACCTCAATCTGCTGGGGCGTTACCTCTGCTTCGCCCTCGCGGCCCTCGGAATCGGATTGATCTGGGGGCATACCGGAATTCTTTCCCTTTGCCAAGCGTTCTTCTTCTGCCTGGGCGGCTATTGCATCGGCATGCACATGCTGCTGGTGACGGGCGACCAAGGTGTGTATGGCAGCGCCTTGCCCGACTTCATGGTCTGGACCGGCGTGACGGAGCTTCCGTGGTTCTGGAAACCCTTCCACTCCTTTTCGGCGATGTTGGTGCTCGGAGTCCTGGTTCCGGGTGCGGCGGCCTTCGTCTTCGGGTTCCTCGCCTTCAGGAGCCGCATCAAGGGGGTGTACTTCGCCATCATCACCCAGGCGCTCGCCCTGGCCATGTGGCTGGTCTTCCTCCGTAACGAGACGCGCCTGGGCGGAACCAACGGCCTCACCGATTTCAAGACCCTGCTCGGGTTCCCGCTGGGAGACTCTTCCACCCGCTTCGGGTTGTACATGGTTTCCGCCGCGGCGGTGGTGCTGGCGTATTTCGTCTGCAGCTTCCTTGTGCGTTCCAAGTTCGGAAAGACCCTGGTTGCCATTCGCGACAGCGAAATGCGCGTGCGCTTCACCGGAATCCCCGTTGCTCGCTACAAGCTGGTCATTTTCTGCGTCGCGGCGATCCTGGCGGGCATTGGCGGCATGCTTTACGTGCCGCAGACCGGGATCATCACCCCAGGTCGCATGGATGTCCGCAGCTCCCTCGAGATGGTGGTGTGGGTGGCCGTCGGCGGGCGCGCAACACTGATGGGGCCGATCATCGGCGCGGTTGGCATCAGTCTCCTTTACAGCTGGCTTACCGGGTTCCTGCCCGGTGCCTGGCTCTATGTTCTGGGAGGACTTTTCATTGCGGTGGTTCTTTTCATGCCCAACGGCATCACCGGCCTGGGGCACACCCTGCGCGAACAGTGGTTGCTGTGGCGCAAGCGACGGGGGACGGCGGCATGAGTGAACGTCTTCTCTACGTCCAGGACCTTTCCGTCTCCTTCGATGGGTTCAAGGCACTTGACATCACCTACTTCGGCCTGGGCGAGCGCGAACTGCGCGCCGTCATCGGCCCCAACGGCGCGGGCAAGACCACCTTCATGGATGTCTTGTGCGGCAAGACCAAGCCCGACGAGGGGCAGGTCTTCCTGCGCGAGCAAGACCTGCTCAAGCTGGATGAGAAGGGGATCGTCGACATGGGGGTGGGGCGCAAGTTCCAGAACCCCTCCGTCTTCGGGACACTCACGGTCTTCGACAACCTGTTGCTCGCGCGCAAGGAAGATCGCGGTGTCTTGCGTTCCCTGTTCGGGCGCGTCGGTTCCGCGGAACGCGACAGGCTCGTCGCAGTGGCCGAAACCGTCGGGCTCGCGGGAGAACTGGAACGTGTCGCGGGCATGTTGTCGCACGGCCAGAAACAATGGCTCGAGATCGGCATGTTGCTGGTGATGGAACCGGAGTTGATGTTGATCGACGAGCCCGCCGCCGGCATGAGCGACGAGGAAACCCGCAAGACCGGGGAGCTGCTCAAGTCGCTATCCAGGGAAAGATCCGTGATCGTCATCGAGCACGATATGGAGTTCGTGCGCCAGTTGGAGACCAAGGTCACCGTGTTGTGCGAAGGCAAGGTGCTCACCGAAGGGAGCATGGACAAGGTTCAGAACGACCCCGCCGTCATCGAGCAATACCTCGGGCGTGCCCGGGAGAAGGGCAAGGACGCCGCCAATGCTTGAAGTCACAGCGCTCGACGTGTACTACGGAGAAAGCCGTATTCTGCGCGGGGTCGACCTTCGGGTGGAGTCCGGCAAGCTCACCGCCCTCATGGGGCGCAACGGGGTGGGGAAGACCACCTTGCTCAAGGCTGTGGCGGGAGTTTTGCGCGCTCGCTCCGGAACGGTGTGCCTGGAGGACAAGGACCTGACGAAGTCGGCCCCGGAGGACAGGGCCCGGGCCGGAATCGCCTATGTGCCCCAGGGGCGCGAAATCTTTCCCAAGCTTACCGTCGAGGAAAACCTGTGGATGGGCCTGGAGGCTCGCCCCGGTCCCCGGCCCCGTCGCTTGCCGAAGGAAGAGGTGTATGACCTGTTCCCTTTCCTGGCCAAAATGGAGAAACGACTGGGGGGCAACTTGAGCGGCGGGCAGCAGCAGCAGCTTGCCATTGCCCGCGCCTTGCTGGGTAAGCCGCGTGTCCTGTTGCTGGATGAGCCGACCGAGGGGATCCAGCCTTCCATCGTGGAAGATATCGGCAGGGTTCTGGAGGGCCTGAAGGCACAGGGTGACCTCGCCATCCTCCTGGTCGAACAGTACCTCGAATTCGCGAAGAGGCTTGCTGACACGTATACCATTCTGGAACGTGGTGCTGTTGCTGTTTCCGGCGAAATTTCGGCGCTTGATGACGAACAGGCGCGGCGCTATCTGGCATTCTGAAAGTGGCAATTCGAAGAGAGAAAAATGACAAATAGTGTCACAAACTTCTTTGTCCACCGATTTCGCAAAAAGTGTCAGTCCGGGTGCCCCCAAACGCGCGTTTTTCGACTGGCATGGCGGGTGCTTGTATCCGGGGTGGACCGGTGAGGGACCATGTGGTCCTTCGCAAAGACCCCAAGCCTGGTTTCCAACAATCGAGGAGTTGATATGCGAAAAGAATCCCGTTGGTCGCGCTACGCCGCAATGATTCCCTTGGCCGTGATGTTCATGGCCACGGGAGCCTTCGCAGAGGAGGAGGCGGTGTCTCTTGAAATGTTCACCGTCAACAACCTGTGGATGATGATCGCAGCAGCCTTGGTGTTCCTCATGCACCTTGGTTTCGCGACGCTTGAATCGGGCCTGACGCGTTCGAAGAACACAGTGAACGTTCTCTTCAAGAATGTGTTCATCATCAGCATCGGCATTATCACCTATGCGCTGGTCGGCTTCAACTTGATGTATCCCGGATTCGCCGAAGGCTCCATGGGCATCTTCGGG
Source organism: Fibrobacteria bacterium (assembly GCA_050486505.1). Classification (GTDB taxonomy): domain Bacteria; phylum Fibrobacterota; class Fibrobacteria; order UBA11236; family UBA11236; genus UBA11236. The sequence goes on along the minus strand of JBJHDK010000108.1, from coordinate 1,064 downwards.
TTCGCGGGCTTCGGAATCGCCGCGGATGCTGCCGCAGTGACTGCGGAATACAGCGAAGGCTACACCTACTGGACGGATTTCCTGTTCCAGGCGATGTTCGCCGCTACCTGCGTCACCATCGTTTCGGGTGCCGTGGCCGAGCGCATCAAGCTCGCGAGCTTCATGGTGTTCGCGACGATCTACGTCGCCTTCGTCTACCCCGTGCTGGGTTCCTGGCAGTGGGGCGAGGGATGGCTCGACGCGATGGGCTTCTACGACTTCGCGGGTTCCAGCATCGTGCACTCCGTGGGTGGCTGGGCCGCTCTCGCAGGCGCCATCATGGTCGGTGCGCGTCGCGGCAAGTACGTCGACGGCAAGATCCGCCCGATCCCGGGCCACAGCCTTGCACTGGCCACGATCGGTGTCTTTCTCCTGTGGCTGGGCTGGTTCGGCTTCAACGGCGGATCGGTACTGACCGCAGATGCCGCCGACGTGTCGCTCACGCTGGTTAATACGGCACTGGCAGCCGCTGCCGGCGCGATCGCGGCGATGTTCACTTCGTGGGCCACCGCGAAGAAGCCCGACTTGACCATGGCCCTGAACGGGGTGCTCGGCGGCCTCGTCGGCATCACCGCCGGCGCCGACCTCATGGGCATGACCTCGTCCATCGTGATCGGTCTCATCGCCGGTGTGATCGTGGTCTTCAGCGTGTACTTCTTCGATCGCGTCAAGATCGATGATCCGGTCGGTGCGATCTCGGTGCACTTGACCTGCGGCATCTGGGGAACCCTTGCCGTCGGCCTCTTCGGCGACATGGCCGGAATGGGTCAGCTGGGCTATCAGATCGTCGGCATCATCGCCTACGGCTTGGGTGCGTTCATCCCCGCCCTCATCATCTTCGCCGCCGTCAAGGCCGTCATGGGCCTGCGTGTCAGCGCCGAGGAGGAAGAGGAAGGCCTGGACATCGGAGAGCATGGCATGTCCGCCTACCCCGACTTCCAGTCCACGACGCACGCTTGAGCATCCGGAGAGAGGGGGGAGACCGTCCGTGTCTCCCTCGCACAAGAAAAGGGAGGGCCTCCGGC
>JBJHDK010000107.1:0-4345 GCA_050486505.1 Fibrobacteria bacterium | reverse complement strand
ATCCTTGCGAGCACCGCCGCGGTGCGGATCCGGGGTCAGCGGCGGACGGGAGCCGCGTTGTCGACGAACCATCGGTAGGCGGAGGCGACCCCCTCGCGCAGACCGATTCTGGGCTGCCAGTTGAGCGTCTGAAGCCGGGTGACGTCGAGGAGCTTCCGCGGCATCCCGTCGGGCATCGAGGTGTCGAAGACGAGGTCCCCGTCGTACCCCACCACCTCCCGGACGAGCTCGGCAAGCTCCCGGATGGAGATGTCCTGCCCGCAGCCGACGTTGACATGTTCCTCGCCGGAGTAGTGCTGGAGATTCGTATTGGTGGTAAACGAAGCCGCGGTGTTGAAGATCAGGCTGCCTTCGAGCGCCCCCTTGCCGTCCGGGTTCAGCGGCAAGTAGTGCTGCAATGCCAGCAGACCAAAGCATGCCAGGAACATGACCGCGTTGAACACCAGCATGGAAATCGCGTACTGCTTCCAGTTCTGCCTCGCGTCGAGGAAGCGGCCTCCCAGCAGGCGGAAAGCACGGTTTTTCCACCCGGCGACGCCGCGTTCCGGTTGATCCGGGTCCATGGCCCATTTCATGTAGGCACCCAGCGGCCATGAGAGCAGCGCGGCCGATCCGACGATTAGAAGGATGAAGAAAATTGGGTTCATGCGTTTCTCCTTAATTCATGCGTTCCGCTCCGGCCACCAGCGCGAACAGGAGGCCGAAGGTCGCGAGCCCGAGCAACAAAAACAGCCAGATCATGGATTCTCCTAGGCCAAGGACAGAGCGTTCAGGGCGAGATCGATCAGTTTGATGCCGGCGAAGGGGGCGATAACGCCGCCCAGGCCATAGAGCAAAAGGTTGCGCCGCAATATGGTGGCCGCGCCCAACGGGCGGTACTGCACCCCGCGCAGGGCAAGGGGAATCAACGCGACGATAATCAGGGCGTTGAATATGACGGCACTCAGAATTGCGGATTGAGGCGATCCCAAGTGCATGATGTCCAGGGCTTTGAGCGTTTCTCCGGCACCGGTACCCGCGTACAATCCGACGAACAAGGCGGGAAGAATGGCGAAATACTTGGCCAGATCATTCGACAAGCTGAATGTCGTCAGGGCGCCGCGCGTCATGATGAGTTGTTTGCCGATTTCCACGATTTCCATCAGCTTGGTCGGATTGCTGTCGAGATCCACCATGTTGCCCGCCTCGCGCGCAGCCTGGGTCCCGGTGTTCATGGCGACGCCCACGTCGGCCTGGGCCAGGGCCGGTGCGTCGTTGGTTCCATCGCCGGTCATGGCCACGAGGTGGCCTGCCGCCTGTTCATCGCGGATCCGCTTCAGCTTGGTCTCGGGCGTGGCTTCGGCGATGAAGTCGTCCACCCCGGCTTCCGCCGCGATCGCCGCCGCCGTCAGCGGATTGTCTCCGGTGATCATGATGGTCTTGATACCCATGCTCCGCAGGGCCTCGAAGCGCTCCCGGATGCCGCCCTTGACGATGTCCTTGAGTTCCACGACCCCCAGGAGCCGCGCGCCGTCGCTGACCGCCAAGGGTGTGCTGCCCCGCACCGAAATTTCCGTGATGTCCCGCTCCACGGCCGCCGGGAACGGCGCGCCGGATTCTTCGAGACGCTTGCGTATGGCATCCACGGCCCCCTTGCGGATCTGCCGATCGCCCAGGTTCACGCCGCTAAGGCGCGTTTGGGCCGTGAAGGGAACGAACTCGGCATGCGGGGCCGCAACCTCGCGACCGCGCAAGCCGAACCTTTCCTTGGCCAGCACGACGATGCTGCGCCCTTCCGGGGTTTCGTCGGCCAGCGATGCCAATTGAGCGCCATCCGCCAACTCGCGCTCCCCGATTCCGGGAGCCGGAAAGAATGCAGAGGCCATGCGGTTGCCCAAGGTGATGGTGCCCGTCTTGTCCAAAAGCAGGATATCCACGTCGCCTGCCGCTTCGACCGCGCGCCCGCTCATCGCCATGACGTTGCGTTGCATCAGGCGATCCATACCCGCGATGCCGATGGCGCTGAGGAGCCCCCCGATGGTGGTGGGGATCAGGCACACCAGCAGGGCGATCAGCACGTGAAGGGAAAAGAGCGTTCCGGCAAAGAGCCCGAAAGGCTTCAGGGTGACGCATACCAGCAGGAACACCAAAGTCAGCGCGGACAGGAGGATGGTCAGGGCGATTTCATTGGGAGTCTTTTGCCGCTTCGCCCCCTCCACCAAGGCGATCATGCGATCCAGAAACCCGTGGCCGCGCTCCATGGTGACGCGGACGAGGACGCGATCGCTGAGCACCCGCGTTCCCCCCGTCACCGCGCTGCGGTCACCGCCGCTTTCCCGGATCACCGGGGCCGATTCGCCGGTGATCGCCGATTCATCCACGCTGGCGATGCCTTCGATCACCTCGCCGTCAGCGGGGATCACATCACCCGCCTCGCACACCACCACGTCCCCCTTTTGCAGTTCGGGGGCCGCGACGGCTTCCTCATTCCCGTTGCGCAAGCGTCGCGCCATAGTCTCGCCGCGTGCCCTGCGCAGGGCCTCGGCCTGGGCCTTGCCCCGTCCTTCGGCCACGGCCTCCGCGAAGTTGGCGAACAGGACCGTGAACCAGAGCCAGAAGGCGAGCTGGGCCACGAAACCGCGCTCGGCGGTCGGGGCGCTGAAAATACTCAAGGTGGCCAATACCGCCCCGACCAGGGTCACGAACATCACGGGGTTCTTGACCATCAGGCGCGGATTCAGCTTCGTGAACGAGCCCCCGATTGCGGGGCGCACGATTTTCCAGTCGAGCAGGGACGTCTTGGAACGGTTCATGGCGGTGCTCCTAGAATTTCTCCGGCCAGACCATGGCCGCGAAGAGGTAAGCGAAGAGACCCAATGCGATCAGACCAACGAGTACGGTTTCCATCTCACCTCCTGAATGCGAGAGAGAAGGTATTTCGCAACAAATAAATCCAGCCTAAAAAACCGTCAGCCGGCATAAAAACCGTGTAAAATCCGAGGGATTGTGATAAGGATTCTTAACGGACCTCTCACAAAAACTTCATGAAGCCACCTTCCGATCCAAACTCCGGTAGTGAATCGCCTCCGCGACGTGCCGCTCCGCGATCGCATCCGCGCCGTCCAAGTCCGCTAGCGTGCGCGCCACCTTGAGGATGCGGTCGAACGCCCGCGCGGAGAGCCCCAGCGACTCCACCGCGCCCCGCAAAAGCCCCCGGCATGGAACTGACAAGGCACAGTGCCTCCGAATCTCCCGCGTGGCCATGTGCGCGTTGCAATGCACGCCGTCCTGATCACGGAAGCGCGCGATCTGTACCTCACGTGCCCGCAGCACGCGCGTGCGAATCGACTCGGAGGATTCCTCCCACTTGTCCGCGATCACTTCCTCAACACCAAGAGAGGGCACTTCGAGATGGAGATCGATGCGATCGAGGAGCGGGCCGGAGAGACGCGAGCGGTAACGCTCGAGCATTTCGGGACGACAGGTACAACGATTCAATTCCAAAAGCCGGCCACAAAAACACCTTCGCGTTGCTCTTTTGTTCCAGACTCCGGTTACGCTAAAAGCGTCAAAAAAGACAGAAAGCCCCCTGAAGCTCGTCCACATTGGGAATCACATCTGGCTTGCCCGGTATCGCCGGAAGTTCTCTCCAGAGGCCGCAGCCCGCCTAATCGGCACCAAGGAACGGAACCTTTTGCTGTGGGAACTGGGGGTTTCCGAACCACGGATCGGGGGTATCCCCGGCATCCTTCGTTTCCTCGGGTACGACCCCTTCCCCCCATCCCGGACGAACTTACCCGAACGGCTCTTCGCCTTCCGTCGCGCCTTGGGTCTGGATCGCAAACAGGCAGCCAGCCTCTACGGAATCGGGGAACGGACGTGGGGGGATTGGGAGTTGGGGTACCATACTCCGTTTCGCAAGGAGCAGGAACGGTTGGAGGGATTCCTGGCGATCCGCTACGAAGAAGCCGTGAGGGGATGGCCGGGGAATCCACCCGAAGGGAGCATCGTTGCCACGGCGTGTTTCAAGGTCGTATGCGGGCGGGTCATCAATCTGGAACTTGACCAAAGGACGCCCTGATTTCGAAGGAATCTCGCTACATCATGAAAATTCATGCTCAGCTACTTAATATCAATCGACACGACACATAATATTTTACTGAAGTTTTACCCACAAAGACCGGGGGGGGGGGGGCTATATAACGGCAAGTTGCTTGCCTTGGCAACCATACTGAATGGCATCAAGACATCATAAACAGAAGTAAGAAACGGTACGGGAACTCTGCATCGACAACAAGCCTCTGCGGCGAACAGGAGTCATTATGCGATATCTCATCCCCCTTTTGGTCTTTGGTCTCTTTTCAAC
>JBJHDK010000106.1:0-4549 GCA_050486505.1 Fibrobacteria bacterium | reverse complement strand
GGATCTCGGAATCACCTTGCTGGTCGGCTTCCAACCCGAAATCACGGTGATGGAGCGCGTGATTCTCTCGACCCGCTTCGGCTTCAACCTCGATGTCGCCCCCGATTTGATTCTGAACACCAGCGGAAACGGAATCAGCATCGTCAACGGTGCAAGCTTCAAGATAAAGCTTTGACCGGAACCGCTTCGTGAAAAGGCCCGCCCCGGCAACGGGAGCGGGCTTTTTCGTTCGAGGGGAGCACATACCGGAGGAGGATGCGAAAAAACTTCCATTGTGCCACTCCACGATACGTGGTGGCAAACATTTTCAAGTCAATCTGCAACACGAACAGCAATCCCGGCGCTATAATTCCTGCAACCCTGAAGGAGCACCATCATGAACGCCAGCCTCGGACTCAAGTTTTTCCCGGCAGCAGCGATTCTTTCCCTTGCCGGTTGCCTCGGCGTGGAACAGGACAAGACCGCCGAAACGCGCCAGATGGATTCGCAGCGGATCCAGTTCGTCGAAGAATCCGCGTCAGGGCTTGCCAAGACCGTTTTCGAGGGGGACTTCATCGACGGGTTCGCATCGGAGCTGGAGCGCATCGGTTGCCCCAAACTCGCGCAGCTCTTCCGGGACATGTACGAGCCTGGTGTTGAAGGCGTCCCGCAATCCTTCCGCGACTACCTCGCGTGCTTCGGCATCACGGGTTCCGGAACCGTGGATGATGTCGATGCCATCATGGATCGATTCGACAACCCCCAGCAGCTTCTCAACTGCATCTGCGGCGGCACGGGCCTTTCCGATCTCTTCGGCGACCTGAAATGGACCACATTCGCCGCCCAGACGTCTTCTGCCGCGGGAGCGGCATTCAACGCCTCAACTTCGAATGCCGGCGGAACCGGCTTCAGCGGCGGCGCATCCTCCACGGCCGAGTCCGAATTCGACGCCCGCGGCTCCAATGCAGGCGGCACCGGGTTCCAGGCCCGCTGACCCCAACACCAAACCACTCACTCATCCCAACCCCTCCAAGGAGTCTCCATGAAAAAAATCGCCCTTCTCGCCGCCGCCCTCGGCTTCGCCGTCAGCGTCCACGCCCAGGCGCCCTTCGGCCTCCCGTTCTCGGCGCTCGGCTACGACGCCAACCTCGGGCACATCACCGGACGCATGAACCTTGGTGAAGGCGCGAATCTCGACGTCGGCGCAGGCCTCAAATTCGACAACGGTGCAAACGACAAGTTCTCCATGGGCATCTCGGGCTTCTATCTGATGGAAACCAACAACTGGGGCATGGTCAGCAACCACCTCGCTGTCGGAGGCGTTTTCAGCATTCTGGACCAGCCGAATGACAATCTTCGCATCACGGCCTTCGGAGGCTTTCAGCCCGAAGTACTGTTGCTGGATCGTATCATCGTCTCCACCCGCTTCGGCGTGAACCTGGATCTCCAGCCCGAACTCGTCCTGGCCTCGGCAGGATCCGCCATCAGCATCGTGAACGGAGTGAACTTCAAGCTGCTGTTCTAACCCCTGGCGAGCATCAAAAGACCCCCCGTTGCAACAGCGACGGGGGGTCTTTTTCCTGCGGATACGATGCCCTCAGACCTGGATGCCGGGGGGGCCAAAGAGCCTCGAGACCTGATCGGTGGGAACCCCTGCACGCCTCAGAGGCTCCAAAACATCCTCCCGCACTTCAGGCACGAAGCTGATGATGCACTCTGCCCTTGAGTCTCCCCGAATCAGGACGGAGGCATGGCAAGCGGGCACGAGCATTGTCTCACCCTTTCCGAGCCGGACGACCTCACCCGTTTCGTCCTCCACCATCAAGGTTCCGGAGACCGTGCTGATCACGCGAAACCGCCCGTTCGTCGCAAGGCGGGCAGGAGCCCTGAAGCCACTCCATTTCATCAGGACGAAATGGGGGCACGCCACCAGCCATTCCTCAGCATGGGTTTCCTGCGGGGTCCGCACTGCGGGAATGGCGTAACCCGTACGCGGCGTCAGGTCGGCGACCTGCGCGGCCTCATCGACATGCAGCGCACGCGGCTTGCCTTCGGAATCGACGCGCCCCCAGTCGTACAGCCGGAAGGTGGTATCCGAGTTTTGTTGAACCTCGTACAACAACACCCCGCCCGTGATCGCATGAACGGTTCCTGCGGGGATGAAAAACACGTCTCCCCGCCGCGCCGGCAGGCGCTGCAGCACGCGCTCGCAATCCGGCGATTTGAGCACTGCAAGCACGGATTCACGTGTGCCCCCGTCGTCGCGAATGCCGACAATCAGTTCGGCGCCAGGTTCCGCGTCGATGACATACCAACATTCCGTCTTGGGCTCACCAAGCCCGCTGCCGGAGCCGGGATGCACCTGTACCGACAGATTTTCCTTCGCCGAGATGAACTTGTAGAGCAACGGGAAGCGCCCATCGACGGGAACCGTCCCCGCCAACGCCACGGGGTTTCTCTCCATCAAATGGCGCAAGCCCGTGCCGTGCAGCGCCCCATCGAGCACGATTGATTCAGCCGTTGTACGATCGGAAAGTTCCCACGACTCCCCCACCCCTTCATCTCCGGGGTGCCCCTTGCGGAGAATTTCCCACAATCCATGCCCCCCCCATGGCTTGGGAAGCAGGATCGGCGAAAACCTCAAAAGGGGGAACGGGTGCACGGCGGCAAATTAGGAAATCATCCCCGTGCATCGCGCCAGTGCGCGATCGTTGACAGTCAATTCCTCGCGCGTTTATTCACTGTGAATAGCGGGTTGATATGACATTTTGCCCGCGAAAAAGCGCGCAAGAGTACGTGTGTCAAATGGGGATAAGCGTGGAAAACTTTTGCGAAAGAATCCCGGGCGAGTGCGAGGGGGCGGTATTATCTTATCGCATCCCCAAAGAGAAAAACGAAGACTGCGAAGACCGATGATTGCAAATTCCCTCGACATGGGACACCCTCTCCCAAGACTTTGGGCTGCCGTGACAAATTCACTGCGCGACAGGGTCCCGGAAACCGCGTACAACACTTGGTTCACCCACCTTCACCTCGTTGAAGCCAACGAAGACGGCTGGTGCATCGGGGTTCCAAATGCCTTCGTTCTCGACTACGTCGAGCACCACTACAGGCAGGCTCTTGAAGACGCAACTCAAACCATCTCAGGGAGGATGATTCCGGTACGTTTCGCCATTGCGCAAACGCCAGGCATCGAAGAGTCCCCGTTCCACCCGGTTTCAGAAAACGAAGAGACCGGTACAATGCCGGCCAGGCTCGTCCACGAAGGTGAGCCGTCGATCGTCGACAGCACTATCCCGATCCAGGCGAGGCACACCTTCGAGAACTTCGTGGTGGGCGAATGCAACCAATTCGCCCACGAGGCCTGCGTCAACGTGGCGGCTTCTCCCGGCCGCAACAATTTCAACCCCTTGATTCTGCATGGGGGCGCGGGAATGGGTAAAACCCACTTGCTGCAGGCCATCGGGAACTTCTGCCGTGAAAACGAGACCGCCCGCAAGATCGTTTATCGCACATCGGAGGAGTTCACCCGCGAATACATCGCATTCGTGCAAAAGAACAAGGACTCACGGGCATTCTACAAGTCCTATCAGGATGCGGACGTTCTCCTCATCGATGACATCCAGTTCCTCGCGGGGAAGCCGGGAACCCAGGACGAGTTCTTCAACATCCTGAGCGCGCTGCTCTCGTACAACCGTCAGATCGTCATCACTTCGGATCGCCCGCCAGCGCTCATCGATGGACTGCACTCGCGGTTGATCTCGCGCTTCGACAACGGCCTGCTGGCCGACCTGCAGCCACCCGGCCTCGAAACCCGGCTCGCGATCTTGCGTCACAAGGCCGAATCCGACCCGGAATCGTGCATCAATGAAGACGTGCTCGCCTACGTGGCCCGTCATGTGACTTCGAACGTGCGCGAGCTGGAAGGAACGTTGATCAAGCTTTCCGCCTACTCGTGCTTCACGCAGGCTCCACTCAATGTCGACATCGCGAAACAGATCCTGGGTGACACGGTGCGCAACCGCAACCATCGCGTGACCTTGCGCGGCATCATCAACGCCGTGGCCGAGGAGTTCAATGTCCCCGCGGCCCTGCTGACGTCGCAGACCCGTCGCAAAAACATCGCGGAGCCCCGCCACGCCGCCATGTGCCTGGCCCGGCAGTTGACCGACAACTCGCTCCCCACCATCGGCCTGGCTTTCGGGCGCGATTATTCCACGGTGATCCACAGTCTGAAACGGGCCGAGCAACTGCTCGAAACCGACGAAGACTTCCGCAGACACATCGAAAACCTGCGCCGCCGGCTGGCCTGACTCTCTCGCCGGAGCACCCCGGCCGGCCGGCCGGGCGCGTTGGTTTTTTCCTTCAAAATTTCGACCTTAAGGGGCGGTTCTCCGGAGCCTTCGTGAGTCTCTCGCGGGCACCGGGCATTGTTCATCGCTTCCATCGGACGCTTGTTTCGAGAAAAGGATTTCCGCATGCTGGACTCCGCGTTTCTCTCCCTGCTGACGCAGGGAGGAATGGTCACCTGGGTCACCGTCATCTCAATGACGCTCCTTTCCATCTGTCT
>JBJHDK010000105.1:0-4781 GCA_050486505.1 Fibrobacteria bacterium | reverse complement strand
GTCCAGGATCTGCGGAATAGAAGGTCGCGCCCCGCGTGGGCGCGTGGATTGAAACGCGTTAAAGCGTCGCAAAGGCCTCAGGCCGTGGGGGTGGGGCGCCCCGCGGCCGCGCGGTGAAGCACGTGACCTTCCTGCTTGACAAGGCGTCCGCGGAAGACGTGCGCGCGGCCGCCGAGGGCCTGCACTACGCCGATTACTCCTTCGACACGTACAAGAGCGAACCGCGCAAGAAACCCCTGCCGGAGATCACGTTGCGAGTGAAGGCGGCGGATCGCAAGGCGGTCGAGTCCCTCGTCACCGAGACGAACACCACGTTCCCCCACATCAACAACCTGCGCGACTGGGTCAACACTCCCGGCTCGGATCTCGACCCCGCGACCTTCGCGGCCATTGCGGTAAAGCTCGCGAAAAAGCATGGCCTCAAGGCGAGAGTGCGCGACGAGAAGCAGTTGGAGAAGGAAGGCTTCCTCGGTTTGGTGACTGTGGGCAAGGGCTCCGACCGCCCGCCGCGCATGGTCACGCTGGAATATCGCGGAGCCCCCAAGTCCGGCAAGAATGCGCCCCACCTCTGCATTGTAGGCAAGGGTGTGACATTCGATACGGGTGGCATCAGCCTCAAGCCATCGTCAGGCATGTGGGAGATGAAGTGCGACATGGCGGGTGCGGCCACCACGCTGGCGGCCATCTGCGCCATCGCCGACCTGAAGCTCAAGGTGAACGTGAGCGCGGTGGTGTGCCTCGCCGAGAACCGCCCCGGCAATGCGGCCGTGCTCCCGGGCGACATCTTCAAGGCACGCAACGGCAAGACCGTGATGGTCGACAACACCGACGCCGAAGGCCGCCTCGTGCTTTCGGACGGACTGTATGAAGCCGGCACGCTCGGAGCCACGCACATCATCGATCTCGCCACCCTCACGGGCGCGATGGTGCGCGCCCTCGGCAACGCGATGACGGGTTATTTCGCCAATGACGCCGACTTCGCCGCCTCCATCCGCAAGGCGGGCACGACGCGCGGGGAGAAGTTCTGGGAGCTTCCGCTCGAGGCCGAGTACCGCGAGTGGATGGACGACCCGGCCGCCGACATGAAAAACGTGACAAGCAAGGGCGAGGCCGGAGCGATCACGGCGGCACTCTTCCTGCAGGAGTTCGTGCCCGAGAATGTGAAGTGGTCGCACTGGGACATCGCAGGCACGGCCTTCGTGACGTCGCCGTGGAAGTACGTGAAGGCGGGCGCGACGGGTTGCGGGTTGAAGACGCTGGTGGAAACCGCGAGGATGCTGGCGAAGTAGGCGCGCAGGAGAATTACGAATTAAGAATTACGCCCCATGAGGTCGCGTAGCGAACGAATCATTAAGAATGAGGTGGGGGACGTTCTGAAACGGGTGTGTCGGAACCTTCAACGACAATGCGCAAAGACGCTTCACACCCGCAGTCCCACGTGTTCAATTCTCAATTCTCAATTCTTAATTCTCCCCCCTCCACTCGTCATTCCTCACTCATAACTCATAACTCCTCATTCTCCCCCCTTTCTACCTTTCCCCCCCATGGAAAAAATCGCGGTTGTCGACTTCGGCGGACAGTACACCCACCTCATCGCCCGCCGCATCCGGCAACAGGGCGTGTACTCCGAGGTGGTTCCGGCCAACGCAAATCCTGAAGAATTAAGGGGTTACCAGGGCATCATCCTCTCGGGAGGGCCCTCTTCGGTGTACGACCCCGAGGCGCCGGGTTGCGATGCCGGCCTCTTCGCCCTCGGCCTCCCCATCCTCGGCCTGTGCTACGGGCACCAACTCATGTCGCGCAGCCTCGGCGGCGAGGTCAAGCGCGGCCTGGTGCACGAGTTCGGCCCCGCCGCGCTGCGTCCCGACCCCGAACATCCGCTGTTCAGGAACGTTCCCCCCTCATCCGTCGTCTGGATGAGCCACGGCGATGAAGTCGCCTCCCTCCCCGCAGGCTTCCGCACCATCGGCTCGACCGCCGACTGCGCCCAGGCCGCCGTGGCCGACGACGCCCGCAAGTTCTACGGCCTGCAGTTCCACCCCGAGGTCACGCACAGCACCGACGGCAACGCCATGCTGCGCAACTTCCTCGAACTCTGCGGCTGCACCTTCGCGTGGAGCATGGACGAGTACGTGCGCACGCTGGAGGACAGCCTGCGCAAGCAATGCGAGGGGAAGAAGGTCTTCCTGCTCGTCAGCGGTGGTGTGGATTCGACCGTGGCGTTCGAGCTGCTGAACAACGCGCTCGGCCCCGACCGCGTGCTCGGCCTGCACATCGACAACGGCCTCATGCGCAAGGATGAAAGTGCCGAGGTGCTGGCCTTCATGCACGCACAAGGGTTCGACAACCTGAAGATCAAGGACGCCTCGGCAAAGTTCCTGGACGGTTTGCGCGGCGTGGTGGAGCCCGAGGCCAAGCGCAAGATCATCGGCGAGACCTTTTTGCATGTCAAGGACGACGCCATCGCGGATCTGAACCTCGATCCGGAGGAATGGATGCTCGCGCAGGGCACCATCTACCCCGACACCATCGAAAGCGGCGGCACCGCGCATGCGGCGGTGATCAAGACTCACCACAACCGGGTGCAGGGCATTCTCGACCTGATGGCGCAGGGCCGCGTGGTCGAGCCGCTGGCGGAGCTGTACAAGGACGAAGTGCGCGAGCTCGGCAAGCTGCTGGGGATTCCGGCGGCGCTGCTCGACCGCCACCCCTTCCCCGGCCCGGGCCTGGGCGTGCGCCTGCTCTGCTCCGATGGGCGCGAGGAACCGGTCTCTGCGGAGACCCTGGCGCGCGTCGAGGAGGTGCTGCTGGCCAAGGGGCTCTCGGGCACGGTGCTTCCCCTGCGCAGCGTGGGCGTGCAGGGTGATGCGCGCACCTATGCCCACCCCTGCCTGATCCGCCTGCCCGAGACGCTGGGCGCGCGCGACTGGGCCCTGGCCGATGCCGCCGCCACCGACGTGCTCAACCGGATCCGCGACGTGAACCGGGTCGTGCTCGAGACGCACGCGCTGCCGGGAGAATACTCCTCCGAAGTCGCGCATTGCGACCGCGAGCGGCTGGATTTTCTGCGCGAGGGAGATGCGCTGTGCACGACCGCGCTGAAGCGCGAGGGGCGGTACGCCGAGGTTTGGCAAATGCCGGTGGTGTTGCTGCCGCTGACAAAGGGCGGCAAGCCGGTGTTCGTGCTGCGCCCCGTGTCCTCGAGCGAGGCCATGACGGCGCGCTTCGCGGAGCTTCCCTTCGCGTTGCTCGACGGGTTGTGGGAGGAGTTCAAGGCGCTGGGCGCGGGAGCGCTGCTGTACGACGTGACGCACAAGCCGCCGGGAACGATTGAGTGGGAGTAGAGGAAGTTATGAGTTATGAGTTATGAGTGAGGTGCCCGGTAGCATGGTATAGGGGATTGAGCAAGTAAGGGTTTGAGTATCGGGAACCGAGCCGGATCAGGCCCGAACTTGAATCGTGCTCTCTCTGCCCCCTGTCTCACCCAAGAATCGCCCCCCTCTCCCTTCCACCGTCCACCGTCTACCTACTTTTCCCCCCATGGGAAATGAAACGCTAAAAGGCCCCGAAAAGGCCATTCTCGTCGGTGTCGCCACGCGCGACGTGACACCCCGCCAGGCGCGCGAACATCTCGATGAACTCGGGCGCCTTGCCGATACGGCCGGCGCCGTGATCGTCGACCGCGTGCTGCAACGCCGGCCTGCGCTGGATCCATCGACCTTGATCGGGCAAGGCAAGGCGCAAGAAGTCGCCGCACTCGTCGAGCAACACTGCGCCGACCTCGTCATCTTCGACGAGGACCTCACCGGATCGCAGGCCAAAAAACTCGAGTCGCTGATCAAAACCAAAATCCTCGACCGCAGCGGCATCATCCTCGACATCTTCGCCAAGCACGCGCGCACCGCCGAGTCGAAAATCCAGGTCGAGGTCGCGCAGCTCGAATACATGATGCCGCGCCTCACCCGCGCGTGGACCCACCTCTCCCGCCAGGCGGGCGGCGGTGGCGCAGGCATCGGCCTGCGCGGGCCCGGCGAAACCCAGCTCGAAACCGACCGCCGCGCCATCCGCAAGCGCATCTCCGACCTGAAAAAGAAACTCGTCAAGCTCGAGGACGTGCGGACGGCCCAGCGCGACCGACGCCGCCCCACCTTCCACGCGGCGCTGGTCGGTTATACCAACGCCGGCAAGTCGACGCTGATGAACGCGCTCACCCGCGCCGGCGTGGACGCGCGCGACCAGCTCTTCGCCACGCTCGACCCGACCTCGCGCCAGCTCTGGCTCGGACAGGGCCGCAAGGCCATCCTCTCCGACACGGTCGGCTTCATCCGCAAGCTCCCGCACGGCCTGGTCTCCTCCTTCAAGAGCACGCTCGCGGCCGCGGCGCAGGCCACCTTCCTGCTGCACGTCGTCGATGCATCGTCCAGCGACTTCGAGGAGCAAATGGAAATCACCGCGCGGATCCTCACGGAGCTCGGACTCACCGAAACCCCCCGCCTCGTCGTCTTCAACAAGATCGACCTGCTCGAACCCGAACGCCTCGACGTCTTGCGGGAGCAACACCCCGACGCAGTGTTCGTCTCCGCCGAGGGAAAGGCAGGGCTCGAGGAATTGCGCGACCGCCTCTGCGACGCCTGCGACGCAGACATCCGCAGCCAACCGGATTACGAAGAATTACGAATTAAGAATTACGAATTAAGAATTGAACACAAAGAGGAATCATGATTCATGAGTCTTCGCGCCATCCTCCACCGAAGATTCAGATGTACGGCCATCATTCTTGC
>JBJHDK010000104.1:0-4935 GCA_050486505.1 Fibrobacteria bacterium | reverse complement strand
GCCCACGGCCAGGCCACCGAAGTCGCCAGCATGGCCAAGGCATCGGTGGCGGGCATCGCACCCAGCATTCCGCCCACGGTGCGGCCCGTCGCGGCGGGTGAGGAAGGCTTTGCCCGCAAGGCCACGATGGCGTCTTTCAGCAGCCACACGAGCAACAGAAGGATCACGACGACGAAAAAGGCCGCAAGCGACTTGTCCGTGGAAGCAAATGCCGCCCAAGCCGCAAACCAGGCGGCGAGCCCGGCAAAGAAGAAGTGCACGCGACCGGGAGAATTGCCCGCGACCTCGTCGCGGGCCAGCCAGGTCACCAGCGCGACGTAGAAGCCAAGCGAAAACAACACCGCGTACACGGAAATCATGAGCGACCCAAACACGCCGAGGTAGGCGAAGTTGAGCGCGATGCCCGCAGCCAGGTTGAGCACGCGACACAAGGCCATCGAGAGCGGCCCGAGAAAGGTGGACTTCAGGCCGAAGTTGTAGAGAAAAATCGACGCCACGAGCAGCAGTCCAACCTGCGCAGCCACGGGGTTTGCCAGAAATTGCAGGAAAAGCGCAAGGACAAAACAACCGAGCGCGACGCCCCAGGCGTGGGAGAGGGGGATGGCTCCCGCGGGCAAGGGCCTCGAGGGGCGCTCCTGGCGGTCGATCTTGATGTCGGCGATGTCGTTGAGGGCCATGCCGCCCATGAGAAAAAGCGCCGCAGCGAGAACTCCCAGCGTCAGGGCCACCCACCCGGCATACCCCCCTCCGATGAAGTAGCCTGCGAAGGCGTTCGACATGGCGCTGAAGATCGCGGGAAACCGCACGAGCTGGAGGTAGGGGCGAAGCACGGAGAGAAATTAAGAATTACGAATTAAGAATTATGAATTGAACGCAAGTGACGGCTATGCGTAAGGAATCATGTGCGGGCTCTTCGCACCGCCGGCTTTGGCTTCGTGTCGTCCCTCTTCTTCGTAACTCGTAATTCCTAATTCTTAATTCCTAATTTCCCCTCCCATGTCCTTCGAGATCTTCCTCGCCCGCCGCTACTTCTGGGCCCAGCGGCGCAGCCTCTCGTCGGGGTTGATCGCCCTGTTCTCCGCCCTCGGCGTGATGATCGGAACCTGGCTGCTCATCTTCGTGCTCTCGGCCATCAACGGTTTCGAAAACGAGGTCGTCAGGCAACTCATCGGCAAGGACGCCCACGTCGAAATCACCCGCCACCAGCACGTTCCGATCGAAGGTCATGCCGCACTTCGCGAGCAGGCGCTCGCGCATCCCGAAGTCACGCACGTCGCCCCCTTCATCCTGTCGAAAACCGTGATCTCGCATCGCGAAAACCAGGACGGTATCCTGGTCTACGGCATCGACCCAGAACTCTCGCGCGACGTGCTCGGCATCCATGAAAGCACCACGCGCGGGGAGTTCCGGCTCGACTCCCTGCCGGATGCCCAGGGGCGACCCTTTCCCACCGTGTTGCTCGGCCATGCCCTGGCAGCGCGTCTCGGGGCGCGCACCGGGGACAAGGTCTTCCTCGCGGATTTCTCCCAGAGCGATTTTCTTTCCGGCAATGTCGTCCCGCGCATCCAACCCGTAATCGTCGCGGGAACCTTCGAGTCGGGCATGTACCAATACGATGAAACCCTGGCCTACGTCTCGATCGCAACGGCGCAGCGCCTCTTCGGGATGGGGGAAGGCGTCACGGGACTGCAGCTGCGCGTGCGCGACCCCCAGCGCAGCGCGGCCGTTGCCGACGCCCTCGAGGAGGACCTCGGGTTCCCGTTCATGGCGCTCGACTGGCAGGCCAAAAACATCAACCTCATCAAGTGGATGGCATACGAAAAGGTGCTGGTCGGGCTGGCGCTCGGCATCATCATCATCATCGCCGCATTCAACATCATCTCCTCCCTCATCATGGTGGTCAACGACAAGACTCGCGAGATCGGCATCCTCCGGGCCATGGGCGCGACCCGCAAGTCGATCCGCCGCATCTTCATGATCGAGGGAATGCTTGTCGGGTTGCTCGGTTCGGCCGTCGGCACGGTCCTCGGACTCCTGAGCTACTGGATCCAGCGGGAGTTCGGCATCATCCAGCTTCCCGGCGACGTCTATTTCGTAACGATGCTGCCGGTGGAGCTCCGCTGGTCCGACGTGGGCGCCGTGCTGCTCCTCACCAACTTCCTGTGCGGCGTGGCCACGCTGCCGCCGGCCCTCCGCGCCGCACGCCAGGATCCCGTGGAGGCGATACGGCATGAATAAGAAAGTGGACAGTGGACAATGTGCAGTGGACAGTACGGGTGGCCGGGGTTGTGTAGACCTCTGCACTTATTGTTCACTGTTCAATGCACACTGTCCATTGATCGGAAGGGATGCCTGAAGTGAGCCCTCCCGTCCTCTCCCTCCGCGGCGTCTCCAAGGTCTTCACCGAGACGGGAAACCGCATCGAGCTCTTCCGCGACCTCGACTTCGACCTCGCGCCGGGCGATTTCATCTCGATCACCGGCGCCTCGGGCGTGGGCAAGAGCACGCTGCTGCACATCCTCGGCCTGCTCGAAAGCCCCACCGCAGGAACGGTGCATTTCAGGGGACGAACCGTGTCGGACCTCGGCGACGCACGCCTTTCCGAAATCCGCAACCGCGAAATCGGCTTTGTCTTCCAGTTCCACCACCTGTTGCCCGACCTCACCGTGCTCGAGAACGTCCTGCTCCCCCTGCGCATCGGCGGGGCACTCGATTCCGCCGGGCAAGTCCGTGCGGCCGATCTTCTGAAGCAGGTCGGCCTCACGAGTCGCGCCGGGCACTATCCCTCGCAGCTCAGCGGGGGCGAGCGGCAGCGCGCCGCGGTGGCCCGCGCCCTCATCCGCGCGCCCGGAGTCCTGCTCTGCGACGAACCCTCGGGCAACCTCGATGCGGGCAACTCGGCGCAACTGCATGCCATGCTCGAGTCCCTGAACCGCGAACTCGACGTCGCAGTACTGGTGGTCACCCACGATCCCGCCCTCGCGCGGCGCGCGGCGCGCCCCCTTGTGCTCCGCGACGGCGCGCTGCACCCGGCCCCCTCCGAAGCGGTGTAGGGAAGTGCCCCCCATGAACGAGCTTCCGGTGTGCACGCAATGCGGTTTCACCCATGCCGAATTCCGCGCGCGCGGCCTCCTGGGATGCCCCGCCTGCTACGACCAACTCGGCGAGGCGCTCTTCGCGGACCTGCTTCAGCTTCATCCGCTCTTGCATCGGGAACCCTTTACCGCCGACACGCGACAGGAGGCCGACGACATCGCGCGCTTGCGGGAGATGCTCGCGGATGCCCTGCGTGACGAGCGTTACGAAGATGCTTCCGTTTTGCGCCGGCGCATTGCCGACACCACGCGCCGGGATCCGCCCGCATGACGGGCGCCGGAATCTCGGGGACCGCAATGGCCATCGCAAAGTCCCCCGTTCCCTGGACCGGAGTCCGCGCCGGAAGCGGGGCCGAACCCGGAGCCCGCGTCCTTTTCACCCGGTTTTCCCGGCGTCGCAACTTCTCGGGCCATCCGTTCTGGGTCGCGTGTCCTCCCGAAGCCTGCGTGGCCATCGCCGACGCGGCCCGGCGATACGCCGCAGCCGCCGGGTTCGCCGCGCCCTGCCACCTCGCGGACTGCGGCCCGGAGTGGCGGGGCACACTGCGCGAACGCGGGGAGCTTCCCGAGCGCCCCGTGTCCTTTCCCGGCAAGCGCGATTTCAAAATGCACTGGCGGGGCCGCGAGCCCGGCGAGCACGCGCTTTTCGGCGAAGTCGAACATTGGATGCACGTGCGCGTGAGAGCCGGACTGAGCCTCGAAAGGGAGGATTTCGAAGGCGACCAGGACGGGGGGCCGGAGTTCAGCCGATCCTCCGAACGGGGGTTCCTGACATCGGACCCAGCGCACGCCGGTGCAGGACTTGAGGCCTGTTTCGGCCTTCACCTCCCGGGGCTGGCCGCAACGGGCGCCGTGGGGCAAGCACGCCAAGCGCTCGCAGCCATGGGCATGGAGTTGCGGCCGTTGACGCTTCATGCGCCCGGCGTCGCCGAGGCGGGCTTTTTTCTGCTGACGGCGCGTGCAGGCCTGAACCTTTCCCGCAGCGCCCTCCGTTTGCGTTGCGCCACCAGGATCGACGCCCTGCTTGCCGCGGAGATCGAGGCCACCGGGCTCTGGAGGGCGCGCAGCCCGCGCCTGTTCGAAGACCAGGCGCACAGGGCCTTGCGCATTTTGCAAAAGGCCCGCAGCCTGGGCGATGCGGAGTTCGGGCAGCTCTCCTCCCGGGCGAGGTGCGGTGTCTATGCCGATTTCTTCCCGGTTGCGCTTCTCGATCTTCTGGAAGAGCTGCGGGTCAAAACCCGGTCGTTTCATTTGCGGCTCCTGCAGGACGGTGATGATCACCGGGACGAAAGCGCCTTAAGGGCCGACTTCACCCGCCACGCCCTCGCAAGGATCCGCGACGAAGGATAAATACGCGAATTGTTCCAAAACGAAGCGTTTTCCGGCTTTCCAGTCTCCCGGTGTACGAAAAACGCACCCTCCCCGGTTTGTACTTTTGAATTGATTTGAGTGCTTTGCGGGAAACCCGCTTGGAGAGGATCTACATGAACGGCATGTTTACCGACCGCGTCAAGAAAGTCATGCAACTCGCACGCGAAGAGTCCGTGCGGCTCGGCAACGATTACGTGGGCACCGAGCACCTTCTGCTCGGCCTGATCCGCGAAGGAGACGGCGTGGCCGTGGCCGTGCTCAAAAACCTCACCGTGGATCTCGAGGAGCTTGCGCGGAGCATCGAGAAAGCGATCACGTCCTCGGGCGGCATGATGACCATCGGGCAGATGATTCCGTTCACGCCCCGCGCCAAAAAGGTCCTTGAGATCGCAGCACAGGAAGCGCGCGCGATGAGCCACAAGTACATCGGCACGGAGCACTTGCTTCTCGCTTTGATGTAGGATCTTGT
>JBJHDK010000103.1:0-4961 GCA_050486505.1 Fibrobacteria bacterium | reverse complement strand
TGAGCCGGATGGAATTTCGTACTGGGTCGATCTGAAGGCCCGCGACAGCTAGCCGGTGCACCAGGTCTTCGAAGCGCCGAAGGAGAAGGAAGAGCCCAAGGCCGAGGCGAAGAGCGAAGCGCCCAAGGCCGAAGCCGCTGCGGCTGAAGCCCCAAGCGCCGATGAGGAGCCCGAGCTTCCGCCTGCGACGCCGGCTCCCGAGCCTGCGCCGGCCCCCGCCACGGAAGGGGATGCGGAGACCGCCCCCTCCCTGCCCGACTGGTAAACAAGTCCCTTCCGGATTGGTAACTTTCACGGCTTCCCCAAAGGAAGCCGTTTTTCGTGCAAAAAGCCCAAAAATCCTCTGCGCTGCCCGTCAACGATCGCAAAGTGCGCATCGTCAACCTCGGCTGCTCCAAAAACCAGGTCGATAGCGAAAGCATCCTGGGCGAATTCGGCCGTGCGGGCTTCACGCTCGCCCGCGACGAGGACGCCTCCAGCGTCACGATCATCAATACCTGCGGCTTCATCGAAGCCGCCAAGGAAGAATCCGTCAACGAAATCCTCGGTGCCTTGCAGAATCGCGGGAAGGGAGAAAAGGTCGTGGTGGCCGGCTGCCTGTCGCAGCGTTATCTCGAGGATTTGCACAAGGAAATTCCCGAGGCCGACCTTCTCGTGGGCACCTACAAGCCCGGCGAAATCATCGAACGGCTCGGGCTCAATTCCTCCCTCCCCTCGGACTGTGTCGCCGGCGCCGGGCCGCGCTCCCTCATGGGCGAAGAACCCCACCATGCCTTCCTGAAAATCGCCGAAGGCTGCAACCGCGTATGCGGGTTCTGCGCGATCCCCGGCATGCGCGGCAAGCAGCGCAGCCGCACCGTGGCCGACATCGTCGCCGAGGCGCAGCAGCTCGAATCATGGGGCATCAAGGAAGTCTCCCTCATTGCGCAGGACCTGACCTACTTCGGGCGCGAGAAGGGCGGCACCGAGACTCTCGAAGACCTCGTGCGCGCGCTGCTGCGCGAAACCGGCATCCCCTGGTTCCGGCTGATGTATGCCTACCCGGCCTTTCTCACCGACGGGCTGCTCGACGCCATCGCCTCGAACCCGCGCATGTGCAACTATCTGGACATGCCGATCCAGCATGCCAGCGACCGCATGCTCAAGGCCATGCGCCGCAACTACTCCGCTGCCGATTTGCGGGAACAACTCGCCCGCCTTCGCCGCGACGTGCCAGGTATCGCCCTGCGCACCACCGTGGTGCTCGGCTACCCCGGGGAAACCGAAGAAGACGTGCAGGAACTGCTCGAACTCGTGGAAGAAACCCGCTTCAGGCACCTCGGCGGATTCACCTACTCGGACGAGGAGGGAACGCATGCCTTCAACCTGGAGCCGAAGGTTGCGCAGGACGTCATGGAGGACCGGCTGGCCCGGGTCACGGACCTGCAGCGCGAGATCGCCCTCGAGGACAATCAGGCCCGGGTGGGCTCAACCCTGAAGGTGATCGTCGATGCAGTGGCCGAAGGCGAAACCCACCACTACGTGGGCCGCACCGAAGGCGATGCGCCAGAGGTCGACGGCCGCGTGCTCATTCACGGCGCCGAGGACGCGGACATCGGCAGCTTCCGCGACGTCTTCATCACCGGCGCGACGGAATATGATCTGGAGGGGAAGTTTGCAGGGGGAAGTAGACAATAGGCAGTAAACAGTGGGCAATGAGGGTAAACGCACGGCCCCGTACTGTTCACTGTTCACTGTCTACTGTACACTGCCTGCACCTCCCTCGGCGGCAGGCATTGAGAGCTGTCGCACGCTTGGTAACGAAGCACCACGTCCGCCTTCGTCAGCGCATCCTGCGGAACACGGCCGCTCTTTCGCCGAACGGGAACCTTCACCTCGAAGGTGCCTTCAAACAAGGCGAGATCCCCCCCGAGAACTTCCATGTGTTTCACGACATGCGGAGGGAAAGCCGGATCCCCGAACGTCAATCCGACGCCCGACGCTCGCACCGACGTGGGAATCAGAAACTCGTCGAGGGGGGTGTTCGACTGGACGTACCAGCCCTCGGGGACCGTAGCCCGGATCACAAGGGTCGTGGTATCCGCGGAGAATCCGTGCGGCTCATACCGAAAGGAAACTTCGGGGACAACGGCAAATGCGGGAGTCAGCCCCAGCACCAACGCGAGAAGCATGGAGTTCAATCGGCTCATGCGGGAAAAAATACAAGGATGATCGCCGGACGAGGGACAAGGTACCCTGTCCCTATTATCTTCCTCCCATGTCCAAACTCATGCGCTCCGTCTCGGGGATCCGCGGCATCGTGGGTCCCGACTTCAATCCAATCGTCATCTCCCGCTACGTCAACGCCTTCGTACAACTGCTGGGAGCGAAAAAGGTCGTGGTCGGCCGCGATACACGGCCCACCGGAACGATGGTGGAGGGCTGCGTCACGGCCGCCCTGCAGGCCTCCGGCGCCGATGCCGTAATGCTGGGAATCGCCACCACCCCCACCGTGGAGATGGAGGTCATCCGGCAGAAGGCCGATGCCGGCATCATCGTCACCGCCTCGCACAACCCCTTGGAATGGAACGCTCTCAAGTTCCTCGATCACGAGGGAATTTTTTTGAACGAGGGGGCCGTGCAGAAGTTGTTCGCCTTGGTGGACGGGGACTCCATGCGGTGGCTCGACCACACCGGGACCGGTCGCGTGTCACACGAGGACGGGGCCGACGCGGCCCACATCCACGCAATCCTCGATCTCTCCTGCTTGGACGCGGAGCGCATCCGCGCGCGCCGCTTCAAGGTCGCGGTCGATGCCGTAAACGGCGCGGGCAGTCTGATCGTTCCGCGCTTGCTCAAGGAACTGGGTTGCGAAGTCCTTCCCATCCATGTCACCCCGGACGGCATCTTCCCGCGCGGCGCGGAACCGACCCCTGAAAACCTCGCGGACCTGGGGCGCGCCGTGCGCGAGCACGGCTGCGATGTCGGCTTCGCCACCGACCCCGACGCCGACCGTTGCGCACTCGTCGACGCAGGCGGAAATCCCATCGGTGAAGAGTACACGCTCGCACTGGCGGTGGATTTCATGCTGCGCCACAAAAATGGTCCTGTCACGGTGAACCTCTCCACGAGCCGCATGAACGACGACCTCGCCGCGCGACACGGCGTCGCCTGCCACCGCGCCAAGGTCGGAGAGGTCAACGTGAGCATGGAGATGCGATCCAACGGCAGCGTGATCGGCGGCGAAGGCAACGGGGGGGTGATCCTCCCGGACTTGCACTATGGTCGCGACGGCGTGCTCGCGGTCGCCCTCATTCTGCAATCCATGGCTGAACGCGAGGAGACCCTCGCCACCCTGATTGCCGGAATCCCCGTCTATCACATCGACAAGCGCAAGTTCAATCTGGGAGGCGCGCCGCTGGAGGCGGTGTATGCCGCCCTGCGCACAACCTTCCCCGATGCCCGCATCGACGACCGGGACGGCCTGTGGTTCGGATGGGAGAAAAGCTGGCTGCACGTGCGCCCCTCCAACACCGAGCCCGTGGTGCGCGCCATCGCCGAAGCCCCCACCCGAGCGGAGGCCGCGCGCCTTTGCGATGCCGTCGCGGCCCTGCTGTAAGGGCGAGCTGCGGTTCGCCCTTACCCTCTCCTCTCCCGAGCCTGCCCCGGCGCAGGCCGGGGGGAGAGGGGCCGGGGGTGAGGGCTGACGCCCGCGAAGCCCCCCCACCCCTCTTTTTTACCTTCAGGCGTATCCATCACCCATCGGCCCGGAGGCTCCCCCATGTGCGGAATCGTCGCATACACCGGTCACAGGCAAGCATCCCAAATCCTGATCGAAGGCTTGCGCAAGCTTGAATACCGGGGCTACGACAGCGCGGGAGTATGCCTCCAACACGACGGGACGCTCGAAATCGTCAAGGCCAAGGGGCGCCTTTCCGAGCTTGAGAAGCTGCTCACGGAAAAACCCGTCAAGGGGACCGCGGGTATCGGCCACACGCGCTGGGCCACGCACGGGGCGCCTTCGGTGAAGAACGCGCACCCGCACGCGAGCATGAACGGACAATTCGCGGTGGTGCACAACGGAATCATCGAGAACTACGCGATCATCAAGCACAAGTTGCAGGAAGAAGGGGTTGTCTTTCAGTCGGAAACCGACACCGAAGTCATCGCCCACCTGATCGCGAAGTTTTACAAGACCAGCCTGGCCGCCGCTGTGGCGGAGGCGCTGGTGCACCTTGAAGGCGCCTTCGGAATCGTCGTCATTTCCTCGATGGACCCCGGCGTTCTCGTCGGAGCCCGTCGTGGCAGCCCGCTCGTGCTGGGAATGGGAGACGACGAGTTCATTCTTGCGTCGGATGCGTCCGCCATCGTGGAGCATACCCAGAAGGTGATCTACCTCGACGAGAACGACATGGTCGAGATCCGCGACGGCGCGTACCGGATCACGAACCAGGCCCACGCGGAAGTGCGACGCGAGATCCAGAACATCGAGTTCAGCGCGGACCAGGTCGCCAAGGGAAACTTCGGGCACTTTATGCTCAAGGAGATCTTCGAGCAGCCCGAGGCGGTGATCAACTCCCTGCGCGGGCGTATCCTCGGGGAATCGGGCACGGCGAACCTTCAGGGGCTCAACCTCGTGCAACAGGAGCTTCGCGGCATCAAGCGCATCGTGATCATCGCCTGCGGAACCTCCTACTACGCGGGCAAGGTCGGCGAGTACCTCATCGAGGAACTCTCGGGGATCCCGGTCGAAGTGGAGTACGCCTCGGAATTCCGCTACCGCAACCCCATCCTTGAAGATCGAACCATCGTGTTCGCCATCTCTCAGTCGGGCGAAACGGCCGACACGCTGGCGGCGCTGCGCGAGGCGCAGCGCAAGGGTGCGACGGTGCTCGGCATCTGCAACGCCGTCGGCAGTTCCATCGCGCGCGAAACCAACGGCGGCGTCTACCTGCACGCCGGTCCGGAGATCGGCGTGGCCT
>JBJHDK010000102.1:0-4970 GCA_050486505.1 Fibrobacteria bacterium | reverse complement strand
TCCATGTAGCGCAGGTCGGCGTGCATGCCTTGCGCGACCCAGTCGGTGAGGACGTCGGCATGCGGGGCCGGGCCTCCGAGCGACAGGGCGCCCCACTCCAGCACGCGGGGCTCGCCCGCGAAGAAGTCCCCAAGCAGCGCGCGGATCCGGACGGGATCCCCCCGTCCCTCCCCGGTGTTCGTCTCCGCGCCCGCGCTCACGTCTTTCGCTGTTTCTGCCGTGCCGCGGGGTAGAGCACGTTGTTCAGGATCAACCGGTATCCGGGGGAACTGCGGTGCAGGTCGAGATCCGTCGGGGCGTCGCCCACGGCGTGCGTGTAGTCCTCGGGGTCGTGTCCGCCGTAGTAGGTGAACTGTCCGCGCCCGAGGTTGCCGTGCAGGTAGCGCACGGCGGGCTGGTCGATGGCCTCGCCGAGGATGGTGACCGAGGGCTTGACCATGGATCGGGTGAAGGAGGTGGCGAGGCCGAAGAATCCGGGGACGACGTCGGTGTGGTTTTGCGTGAGCATCGAGGGCACGGGGTCGAACTCGGGGCTGAAGCCGAACAAGGTGAAGTCGTTGGCGGGGCGGCGCGCGAAGGTGCCGACGTTGACCTGGTTGTAGTCGAGGTTCCCGTGCGTGGGGGACATGGGATCGGTGTCGTAGGAGAACCCGGTGAAGGCCAGCGCGAGGTCGTAGTCGAGCTTGTCGCGGTAGGCCGGGTCGGGAGAGGTGCCGCTGTACACGATGTCGGTGACGTCGGTGCGCGCGGCGGCCAGGGCCATGTCGAGGGTGGTGGTGGCGAGGCACATCGCGAGGAGGAAGCCGCCGTTCTCGACATAGTCGCGGATGGCTAAGGAGACGGCGCGCTTGAGTTCGACGTTGTTGCTGAAGCCGAGGTCGCGCGCCAGTTGTTCCTGCGTGGCGACCTGGGTGCGGTACCAGTCGGCATTGCGGAAGGAACGGTAAAACTTCGAGTACTGGCCGGTGAAGTCTTCATGATGGAGATGCAGCCAGTCGTAGTCCTGCAGCCGGCCTTCCATGATCTCGCGGTCGTAGATCTTGTCGTAGGGGATTTCGGCGTAGGTGAGGGCGAGGGTGACGGCGTCGTCCCAAGGCTGCGTGGTGAGCGGGGTGTAGACCGCCATGCGCGGCGCTTTCTCCAGCGTGACGGCGTCCATCTCGGAGGTTTCGATCACGCGGCGGATGCGGTTGACTTCGGAGGGGGAGACGCTTTCGAACAGGACACCGCGCCGCGCGGCCTCGCGCCGCATGACGTCGGTGTCTTCGAGCAGGAAGGAACCGCCGCGATAGTTGAGGAGCCACTCGGCCTTCGTGCCCAGAGTGAGGGCGTGGTAGGTGACGCCGTAGGCCTTGAGGTGGTTGAGCTGGGTCTGATCCATGGGGATCAGGAGGTGGGAGGCGGCAGGAGACGTGGCCAGCGCTGCGAGGAGCAGGGCGGCGGACGCGAGTCCGTGCGTGCGGGAGAGAAAGCGCATGGGGGACAAGATAGCAGGGACGGGCGTTCGGGGTGTGACGCGGCCCGTCGTGAGGGTGACCTGCGGGTCGCCCCTCCTAGTCAACCCGCGTCAACACCTCGGGGCCGTGGCGCGTGATGGCCACCGTGTGCTCGTACTGCGCCGACAGGGAGCCGTCCTTCGTGAACACCGTCCAGCCGTCCTTGGCCACGAAGACGTCGGCCTTGCCCTCGTTGAGCATCGGCTCCACCGTGAACACCATGCCCTCGCGGATGCGGTCGCCGCGGTTGCGCGTGCGGTAGTGCAGCACCATCGGGTCCTCGTGAAAGGCGCGCCCGATGCCGTGCCCGCAGAACTCGCGGACCACGCCGTAGCCGAACTCGTCCGCCAGCTCCTGAATGGACTCGCCGATGTCGCCGAAGTACGCGCCGGGAATTGCGGCGGCGATGCCGTCGTCCATGGCGCGTTCGGTCACTTCCATCAGCTGCTTCACGTTGGGGGCGATCTGGCCGACCGCGAAGGTGCGCGAGGTGTCGCCGTGATAGCCGTTCAACAGGCAGGTCACGTCGATGTTGATGATGTCGCCTTCCTTCAAGACCTGGTCGCCGGGGATGCCGTGGCACACGACGTTGTTCACGGAGGTGCAGACGGACTTGGGGAACCCGTGGTAGTTCAAGGGGGAGGGGTACGCTCCGGCCTTGATCGTCTCGTCGTGGACGAAGGTGTTGATGTCGTCGGTGGTGATGCCGGGTTTCACCAGCGTGCCCGCGCGGTTGAGAATCTCCGCGGCAAGGCGGCAGGATTCGCGCATGAGGGCGATTTCCCGCTCGGATTTGATTTTGATGGCCATGAGCCGAGCAAAGATAGTAGGGGAGGCGGACCCGGACGAGATGGACGTGCTGAACAGACCTGAAACACATGATCCCCTTTCAGCACGTCCATCTCGTCCAGCCTGTCCGTGGAGTTCATAAACCCACCCTGCCCCCCACCCATCCCCCGAACTATCTTGACCCGCGAAGGATCCCCCATGAAAGCCCATCTTGCCATCGCCGTCTCCGACATCGCCGCCTCCGTGGAGGAATACACCCGTATGCTCGGGCAGGAGCCGGAAGTCGTGGTGGAGGGGGAATATGCCCTGTGGCGCACCACCGTGCTCAATCTGTCGATCCGCAAGACCGGCGAGAGCCCCGGCACCGTGCGGCACGTGGGCTTCGAACGCGACGATGCGCCGGAGTTTTCGATCTACACCGATCGCGACGGGCTGGTGTGGGAAACGTTCAACAAGCAACAGCAGGCCGAGGAAATCCGCGCTGCGTGGGGAGATGTGCTTTATGAGCCGAAATAACGGGGGCCGGATGTGGATGCCCTGCGTGGCGGGTGCGCTCGCGCTGGCGCTCTCCGGGTGCGGCAAGGATTGCCGCGAGACGCTGCGTATGGCCGACTTCGAGATGTCGCAGGGGAATTACGTGCGCGCGGAAAAGTTGTATGAGGAAGCACTGGAGATGGATTCGCAAGCCTGCGCAGATGCGGAGCAGAAGCTGGTGAACCTGCGCATGTTGATGGGGGACTGACGTCCCCGGCGGATGTTCCGGTGGCATGCGGCCGATGAAAAAGAAAAGGATCCGCTGTTGCGGATCCTTTTCTTTTGTGGCTACGGGCGGGTCAGCCCGCGAGCGGGGTTTCGTCCGCGGGGGCCTGGGGTTCGGTCGAATCCGGAAGCTCCGCGGCGTCGTTGCCCGTGAAGGCTTTCCAGTAGAACTGGTGCAGGATCATCCCGAGCACTTTCTTCTCGTCATCCGACTTGATCAGGTCCTCGAGGAGCGGGATCATGCGGTCGGCACCGGCCTTCTCGGTGCGCTTCAGGCCGCGATACGCCTGCTCGAGATACACCGAGGCGCGCTCGCGGATCACCGACTCCAGTTTCTCCGCAGTCGGCAGCGTCTTCTTGATGAAGGGGATCCCGAACTTTTGCGCCGTGTTCTTCAGCGCCATCTCCTCGACGAGGCCGACCAGCGAAATCGCCTGACCCGAGTTCCCCGCGCGCGCCGTGCGACCCGAGCGGTGCACGTACACCTCGGAATCATCGGGATGGTCGTACATGAACACGTGCGAGAGACCATTGATGTCGATGCCGCGCGCGGCGACGTCGGTGGCCACAAGGAAGCGGATCTTGCCGTCCTTGAGGTCCTGCATCACCTGCTGGCGCTCCTTCTGGCTCACGTCGCCCGAGATCGCGCCCACGCGCAACCCGCGCGCGCGCAGGTATTCGTGCACATAGCTGGTGTCGCGGCGCGTGTTGCAGAAGATGATGGCCGATTCAGGGTTCGTCAGCTCGATGATCTGCAGCAGGGCCTTGTCCTTCTCGTGCGGGTCGACCGTGTAGTACACGTGCTCCATGCTCGAGACTGAAACCTCGGTGGGGCAGAGGCTGAGAAACTTGGGCGCGCGCATGAACTCGTTGGCCAGCCGCTTGACGTTGACGGGCATGGTGGCCGAGAACATGTAGGTGCAGCGCTCGCGCGGCAGGTACGACTGGATGCGCTTCATGTCGGGATAGAATCCCATGCCGAGCATTTCGTCGGCTTCGTCCATCACCAGGTCGCGCACCGACTTGAGGCTCAGGTTGCCGTTCATGATGTGGTCGAGGAGGCGGCCGGGCGTCCCCACGACGATGTGCACGCCTTCCTTGAAGGCATCGAGCTGCGGGCCGTAGGCGACGCCGCCGTAGACGGCCACGGACTTGATGCCCAGTGGTTCGCCGAACTTCACGGCCTCTTCGTGCACCTGCAGGGCCAGCTCGCGCGTGGGCAGCATCACCAGCAGCTGGGGATGGCGGTGACTTTTCTCGATCACCTGCAGCAGGGGCAGTAAAAAGGCCCCGGTTTTTCCGGAGCCGGTCTTCGACTGCACGATGATGTCCATTGCGTTGAGAATGTAGGGGGCCGCCTTCTTCTGCACGGGCATCAGGTCGGACCAGCCTTGCCCCTCCACGATGGCGCGAAGGTCTTCAGGAAGCTGGTCGATGGTCAGGTCGGGTAGCGGATTCTCCGGCTCAATGATGGTGAGGGAGTCCATGCTGACGTAGGGATTGGGCTTCTTGGCCCCGGTTTCATTTTCGTTCATGCGGTCACAATCGTTGTTTTTCGTGTTTCAGGTCGGGGGGGACGGTAGAAAAGGAGAGGGACGCCCCGGTTATCGCGCCTGCAGGGGCGATGGCGCCACCGAACGGCGCGAGGATGACCAGCGACACGAACTGGAACAGCCCGACGACGCCGACGAGTGCCGTCGATCCGGTCAGCACGTACAGGTGGTACAGGTTGATCGACAACGTGCCGCGCACACCGAGCTCGGACATGATGACCCCGCTGAAGTACAGCAGGAAGTTGCGGTTGCGCAGCGATGTGAAGGTGGCCCTCAGGCGCATCACGCCTCGACCTCGAGCATGCGCTCGAGCGCCGGTACGGCAGCCATGACCAGGTCCTGGTCCTCGCTGGCCAGCGCGGCCATGCAACCC
>JBJHDK010000101.1:0-4979 GCA_050486505.1 Fibrobacteria bacterium | reverse complement strand
CTTGAGGGCAGCGTATGATTTCCTGTTGCAGGTGCGTTGCTGCCTGCACTTCATCACGGGAAAGAAGGATGACCGGCTGAACTTTCACCTGCAACCCGAAGTCGCGGCCGAGTTGGGCTTCGTGGGCGAGGGGGCTTTCCCGGCCGTGGAGATTTTCCTCAAGGCCTTCTACCACCACACCAAGACGGTGAACCGCATCACCGAAGCCGTCATGGCCCGCTGGGTTCCGCCGTCCCGCAAACGCCGGGCGTCTGCCGCGTTGCGCGGGCATCCGCATTTCGATGCGACCGGGGGGAGCCTTGACCTGCGTCCGCGGGCGGGAAACCCGTTCCGGGATAATCTCGGGCTCATGCTCGACTATTTCGACCTCGCGAACCGCGATGGCCTCGGCTTCGGGCACCAGGCCGTTCTGCGAATGAAACAGGCGGTGCACATGCTGGCGTCCCGCGGCATGGGTGGCGACCCTGAACCGCTCCACCGCTTTCTGGAGCTGTGCGGGCGCCCTGAAAGGGTGGGGCGGATGCTGCGCTGCATGAACGACGTCGGCCTGATCGGCCTGCTCATCCCGGACTTCAACCACATCTACTGCCACAGCCAGCACGATATCTATCACATCTACACGACCGACGAGCATACCATCACCGTTGTGCGGCAACTGGCCTATTTGCCGGGCACGACCTCGAAGGAGCTTGCCTCGCTGCGGGGTGCCCATGCGAAGATCGGGGACCGCGAGGCCATGGTCCTGACTTGTTTCTTCCACGACATCGGCAAAGGGCTTGGCGCCGGGCATTCGGCGACAGGCGCCAGGCTTTCATTCGCCTTCATGGAGAAGGCGGGGTTTTCGCCGGCGCGCAGCCGGGTGGTTTCCAACCTGGTCCTTCACCACCTTTTGATGAATGAGGTGATCCAGCGGCGGGATCTCGACGACCCGTCCACGATCCGTGATTTTGTCGCCAAGGTCGATTCTCCCGCGTTCGTGCACATGCTTTACGTGTTGACCTACTGTGACACGTCTTCGGTGCACCCTGATGCCTGGTCCGCCTGGAAGGCGACCCTGCTCCAGAAGCTCTATGAGACGGCACTCGAAGCCCTGCAGGCACCCTATCGCGAAGTTCAGGCGCGACGTGCACCGGGTGACGGCGAAGTCATGGCCTTGCTGGGGCGCATCATGCCGGAGGCCGACGCGCAGAAACATTTCGAGGGGTTGGGGGACAATTATCTCGCGGCGCATTCCGCCGAGGAAATCTCCCTTCATGCATCCCTGATTCGGGGTGCCGGGGAGACCGGCCATGGCATCCAGGTGGTTCCGAAGGCGACGCATTGGGAAGTGATTGTCGCCGGAAACGACGAAAAAGCGCTTCTATGTCGCATTGCAGGGGCACTCGCCCATCTGGACCTCTCCATTCTGGCGGCGCGCATCTACACCCTCGGCAACCGGAAAGTCGTCGACTGTTTCGACGTCGCCATCCCCGGGGAAGACGGGCGCGATGCGGCGCGGCTTCGTGATCGAATCGCCACGCAGCTGCGTGAGCGCTTCGTCCTGGATCGTGCCGGACTCAGGGAGCTCCGCGGTAAGTTGCGCTTTCGCACGCAACCCGGAATGGCCATGTCGGTTACCTCCAACGTCTTGATATCCAACGAGATATCCGATGACTTCACAGTCGTCGACGTCACCTGCCGTGACCAGATCGGAATTCTTTTCCAGGTTGCCCTTGTGCTCAGCGAGATGGGACTCGATGTGCATGGTGCGGTTCTGACGACCGAAGCGGATCGCGCCATGGATTCATTCTATATCACGGAAGCCGACGGAGAAAAGGTGCTCGACGCGTCTCGGCGCGCCGCCATCACCGCGGCGCTTCTCGGTGAACTCGACTCGCGCTGACCCCTTCCCGGAATGCCTCGTTCAAATTTTTTTCAGGAATCGATTGACTAATTCTGTCAACCGCTATATCATTTGTCTAAGGAACTACGGTTGAGGAGAAATTTTTTGACCACATTGCAGCACACATTCACACGTCCGCGGCGCCCGTCCCGATTTTCGAAACGCGTGCCGGCCAATGAATACGGATGTTTCGTGCGTGTAGCTGATTCCCTTGCGATTTTCTAAACACATCTGAACCCATCCGGAGGGAGGTGATTCGCGTATGGCCATCAAGAAGAAAGCAGCAAAGAAGGCTCCCAAGAAGGCAGCCAAGAAGGCTGTGAAGAAGGCAGCCAAGAAGGTTGTGAAGAAGGCAGCCAAGAAGGTTGTGAAGAAGGCAGCCAAGAAGGCTCCGAAGAAGGCAGCCAAGAAAGCTGTGAAGAAGAAAGCTGCAAAGAAGAAGAAGTAAGCCGAACGCGTTTCAACTCGTTTGGAATCAATCGGTTAACGGAAGCCGGGCATTCATGCCCGGCTTCTTTTTTTGTCGGGCGCTGTCCCCTGAACACAAAGACAGGCACCCCGGCGAGTGGGCGGAACCCCTTCAACATCAAGGAGTTGCAAGCAAACCTCGACTACATCGATTCGATGGGGGGGACGCCGATGAGCGCGAGCGACTCGCCAAGCACGGCCCGGGCGGCCCGGGCGAGAAGCAGGCGTTCCCGTTGTTCATCGGATCCCAGGATGCGACACGCGTGAAGGAAATGATGCGTGGCATCGGCGAGGGAAAGCGCGAACTGAGCGAGAACGCAGGGATCGCGTGAGACACCGGCGGCCGCGACACGATCGGGGAACTGCGCCAGTAGTTCGGTGACCCCGAAGGATGCCGTGTCGGCGAGAAGCTCCCAGCGGACACCCTCCAACTCCTTGCCTTCAAATGAGTTGGAGATCTCCAAACCGGCCTTTCGTAGCACACTGCACAACCGGACATGCGCGTTTTGCACGTAAGGGCCCGAATCGCCCTCGAAACTGAGAGCCTGATCCCACTCGAAGCGGATATCGTTGAGGCGACGGTTCTTCATCTCACTGAAAACCAGCGCGCCGACCGCGATGCGCATGGCAAGATCCGTATTGCGACCGGCCGAAGGGTTCTTTTCGGCCATGATCGACAGAATTTTTTCCTGGGCGGCGGCAAGGACGTCTTTCAGGAGGCTGGAGTGGCCGCTGCGTGTTTTGCCCTTCTCCCAGGCTCCCTCTTCGCTTTTGTGCAGAACCAGACCGAAAGGAATGTGCTCGCAGCGGGAATGCCAGTCGTATCCGAGGAGTTGGAGAACCTTGAAGAGTTGGCGGAAATGCAGGCTCTGTCCGTTGTCGACGACGTAGTAGCAATGTTCGAAGCCGTATTCGTCGTGCCGGTAAATCGCCGCTGCGAGGTCGCGCGTGATGTAAAGCGTGGATCCGTCCGTTTTCCGGATGAGGGCCGGGGGCATGTCATCTCCCGACAAATCAACGACTTCGGCTCCCTGGCTTTCGCGCAACAGTCCTTTCGACTTAAGGATGTCGATCACGGTTTCGATCCGGCCGGCGAAGAAGGCTTCGCCCACCCACGAGTCGAATTCCACATTCAGGATCGCGTACAGGCGGCGCAATTCGGCCAGGGTGACTTCCCTGAAGGCGGCCCAGAGCGTGCGGTAGTGCGGGTCGCCGGCCTCGAGCCGCGAGAAGGCGGCGCGCGCTTCGTCCTCGAGTCCAGGGGATTCCCTGGAGGCCTTGTCGAAGTCACGGTAGAGGGCGTTGAGTTTTTCGAGGGTCAGCCCGGGGAGGTCCTGTTCGCCGAGGCCGGCGCGCAGGAACATGACGATGAGCTTGCCGTAGGAGGTGCCCCAGTCTCCGAGATGGTTGATGCGCGTCACGGGGTGGCCAAGCTTCGCGTAAACGCGGCTCAGGCTGTTGCCGATCATCGTGCCGCGAAGGTGGTGGAACGCGAGTTCCTTGCCCATGTTAGGCGAGGAATAGTCGATCACCACTGGTTTCCCGGCGCCTGCCTTCGATGTTCCGTAGCCGGATCCGGAGGAAAGGGTTTCCGTCACGACGCGGCGGGAGAATTCAGCTTTGTCCACGAAGAAATTCAGGTAGCCCGCAAGGGGCTCGATTTTCGTGAAGCCCGCCGGGAGGGGAAGGGATCCCGCGAGCTCGGCGGCGATCTGGTTGGGTGCCTTGCGCAGGGTCTTGGCGAGAGGGAAGCAGGGGAAGGAGAAGTCCCCGTGATCGGCATGTTGCGGGAGGGTGATGGCGGCTTCCACCGCCTGTTCGTCGAGACCCGTTGCAGGTGCCACGACGCGGGCGATGTCGCGCTTAAAGTTCATCGTCGTCCCCGTCGGCCTCCACATCCTCGGGCAATGCATAGTCCGAGGCCTTCAATTCGAGAGACGGTGCATCGGCCCACAGGCGTTCAAGCGAATAGAATCCGCGCGTTTGTTTCTCGAAGAGGTGGATGATGAGGTCGGCGTAATCCATCACGGCCCAGCGCACTCCTGGCATGTATTCGGAACGCAGCGACTTGATGCCTTCGCGGCTCAATGTCCGCTGCACGGAGGACAGGATGGCGCGCATCTGGGGCTCGTTCTGGCAGGTGCAGATCAGGTAGTAGTCCGCAACCGTGCTCAGCGCGCGGAGGTCGAGCAAAACAACATCCTCGGCCTTCTTGGCGAAGAGGATGGCCGCGGCCTTGTGGGCCACCTCGAGTGCTCCGGGCTCGGAGGAAACCGTGACGGTCTTGACCGGGGTCGCGCGTGACTTCGCCGTTGCGGCTTTTTTAGCCGGAAGCTTGCGAGTCAAGGCCGCTTTGGCGGTCTTCACGGGAGGCTTTTTTGCGGGGGTGCGCTTCGCGGCGATTTTCTTCGCCGGGGTTTTCGAGGATGCGGAGGCCTTCGACAGGCTCGTCTTGCCCGATTTTTTGGCCGAAGCGCCATCCGCTGCTCCGGTTCTTTTCTGGGACTTTACGGCCTTCGCAGCTTTTGCGGCGCCGGAAGTAATCTTTTTCTTTGGGCCTCCGGCGGGAACATTCTTCCCGGGGGTCAGTTTCTTGCGGGTTGCGGCCATGTGCGCATGATCTCCTTGT
>JBJHDK010000100.1:0-5099 GCA_050486505.1 Fibrobacteria bacterium | reverse complement strand
AGCCCGCCGGAACCTGCGGCAGGGCCGGAACCCAGCCTTCGTCGGAAAGCGGTGGCGCTTTCGTGCGGCCGCGCTCTTCGCCCAGCAGGCAGGCCGACAGTGCCAGGGCAAACGCGAGCACGGCGCGGCGCAGCGCCCCCTTCCCCGCCGCCGACCGCAAGGAGCCCCCCCTCATGGGACTTCCTCGGAAAGGATCCATGGATCCTCCAGCGCCCTCAAAAAAGCGGCGAGATCGTGGATTTCATACCCGTCGAGACCGAGGGGGCGCATGTGCGGCGATGCATTCGGATGGGGCGCGCCACCGGCATTGTAGTGCTCCAGGACTTCTTCGAGGAACCAGAAACGACCGTCGTGCATGTAGGGCTCGGTCACGCTGATATTGCGCAGGGTCGGCGTCTTGAATTTGCCGGCGTCCGAAGGGTTTCCCGTGGCCTCCGCGCGTCCGGGATCGGCGTACAGGGTATCGAGGCCGATGTTGTGAAACCCCCCGTCCGTGAACAAGGGAGGCGAATGGCATTGGACGCAGTTGGCTTTCGCCCCCATGAACAGGGCCGCTCCGCGTTGCGCCGCGGGTGAAAGCGCGTCGTGGTCACCCGCGACCCAGCGATCCCACGGGGTGCGATGGCTGATCAAGGTACGCTGGTAGGTTGCCAGGGCCTTCGCCACACCCTCGATCGTCACCGGGCCATCGCCGTATGCCTGGCGGAAAAGACGCACATGGAAGGTATCGGCCGCCAGGCGCGCTTCGATCTCCGGAGCCGTCATGTCCATTTCGTCCGGTGCAAAGAGTGGATGCAGCGCCTGCTCCTCAAGGGACGCGACGCTCCCGTCGAAAAGAAACGCATCGCCGAAGGCCACGTTAACAAGGGTGGGAGTGTTTCGTCGCATCGGCTGGTTGCCGATGCCCAGACTGACCGTTCCGGTGTGACGGTCGGTGAAGGCCGCGCCCGGGGCGTGGCACCAAAAGCAGCTGATGGTCCCGTCGCGGCTCAATTTCGTCTCGAAAAAAAGACGGCGACCGAGGATGGCCTTCGCGGGGGTGAACGGGTTGTCGTCCGGCCATTGGATCGAGGGCCAACCGGGCGGCAATTGCGGAACGACGGGGATCCAGCCTTCGTCTGACAGTGGCTCACGCGACTTCCCGGACGAATCCCCGGGCGCGAAGAGGCACCCCGACATGACGAATGCGAGCAAGCCCGCCACGAGCGGCAACCAACGCCGCAACACTCTGTCGGGAGCGAACCATCGATGCACCGCTGCCATTCCGGTAAAAGTACTCGCACTGCCGCAACGGGAGCCTGGGTTCATCATGCGCCGTGCCGGCGAACCTACCTTTCCGGCATGCCCCAGGCACGCCCGGCAATCACGCCCCTCAACCGGCTGAAGCGGTTGGTTTTCCCCCGCCCTCCCGCCTGGGAAGGCCCGGACGATAACCGGTGGGCGCTCTCCGTCCTGATCCGCGTGCGGTTCGCCCATGTCCTGTTGCAGGCCGGCTTGCTCGTCCCCGTCCTCGCGTATGGCTGGATGCTTCCGCCCGATATCCCCTACTACGTGGGCGCGCTCCTGCTGCTCACGGCCTTCAACGCCGTGTCGTTGCGCATCGCCCGGGGCGGCACACCCGTCTCCGGCGGCTTTCTGCTCCTGCAAAACGCCGCCGACCTGATCGCGATGACCTTGCTCTTCGGGATCGCGGGAGGCCTTACCAACCCCGCCCACATCCTCATCCACTTCCAGGTCGGGCTCGCCGGGCTGTTGCTCGCGCCGGGAATCGCGCTCGCCGTGCTCGCCTTCGCCGCCGCGGTCCTTGCCGTGCTCGCGAGTGCCGCCCGAAGCCTCACCGACCCGTACACATGGGTCGGTCCGCTGGGTTCGAACCTTGCCTACGAATGGCTGCTCGCCACGGCCATCGCCGCCCTGGCGATCTCCGCCGCCCGCCTCAACCGCCACTACCGCGACCGCCTGCTGCAGGAACTCGAGCGATCGGGCCAACGCGACCGGCTGCGTGCGGCGGGAGCCGTCGCCTCGGGATTCTGCCACGAGCTGGCGAGTCCGCTCAACGCCGCGACCCTGATTGCGGGACGCCTGGAGCGGCGCGAAGCGAATCCCTCGCCCGAACGCGCGGAGGAGTGGACGGAGTTGCGCGAAAGCCTCGCGCGCTGCGAGCGTATCGTGCGGGGAATGGCCGGCACGCCGTGGGATCCCGAAGAGTTATCGCTGCAAACCGCTGATGCGGGGGTGCTCTTGCGCAAGATCGCTTCGGAATGGGCAGGGAAGTCTCCCCTACACGTGCGGGGATCCTCCGGAGATTCCCGGGTGGCCGCCCCGGCGGTCGGTCTCGGACAAACCCTGCTGAACCTCCTCCGCAACGCCGACGAGGCCTCTCCCGAGGCCGGAGAGATCGAAGCGTCCATCGGAACGGACGGAGGATCCATCGTCATCACCGTCTCCGACCGGGGCCTCGGCGTCGATCCGGCGGTGGAACGTGACCTGGGAACTCCCTTCAACAGCCGCAAGGGATCGGGACGCGGCCTGGGGCTGTTTTCCGCGCTGCATTTCGTCGAAGCGCTCGGTGGATCGCTGACGCTCGCGCCCAGGCCGGGCGGCGGCACGAGCGTCCGGCTCTCGTTGCCCCGCGCCCGGGAAGACGGTGGGGACAACGCATGAAGGTGCTCATCCTGGAAGACGATGCCGCGCTGCGCCGAGCCCTCGCCCGCGAACTCACCGACCTCGGCCACTCGGTGATCGAGGCTCCCGCACCGGAAGCCGTTCCGCGCGAGTGCTTCGCGGAGCTCGACGCGGCCGTTCTCGACCTGCGGCTCGCGGGCGCCGGCGACCCGGGCGGCCTCGACGTGCTCGCGGCCATCAGGGCGGTGAACGCGCGCTGCCGCGCGGTGGTGATGACCGGCTACGGAAGCCACGCCACCGCGCTGGAAGCGGGACGCCTCGGCGCCGCGCACTACCTCGCAAAACCGGTCTCACTCGCGCGGCTGTTATGGGCTCTCGGCGAAGGCCAGCCACCGCCCGATGAAACGCGTGAAGGAGAGCATGGCGGTGCGGCAAGCCTGGCCCGCAACGAACGCGAATACATCGAGTACGTGATGCGACAATGCGATGGGAACGTCAGCCAGGCCGCGCGCCTGCTGGGCCTGCACCGCCAAAGCCTGCAGCGCAAACTGCGAAAATACACCGCCCTGTAAGGGCGACCCTCCCGGCCTTCGCCGGGATGACAGGTCGCCCGAACTGCTGCTCCCCTACGGCACCGCGACCACGACGTCGTCCCCCTCCACCTCCAGGTCGAACCGCGTCAGGAATGCGCCGGTGCACGGGCCAGAATCGCATTCGCCCGTCAGGGGATCGTAGGTCGCTCCGTGCGTCTTGCAGGTGATGCGGTCGATGTCGGCATACCAGAACTCCGCGTCCCCGTAGTCCAGCGGGATCGGCCAATGCCGGCACTTGTTCTCATAGGCGCGCAACGCGTCGCCATGGCGAATGACGAAGCCCTGCAACTCACCGTGAGGGGAAGGCCAGG
Source organism: Fibrobacteria bacterium (assembly GCA_050486505.1). Taxonomy (GTDB): domain Bacteria; phylum Fibrobacterota; class Fibrobacteria; order UBA11236; family UBA11236; genus UBA11236. Next base: position 1,570 of record JBJHDK010000100.1, on the reverse strand, counting down.
AAAAGACCCGCGTTTCCCCGTGCTTTAACAACGCGGCACCGGGGACACGAATCAGGTGACCCACCGCAGCTCCGGAACAGCGGGAAGTAATCCCGCCTTGGTGCACAACGCGAAGAAGTCCCTCAACGCCTGCTCGTGTGCGGGCGTGAGCGCGTAGTCGGCGGTGGAGAAGAAGTCGAGCGCATCAGCCCGGGACAGGGGAAGACCGTGTGCCGTGCCCCAGGCGGAGAGGCGCGCCGCGGGATCGGCGAAGAATGCGCGCAACGAGTCCCCCAGATGCTCCCTGTATGTCCGGACAGCGGCGGGGATGCTCCGGGCGATTTCCTCGCGCACGATCCAGACTCCGAAGGGAAGCGGCGTGCCGCGCCAGTCGTGCCAGACCTTGGCGAGGTCGGTGCGGTGTTCCCAGCGTCCCGTCGCGGCTTCGCGCAAGGCCGCGTCGCCGATGAGGATTTTCCCCGCCAGCGGCGTGCCGTCTTCGGGCGCGGCGTCGAGGAAGCGCGGCGCGATGTCGAAGCGAAAATGACTGAGCACGCGCGCCAGGGCGTTCGACGTGTCGGAATCGGGCGAGAGCAGCACGGGCTTGCCGTCGAGCCGTTCCCAAGGCGCGTCGGACAACAGCAGCACGGAACGAACCTCGCCACGCCCGGACGTGCACAAGCCGGGCAGCAGCACGTAGTCGTCCGCGTGGCGCGCGTATTCGAAGCTGGAGGAGGGGGCGCAATCGATCTCACCGGCGGCGAGCAGGGTGTTCAGGGCGCGCGGCGGTCCATCGGTGAATTGCACGCCGTGCAACCCATCCAGCGAGGCATGGAAGTACGGCGCGCACACGAGGAACGGGATGCGCCCGACGCGCAATACGGCCTCGGCCTCTTCCCGCTCCGTCATGCATCCCCCGGATCGGGGATCTGCCATGCTTCCGCAGCCAACAGCGCTTCCCAATCGCGCGTCGGCAACCCGCAGGTTCCCCGCTCGCAGCGAAAGCCCGCGGAGGATCCCCCCGAAAACTTTCCCTGCAACAGCGGAAGCCTGGTATCGCTTTCCTCTTCCGCTGCCGCGACCCGCAAGTGCGGCAAGAACCTTCCGGAGAGGCGCGCGCGAAAAGCGGAGGCTTCCGGACCGGTGACGGCCAGCGTGGCAGCACCGTGTTCCTCGAGGTAAAGGACTGAAGCCCACTGCGCGTACGCGGGCCCATAGGATGGAAGCTCCACGCGCAGGGCGGCGCACATCGCCTCGGCGCGCGCGTGGAGCGCGGGATCGACGAAGTAATCGGCCAGCGCGAACAGCACCTCGGCCATGAGCGCATTCGACGAGGGAATCACGTTGTCCTGCGTCTCCTTCTTGCGCAACAGCACTTGCGGGGCGTTGTCGGCGGTGAAGAACAGCAGCGGTGAGGCGGGATCGGAGAAATGCGCGAGCGCGTACTCCGCCAGCGCGCGCGCCTCGTGCAACCAGCGCTCCTCGACTCCGCGGCACCGCAGCCCGGACGCCGCCGACTCGGCCTGATCGACTGAGACGCAGAACACGAGTGCTCGCGCGGCACGGAGCCCGGACGCCGCGGCACGGCAGA
>JBJHDK010000099.1:0-5120 GCA_050486505.1 Fibrobacteria bacterium | reverse complement strand
GTGTGATCGGGCTTGAGCCTGACGTACACCGTGTGGACGAACATGGGTGGCCTTTGGTTGCGGTAGGCGGTAGGAGGTCGGTGGTAGGCGGTTGCAGGTGGGAGGTGGGAGGGGAAAGGGGTTTCTGCGTGGACAGGCGGCAGGTTTCGGGTAACAGGTGACAGGGGCTTGAAGTCAGGTGACGAGCACCCCTATCCCTTGCCTCCCGCCCCCTACCTTTTCTTCAGAACCTCCGTGTACAGATTCCAGAACGAGCTGGCGGCCGCTTCGTAGGAGAAATCCGCAGCACGGCGGCGTGCGGCCTCGCGATAGCGCGAAAGCCGGTCGGGGTCCTGCGCGAGCGCGAGAACCCCCTCCCGCAATGAATCAGGCTCCGCATGCATGAAGATTTCGCCGCAATGACCCGGCAGCACGATTTCGCGCGGGCCGCCTTCATCGCTGACGAGGCAGGGAAGGCCGGAGGCAAGGGCCTCGACGACGCTGTTTCCGAAGGTGTCGGCCAGGCTGGGAAAAACGAAGAGATCGGACGACGCGAACACCGCGGACAGGTCGCGATCATGCAGGACGCCTGTAAAGTGGGCGCGGCCCGTGGGTTCGAGGGCGCGTCGCATCGCCTCGAGGTAGGGGCCGTCCCCGGTCACGACGAGCCGGAGGTCCGCCTTTCGCGCGAGCGCCTCGGGAAACGCTTTCACCAGCGCGGCGAGGTTTTTTTCCTCCGAGACGCGTCCGACGTACAACAACTTGAAGCCGTCTCCGGGAATTCCCAGGCGCTCCCACGCCCCGGTATCCGCATGGCGAGGGTGAAAGGCGGAAAGATCGACGCCGCGGGGCAGCTTATGGATCCTCGAGGCGGGCACGCCCATGGCGGCCACCTTGTCGCGGTAGGCTTCCGAGGGAACGATGACCGGGCCGGCATTGCGGGTGAAGTAGCGCGTCCAGAACTGAACGCCCTGGATCCCGAGCCGGCCTTTCATCAACACCTCGCTGTAAGTGATGATATCGGTGCGGTAGTGGGACAAGGTGGGAATGCCCGCTGCCTTTGCCGCATAAAGGCAGAGTGTCGAAACCGGGCCCGGAGTCTCGAACTCGACCAGGTCCATCGGATGTTCGTTCAGGAACCGGTGGAAGCTTTCGAGACTGATCACCACGTTCTCGCTTTGCGCGTATCCGGCCTGATCGATGGAGAAAACGCCGGGAGCCAGCACGCAGGCGCCATCGGCGCCCTCCCTCCGCGGTTCACGGGCATGGAACGCGGGCCCGAACAACCATGCATCGCGTCCCTGCCGCCGAAGTTCGCGGAGCTGGGCACGCGACGCGAGGGCGATGCCGTTCACCTCGTCGAGATTATCGCTGACGCAGACAACACGCGGCGTTGCGCCCGGAACCTTTCGCTTGCCGAGCTCGCGCCCGAGCTTCCGGAATCTTGGAATCCAGAGCAGAAGTTCCCGGAAGAAACAAAAGGAAAAGCGGCTGTTCCCCGCGATTCCCCAGGGCATGTGCGGTCGGGGGACGAATGATGGGGGGACGGTTCCGGGAGAATCGGTCATTTGGGAGGGAAGGTAGAAAGGAGGGGAAGGGAGGGGGACGGGGACGGGGACAGTGTGCAGTGCGCTGTGGACAGTGAACAATACAACAGTACAGCAGTACAGCAATAAACACAGGGGCAATGATCCCAGGGCCTGCGTTCTATCGTTGTACTGTTGTACTGTTGTACTGTTGTACTGTTCTATTGCTCTATTGTTGTATTAACGCGCGGAGGTCGATATGCGTTCCGGAGTTTTACGCGTGGCTTGTGTTTCGGTTCTGTGCGGCTTGCTCGCGATGTCCGCCTTCGGGCAGTCCTCGGGAAACCTGCGCTGGTCGTTGATGGACTTGGGACGCCTGCCGTCGGAAGATGTCACGGCGTTGCTGCGCGATGATCTCGACAACATCTATTATGCCACGCGCGGCGGCCTCACCGTCGAGGATCGCGCGGGCAACCGCCGCGTTTATACGCGTTCCGGAACCCAAGGAGCGATGGTATCGGATTCCCTGTTGTGCATGTCGGTCGATCGCTTCCGGGACGTTTGGATCGGGACCGACGGGGGCGGGCTTCTCGTCTATTCAGGGGGCGGCTGGCGGCACCATGATCACGAGAGCACGCGCGGCGGCATCCCCGATGACGCGATTCTTTCCATCACCATCCACCGCGACGAACGCTGGATCGGCACGCGCAACGGCTTTGCCGTGATGCGGGGCGCCTCGTGGCAGACATGGACGGGCGAGCGCATCGCGGGCCGCCTCCCGCATCCGGCGGTCGCAGCCATCGCCGTCGATTCTTCGGGAGACAAGTGGCTGGGCACCCAAGGGGGGCTCGTGCGCCTGCGTGGCACGGCGGTGTGGACGCGCTTCACGATGGAGAATACCGACGGCGGCATGCCTCACAGCGGCGTGACGGCGCTCGCCGTCGACGCGGACAACGCCCTCTGGGTGGGAACTCAGGCAGGCCTCGCGCGCCGCGCCCGCAATGGGGTGTGGACGCGCTTCGACGCCAACCCCGAAGGTCCCGGCAGCGAACGCATCACCTCGGTGCGTCCCGGGCGCGAAGAGGGCGAGATCTGGGTGAGCTTCCGCGGCGGTGCGGCCCGCCTGCACGACGGGCATTGGCAGCGATTCACCCGGGACAATGTTCCCGGGCTGCTCACCCTGTTCGTGAACGACGTGTTGCCGGGCCCCGACGGGCAGGTGCACATCGCCACGCACAAGGGCGTGATCGCGAGGCTGCCTTCGGTGCGCTGATCCTGCCTGGGCCCGCGCCTATTTTGCCAGCGTGAACGACCACAGGGCGGGGAACTTCTCGTCCACCAGGCCCTCCCCGCGGAATCCGTAGATTTCTCCGCCAAGGAACACGCGCGCGGCGAAGCGCTCCAGTCTGTTCAATTCCTGAAGGAACGCGTTGCGCTGCAGGTTCTCGGTGCGATGGAAGCGGACGGGCGCCCGCCCGTTCATTTCGATCTCGAACCGCTCCGGCAGGGAGTGGCTTCCCCACGAAGAGCGCTTCTGCACCGTCATGCCCACAGGCTCAAGCAGCACGAGGCGCCCGTTCTCTTCGCGAACTCCGTACCCTGTAATCCGGTTTCCGTTCTCGAAGAAGACGCCCCCTTCGCGGCGGCCATCGGTCACCGCATAACGGTATCCCGCATCCATGACGCGGGTCGCGAAATGGGTTTGCCAGATGTGATCCATCCATCCGAAGCCCTCGACCTGTACCGTATCGCTGTTGATCGCGATGCGCCCCTTCACCCGCGCTCCGGGGATATGGAGATAGAGGCCGGCCCGATTCCCGTCCTTCAGCCGAAACTCCCCGTCGCCCCACACCACTCCTTGAATCATGTCGGAGAACTCAAGGTCGACGAAGTACGAGGTGCCGTCCTTGCGTGTGGCGAAGTGCACGCGGTGCGATTTCGGGGGAAGCCCCTCCGCAAAGATGTTCGCGTGCACGGCGAGGCGCTTCGAATCCGGATCCCACTCGAAGTTCGATGAGGGGTACTCGCGCGCGACGAAGTGATTGCGTCCTTCGAAGTTCATCACGGAAAGGTCGGCGCCTGAAACCGGGCTTTTGAAATTCCCGAAGTGCGCGCGCGAGATGTTCATTTGCACTTGCGTCCCGTTGGTGAAACGAAAGTGCCAGCTCCAGAATTCATTGTGGGTACGGTCCGGATCGGGGTAGGGTGCGTAGTCAGCCGGCGTGTCGGGTCGCAACTGGTTTGTGGATCCCTGCTTGGCATGCACGGGTGCGCCGAGTGCCGCGAGCAGGACGCCGAAGGCTGCCAACGAAGCCGTTGCGAAGGGAAAGTGCATGGGGATAAGGTATATATGCGGGCCATGTCGAAACGAATCCAGGGAGCGGGGGGTGTTCTCTGCCTGCTCGCGTTTTTCGGGGGGGAGGTCCATGCATCCGGAGACCGCCTGACCGTGATCCCGGGCCTCAAGATCTCCCCGGAGGTGGGGGTCGGTCTGGGAACGATGGCGGTGCACCCCGCGCAGCCTCGCCCGGGTTCGCGCATGGAGTACCGCATCCTGCTCACCACGCGCGGCCAGACCGAGCTGCGCCTGTCGAACCGCACCTCGGATTTCATGGGCTCTCCCTGGGAAGCCACGTTCGAGGGAAGCTTCCAGCGCTTCCCCGATAACTACTGGGGCGGCGGCAACGCTCCCCCGACATCGGCCGAAGTCGAATATACCCCGGTCGGTGGCTATGCCTTCACCGAGTTCATCCGTCCGTTGCGCGGTCAGGTTTACGTCATGGCGGGGGTGCGTATTGACGCCTGGACGATCGGCGATGTGCATCGCACCGACGGGAACCCCGGTGCCGCGGCCGTTCTTGGCCCGCACGTCACCGGGCATGACGGCGGCGTCACGGAGCACTGGCAGATCGGCCTGGAGTACGACACGCGCGATAGCAAGGATGTCCCGGCGCGCGGGGTGCACGCGGGCCAGCGCTTCGGCGTTTCCGGCGCAGGTGATTTTCAATACCAGGCCGCGGAGACCTGGACGGCCGGATACCAATCCCTGGGAGCGCATTGGGAAATTGCGGGGAAGCTGTGGCAGCGCACGTTGTTCGGGGATCCTCCGTTTTTTCTCGAGCCGGACCTCGGCAACGAAGACGTGTTGCGCGGCGTGCCCCGCAAGCGTTTCCGCGACATGAGCGCGCAGGCGGCCCAGGCCGAACAGGCCACCACCGAAGGCACCGCAGACGGGCGCGCCTCCACGGAAGAGGCCGCCGGCGGGAGCGAGGAAGAGGTGGTGGAGGCCGACTTCGAGATCGTCGAGGACGAGAAGAACTGAGGACCTCGAGGGTGGGCGGGGGTCGGGAGGATCTCGACCCCCGCCCCCGTGTACGAAGGGGGACGCATCGCAGGTGGGAGCGCGGCCGGAGATCTCGGGTCCCGGCTCGAGCTCCCGGAACCCGTACCGCAATTCCGAGGGAACGCGCATATGTTCGACCCACTCCGTTCCAAGACGCGCTTGCTCCTGGTCACCTTCACGGCGTTTGTACTTGGAGCGGGAGGCGCCACCGCCATGGGGTGGACCTCCCTCACCGCGACGCCGGCCTTCACCGAGGCCCCGCAGGTGTCGGA
>JBJHDK010000098.1:0-5194 GCA_050486505.1 Fibrobacteria bacterium | reverse complement strand
GCGTGGGGTTCTCGTGCGGGTCGAGTCTCCGGGAGGAACCGTCGGCGCGTCGCAGGAACTCTATGCGGCCCTCAAGCGGCTTCGTGCATCGGGGGTTCCCGTCGTCTCCAGCTACGGGAACCTTGCCGCCTCGGGAGGCTACTACGTCTCGCTCGCCGGGGAAACGATCTTCACGAATCCGGGGTCGCTGACCGGCAGCATCGGCGTGATCTTCCAGTTCCCCGAAGTCGAAGCCCTGATGGAGCGCGCGGGGATTTCGTTGCAGACCGTGAAAAGCGGCGACCTCAAGGACGTGGGAAGTCCCGCGCGCAAGGCCACCGCGCGTGAACTGGAATACCTGCAATTCGTGCTCGACGACACGCACGAGCAATTCGTCGCCGATGTCGCGGAAGCCCGCGGCCTGCCCCTTGACTCCGTGCGCGCGCTGGCGGATGGACGCATCTTCACGGGCAGGCAGGCGATGGCCGTCGGGCTGGTGGACAGCCTGGGCGGCCTCGATGATGCCCGTCGCCATCTCATCGCCGTTGCCGGCGCGCCCGAAGACATCGCCTGGCTGCGCGAACCGAAACCGCGCAGCCGCATCGAGGAGTTCCTCAACCCGGACGCTCGCTCGGGGCTGACCGGCCTGATTTCTTCGGCGCGGCAACGTTTGAATCCAGGAATCTTTTTCCTGTGGCCGTGAGTTCACCGCTCTTCCTCAGTCACGGCGCGCCGAGCCTCCTGCTCGATGGCGGCCCGGCCGCCGCATTTCTGCGCGGGCTCGGTCGCTCCCTTCCAAAGCCGAAGGCCATTGTGTGCATGTCGGCCCACTGGGAATCCCCCGGGGTTCTGTTCGACGCCTCGCCGGCCCCCCGAACCATTCATGACTTTTCGGGGTTTCCCGAGGCCATGTACCAAATGCGCTATCCGGCTCCGGGTGAGCCCGCGCTCGCGGCGCGGGCGGCGGAGTTGTGCAACGCGAACGGAGTCGCTGCGGGCACGGCGGAACGGGGGCTCGACCATGGAGCCTGGGTTCCGTTGATGGCGCTGTTTCCCGAAGCGGAGATCCCCGTGGTACAGGTGTCGTTGCCGTTCGCCTCGGGTGCGCGCGGGGTGCATGCCATCGGTCGCGCATTGGCCCCGCTGCGGGATGAGGGGGTTCTCATGCTCGCGAGCGGCGGCTTCGTGCACAACCTCCGCGAAATCGACTGGGCCGGCGGCGCACCCCCGGAGTGGGCGCGGACGTTTCGCGATTGGGCAGTGTCGGCCCTGCGCGAAAAACGGCTGGACGATTTGTTCGACGCGGAGGCTTCGGCTCCCGGGTTCGCGCGTGCGCACCCGCGTGCCGAACACTGGCTGCCGCTGTTCTTCGCGGTGGGAGCTGCCGGCGACGCCTGGGACTGCGAGACCCTGCACGAAGGGTTCGAACACGGCTCCCTTGCGATGGACGCTTTTGCCTTCAGGCCGCGGCCGGTTTCCCGCGACGTCGCATGAACGTCCGCGACCTCGGAGTCTGGGGCGCCTATCTTCGCGCGGAATACTGGGTGGGGTACCCCGACGACCGCCTGCTCTTGAGGGTGGGGGAACGTGCTGAGGGACTCTCCCGCCTGGTGCCGGATGGCGTCACCACCTTCGGCGCGGAGATGTCTTGGGCCTACCTCACCGCCTGGAACCCCGGCTCCGAGATTCAGATGGAATTCGTGAACCGGCAGAAGCAGGAAGAACTGGAGATGTTCTTGCGCGGTGCGGGCCACGCCGTGCTTCCGGGCGTGGCACGCGACCCCGAAGGCGTGTGGCCCGATGAGGAAAGCATTCTTGCCTTCGGGCTGGGGTGGGAAAACGCACTGCTTTTGGGGCGCAGTTTCGGCCAGACAGCCATCCTCGCCGGAATCGGCGAGGAGACGGTGCAGTTGCTGCGGTGTTGATTGGCGGTGCGGCGTCTCCGTATGAGCGAGCCGTGGCTCGCCCTTACAGGGTGGCGATCCGCCGCAACGCCTCCTCGACATTCTCGCGCAGGCCGAAGGCTGACAGGCGGAAGTAGCCCTCGCCGCAGGTGCCGAAGCCCGCGCCCGGTGTTCCCACCACATGCGCCTTGTGCAGCAGGTGGTCGAAGAACTCCCATGAGCCCGTGCCTTCCGGAGTCTTCAGCCAGACGTAGGGCGCGTTGACCCCGCCGTACACCGTGTAACCTGCGGCCTCGAGCCCCTCGCGGATGAGGCGCGCGTTTTCCATGTAGTAGGCGATGTTTTCTTCCACGGCCTTGCGCCCCTCGGGCAGGAAGGCGGCCTCGGCGGCTTTTTGCACGGGGTAGGAGACGCCGTTGAACTTGGTGGTCTGGCGGCGGAGCCAAAGGCCGTGCACGCCGACCTGCTCACCCTTTTCATTGCGGGCCTTCAGCTCCTTGGGCACGACGGTCCACGCGCAGCGCGTGCCGGTGAACCCGGCGGTCTTCGACAGGCTGCAGAACTCGATGGCGACCTCGCGCGCGCCCTCGATCTCGAAGATCGAGTGCACCTGGCCAGGCTCGCGGATGAAGGCCTCGTAGGCGGCATCGAAGAGGATGACGGCCTCATTCTCGCGGGCGTAGCGCACCCATTTTTCGAGCGACGCACGCGGCATGACCGTACCGGTGGGGTTGTTGGGCGAGCACAGGTAGACGATGTCGACCTTGCCTTCTGGGAGGGGGGGCTCGAATCCGTTTTCGGCTGTGGTGGGGAGGTATACGAGCTTTCCGTAGCGTCCGTTGTCGGCCGGACCGGTGCGCCCTGCCATGACATTGGTGTCCACGTATACGGGGTAGACCGGGTCGGTGACGGCGATCACGTTGTCGATGCCGAAGATTTCCTGGATGTTGGCGGTGTCGCACTTGGAGCCGTCGGAGACGAAGACTTCGTCGGGTGCGATGGTCACACCGTGCGCCTTGTAGCTTCCTGCGATGGCGTTCAGGAGGAAGTCATAACCCTGTTCCGGTCCGTAGCCGCGGAAGGTTGCCCCGGAGGCCATTTCGTCGGCTGCGTCCTTGAGGGCCTTGACGATGGGGGCCGGCAGCGGGAGGACGACGTCTCCGATGCCGAGCCGGATGATTTTTGCCTGGGGGTTTTCTGCGGCGAAGGCGCGCACGCGGCGACCGATTTCGGGGAAAAGATATCCTGCCTGGAGTTTCTGGTAGTGCGGGTTGATTTTGGCCATGGAGGGGGAATTTAGAATTGGGAGCGGGGAATTTCCTACCCGTTCCCCGCCATCTCTTAACCCAGTACCTGCGGATTCGCGCGCCACACCGACAAGGTGAGCGCGGTGGCGAAGCTCACCCAAACCAGGTAAGGCAACAGGAGCCCCCCCGCCCATGCCTTGATCTTCCAGAATGAGACGAGCGTCGCGAGAATCAGGAACCACAGGATCACGATGCCGATGAAGGCCCACGCGCCGGATTTCCAGACGAAGAACAGCCAGCTCCACAAGGCGTTGAGAACGAGCTGGAGTCCGAAGAGGGAGTAGGCGATGGGTGCATTGCGCAGACCGCGTTCCCGCCAGATGCCCCAGAGGGCCACGCCCATCAGTCCGTACAACACGGTCCACACGGGGCCGAAAAGCCAACCTGGGGGTGCCCATGCGGGGCGCGCGAGCTCGGAGTAGAACGCGCCGGCGTTGATGGATGCCGCGGCGCCGACGGCGCTGGCGAGGTAGGCGAGCGCGAGGCAGGCGACGAGGGCGAGGAGTTGGCGGGCGGGGGAGTGCGGTGTCATGGCATCAAGATACACCGGGGAGATCGCGCACGTTGCCAATCTAAAGGCGGCCCTTCAGGACCGCCTTTGCATCAGGGTATGCCGCCTTGCTAGTCGGTGTTGCTCCTGATGATAAGGATCGTTGCGACTGCCACGGCAGTACCGGCAAGGCCTCCGATGCCCGCAGCGAACTTGTTCTTTCCTTTCGCCGTTTTGGTGTAGCCTTCCTGGAAGCACCGTGCTTCTGTATCCTCGGGCATCGCAGAAGGCTTGGGATTGGTAAAAAGGGAGGCGGTCCAAACCACGCCCGTTCCGATCAGGCCGAGCAGAAACCCTGAAGATGCGCCGGCAACCCACCATCCGGTATTCGAGTGGCGTTTCTCGGCGAACTCCGAGCCAGCCACGTTGGAGTCAAAGCAGGATTTCTGCGGAACCGTGACTTCGGCAGTCGCCAGCGAGAGATTGAGCATCACGGCGACGAGCAGGATGGACGTGAACTTCTTCATGGGTTTTCCTTTTCATGAGACTATTCTCACGGGCCGCAATGTATGTGTTTGGTGCTTTGGTTGCAACGATTTATGCATGTTGAAGCGTTTTCAAACACTTTTCAAACGGTGGGGACAGGGGCGACATGTTCGACGGCTTCCGCGTTTCGAAAGACGCGTCGAATCGACCGCCATCGCATCGACCGGACGGTCCCACCTGTTACCTCCTACCTACCACCTACTTCTTCACCCTCTCCACCCGTCGCACCGCGTGCTTGGTCACGATCACGCCCTGCGTGCCGCGGGGGCGCACGGGGTAGTCCTCGAAGTTCAGGGGGATTTCCGTCTTGATGCGCGGTTGGGGAACGAGGTGCACGATCACCTTGTCGGGCTTGCCCGCAGGCTGCGTCTCGAGATACAGCACCTTGCTCTGCGCCTTCCCCTTGGTCAGGTCGTACTGCTTGTCGCGCGTGATGCCCCCGATGGCGAAGCGCTTCGCCATCGCCGCACCGCCACGCCCGGCGCGGGAGATGAGGTTGTACACCGTCTTGTCGTCGGAACGGTCGAATTTCGCGACGGAAAGGATTTTCTGCCCCACGAAGGTTTTGTCGGCCACCTTCGTCACCGTGAAGGTCCCGTCCTCCTTGAACACGATCAGCTCGTCGAGAGGGGAGAACTCGCCCACGGGTTCCCCCCCGCGGAGCGACGTTCCCACGAACCCCCCGTCACGATCCATCGTCACCTTCAGGTTGCTCAGGATGACCTCGGACGCATCGATGGCGCTGAAGCGCTTCAGCTTCGTCTTGCGTTCGCGGCCCTTGCCGTACTTCGCCAGCAGGCCCTCGTACCATGCGATCGCGTACTTCGTCAGCCCCTTGAGATTCTTCTCCGTCTCCTTGATGGCTTTGTCGAGCGCCATCATCTCCTCGTTGGCCTTGTTCGCGTCATAGCGCGAAATGCGGCGGATGGGAATCTCGATCAGCTTCTTGATGTCCTCGACGGTGACAT
>JBJHDK010000097.1:0-5303 GCA_050486505.1 Fibrobacteria bacterium | reverse complement strand
CGCTGCCGACGTCATTGGCGAAGTTGGCGCCCGCGGCGAGGTGCGTGCTCACCGGGCCCCAGTTGTGCAGGTTGAGGAGCGCGATCCCGGAGACGCTAAAGCCCAACTCCTCTTCGTTCGTGTCGGTTTCGTCGTATGCCAGGCTGAAACCGATATCAAGGTTCAGGTTGTCTCCAAGGCCCAAGCGGGCACTGATCTGGTTCGTGGCATTGTCGTATCCGATCGCTGAAAGACCCTGGGCATTGACCGCCGCCACGAGACCGAAGGCAGCGACAAGTAGAGCGAGCTTTTTCATGTTGACTCCTTGGTGTTTGGTGAACCATCTGTCGAGACACACGGGCCTTGACCAGCATTATTTATGGCCAAAAACAGTAATTGTCAATCAGTGTTTGAAAAAATCAGATAGTGGAAAGTTCCGGGGCGCTTGCGGGTGGTCATGTAAGTATTTGGCATCCCGCGAGATGCAGAGGAATCCGGGCAAAGCTACTCTGAACCGGAATCCCGCAGCCGCTCCGTGATTTCCTCGAAGACCCGCTCCTGCAGGGCGTAATCCGCCGCAGAGGGGTTCGCGCGCCCCTGCAGCCGGGTGAAGACGTGGCGCCGCGAGTGCACCATCTCGACTCCGATACGGCTGCCGTCGGAGTGTCCCAGTCCCTTCCACAGCAGCAAGGCCCCTGCGGGATCCGCCGCGCCATCCTCGAGGGCCTTGTACACCATGACGCGCGTCCCTTCCGGCGCGCGGAAGCCAGACTCCAGGAAGTTCTTGACACGGTTGACCAACTCGTAAAGTTGGGCAAGGGCCTCGGCCGGACGGTTGGTGTACCAATGCGGTTTTTCCTCGTCGGTGCCCGATGACGGAGAGTTTCCCACGACCGGGCCGAAAAGGCGGATCATCGACAGCATCTTGTCCCCTGGCAGCACGATGGGATCGATCATGGTCACGTGGGCGGGCGAAACCGCGTCATAGGCCCCCGCCCGAATCTGGTTGAGCAACAGGGGACAGCCCGTGGAGCTGCAGGTAAAGGAGATCTTCGTGTAGCCCAAGGCGACGAGCGCCTGGTACTCTTCCAGAATGGGGCGTCCCCATTGGCGCCAGGTGCTGTTCCTGAAGTCATCGACATCGGTGCCGTGTCCCCCGAGGAGCACGCGTGACACGAGAATGTCCCCCCCGGCCTCCGCGTAGACCTGGAACTCTTCCCACTCGTAGGTGCTGGCCGTGAAGCCGTGCGCGGCGATGACGACGTGCTTGTCCAGGTCGGCGGGCGCGGGGGAGGGGATACGCGCGGAGACTAGATCGGCCGTGTCGCGGACATCGGGGCCGTCGAGCCATAGCTCGCGGCATTCGCTGCGGCACTCGACCTCGTTCAGCGGCAGGCAACCGGCGAGCAGGGAGGAGGCGCCGAGGAAGGCGAGGAACGCATGCAACGCGAGGAAGTTGGGGGGAACCTTGGGCGTCATCGCGTCCTCAGGGGAATGCGGCCGCGAAGCCGACGCTGAAGGGGAGGGGGTACACCACCGATGACGCGGTGCTGGCCGTCTGGTAACCGACGGCATAGCGCAGGGCGTAGCGGGGCGTCACGTTCCACTGGAAGCCCGCCTTGATGCCCCGGATCCAGGCCGTGTTCTCGAGCTCCCCGAAGATGGCCTCGTTTTCGACATCGTAGCGCTGGTAACCGAAATCGATTTGCAGGGTGGGATCGAAAGCCTTGTGCCTGCGGAAGTGCCACACCGGCGAGGCCAGGAACCAGTCCTGGCGTAACACTTCCCGGTGCGTGGCCTCGAGGCGGGTCGTCAGGTAGGCGGCGCGCAGTTCGAGGCGGTGGCGGAGAACACCGCCGGGAGACCAGCCCGCATCGAGGCCGATGGCGTAGTCGTTGCCGGGCTCGAAGTCGACGAAGCCGCGTGCCTGCGCGCCGACCGTCCACAGGTTCGCGCGCGGCTCTGCCTTCGGAGACGCGGCGAGCGCGGGCAGGCATGCCAGCAGCAGGAAAGCGATGACGCGTGACATCATGTGCAAACATAATTCTGCTCGTGCCTCCCCGGGGGGCACGGCCGGTGCAAGCACCCGATTGCTACTATTCGCCCGCCATGAACTTCGAAAACATCTTGTGGGCATCGGCAGTACAAGCCGCCCGTGACGCAGGGATGGACTTCACCGTCCCCTGCGCGCACAACGTGAAGGACTTGATCCGGGCGGGCGTCGCGGTGATGCGCCGCGAGGGACGCCTTTCCGAAGCGGACCTGGAGGCGGCTGACGCAAGCCTGTCGACCTTGGTCGGTGAGATGATCCGCGCCACGCGCTCGCTCGGCGAAGCCCCCGATGCGCGCGGGGTGGTTCGTATCCGCGAGACGGCGTTGGTGCGGGCCAAGGCACTTTGCCCGCTCTGGCCCTTCTGAGCGCCCCTTTTCAAATCCTCCGCTTGGCGGGAGTTTCGCGTCAGGCGGCCTAGAAAGGCTGGAGCTTCAGATAGACGCCCGAAAGCGGCGGCAACGTCAGCGACAGGGATTGTTCCCGACCGTGGGACGGAACCGGATCGCTGCTCTTCCCCCCCATGTTTCCGAGCCCGCCGCCCCCGTAGGCCGCGGCGTCGGTGTTCAGGATTTCGGCCCAGTAGCCGTGGTATGGAACGCCGACGCGATAGTCGTGGCGCGGGACAGGACTGAAGTTGAAGGCACAGAGCACGGATTCGGCCGAATCGCGCGCGCGGCGTACGAAGCTGATGGCGTTCTGGTCACGGTCGTGGAAGTCGATCCACTCGAACCCGTCGGGACTGAGATCGAGATCGTGCAGCGCCGGTTCTCCGCGGTAGAGCAGGTTGAGGTCGCGCACCAGCGCCGAGATCCCCGCATGGAGTGCCCCCGAGGCGGGAAGATGCCAGTCGAGAACCCCCTTGACGTTCCATTCGTTCCACTGGCCGAATTCGAGGCCCATGAAGTGCAGTTTCTTGCCCGGGTGGGCGAACATGTGGGCGAAGGCGGCGCGGATGTTCGCGAATTTTTGCCAGTCATCGCCCGGCATGCGTCGTGGCAGCGACCCCTTGCCGTGCACCACCTCGTCGTGCGAAAGGGGGAGGACGTAGCGTTCGCTGAAGGCGTAGGTCATTTCGAAGGTCAGCTGGTCGTGGTGGTAGCGACGGTGCACGGGTTCCTTCGCCATGTAGGTGAGGATGTCGTGCATCCAGCCCATGTTCCACTTGTAGCGGAAGCCCAGACCACCCTCTTCGGGGGGGCGGGTAACGCCCGGGAAAGCGGTGCTTTCCTCCGCGATGATGAGGCGGTTGGGGCAGCGCGAAGCGATGATGCTGTTGAGGTGGCGCAGGAACTCCACCGCGGCGCCGTTGATGTTGCCGCCGTCGGGTGCGGGTAGCCACTCACCGTCGCGCCGGGCATAGTCGAGATAGAGCATGGAGGCCACGGCATCGACACGCAACCCGTCGATGCGATATTCCTCGAGCCAGTAGAGAGCGTTGGCGATGAGGAAGTTGGCCACTTCGCGCCTGTCGTAGTTGAAGATCATCGTGCCCCATTCGGGATGCTGGCCACGTCGCGGGTCGGCGTGGGCGTAGAGTTCCGTGCCGTCGAGGGCGGAAAGGGCATGGGCGTCGGACGGGAAGTGGGCCGGAACCCAGTCCAGGATCACTCCGATGCCCGCAGCATGACAGGCATCGATGAAGGCCTTGAATTCCGCGGGCGAACCGTAGCGGCGGGTCGGGGCGTAGTAGCCCGTGACCTGGTATCCCCAAGATTCGTCGAGAGGATGCTCTTGGATCGGCATCAACTCGATGTGGGTGTAGCCCATGTCGCGCACGTAGGGGACCAAGGTTTCCGCAAGAGCGGAGTAGCCGGCGGTACCTTCCCGCCAGGATCCGGGATGCACCTCGTAAATCGAGAGGGGGGCGTGGTCGGAGTGTGCATCCGCACGCCTTGCTTCCCAGGCAGACGATTTCCAGGCATGGGAAGCCGGATTGGGCACGAGGGTGGCGGTGCGGGGGCGCAACTCGGTTTCGCGGCCCATGGGATCGGACTTCTCGCGTGCCACGCCGTCGGCGCCGAGGATCCGGAACTTGTAGCAGGCCCCCGGAGCGACCCCGGGAACGAAGATTTCCCAGATGCCCGCCGGATCCCTGCGCCGCATCATGTGACTGTGCGGGTTCCAGCCGTTGAAGTCTCCGATGACAGAGACACCCATTGCGTTGGGAGCCCAGACCGCGAAGTGAACCCCGGTCTGCCCCTGGTGGCTGATCACGTTCGCGCCCAGCTTCTCCCACAGCCGGTAATGCGTCCCCTGATGGATGAGATGCAGGTCGAAATCTTCGAGGACGGGGAAAAACGCATAGGGGTCGGGGAATGCGGCAGTGGCCCCGGAAGGGAGCATGGCGCGCACGGTGTAGGGGAAGGGGGTCGCCTCGTCGGGAAACGCGGCCTCGAACAGTCCATTGTCGGTCAGCTTTTCGCAGGGTGTTACGCGATCGCCATGCTCGATCGCAATCCCCCGAAAGGCGGGGTTAAAGACACGGATGGTGCTTCCACCATTTTCGGAGGGATGCCATCCGAGCACTGAAAACGGATCCGGGTGCGTTCCGGATTCCAGGGCGCGCAGGACTTCGGGGGCTGGGGTGAGCGTGGCCATGAATTTTAAGCTAGACGATTCGCGGCGTCTGCGCGATGCAAAAAACGGGACATCGGGACTTTTCGGGGAGCGTTCCCGGGCCGCAGTTCCCCAGGGGGAGTCGTAAAAAAGAAGGTCCCGCAGGATGCCTGCGGGACCTTCGGGCCGACTGGCGGCCGTTAGTGGCGGAATGGACGGGACTTGAACCCGCAACCCCTAGCGTGACAGGCTAGTACTCTAACCAATTGAGCTACCACTCCGAAATGTCTGGTGGGCGTTGCAAGATTCGAACTTGCGACCCTCTGCGTGTAAAGCAGATGCTCTGAACCAACTGAGCTAAACGCCCCCGCGAGTTTCGCGATCCTCCTCCTTCGCGCCGTATTTCCACAAGCTCCAGGGGATGACCACCAGATATGCGAAAAGCAGCACGAAGGGAGCGACGTTCAAGGCCAGCTTGTTGTCGGCGGGCTTGAGTCCCAGCATGAAAAAACCGACCGCGATGAGAATGACCGCAACGGCGATTCCCAGGTGGCTTTTCTTGATGGATGACAGCATGCCTGCTCCGCTCCCGAACCTGCCGCGCCGGATTGCGCGGCAAGATCACGCCCGAAGGCCCAAAGCGAGGGCAAAGATACGATTCGGGAAGGCGCCGTGCAAGGTTGGGCGTGAGTAGGGGCAAATAATCATTTGCCCC
>JBJHDK010000096.1:0-5440 GCA_050486505.1 Fibrobacteria bacterium | reverse complement strand
CGCCCCCTCCTTCACCATGTCGCCGGTGATGAACTCGGCGCGCCCCAGCGCGGCCACAAGCACGTCGGCCTCGCGGGTGAAGCGTCCCAGATCGGGTGTACCGCTGTGGCACACGGTCACCGTGGCGTCCGCATCGGCGGCCTTCTGAACCAGCAGGTTCGCCAACGGCTTGCCCACGATGTTCGAACGCCCCACGATCACCACATGCTTGCCGCGCAGCGAGATTCCCTCGCGCTGCAGCAACACCTGCACGCCCCACGGGGTGCAGGGCTTGAACCCGGGGCGCCCCAGCATGACGTTGCCCAGGCTGATCGGGTGAAACCCGTCCACGTCCTTGTCGGCGGCGATGAGATTGAGGAGGGTTTCCTCCGGAAGCCCCTTCGGCAGGGGAAGCTGGAGGAGGATGCCGTGCACCGCGGGATCGGCGTTCTGGCGCAGCAGGTGCTCGCGCAACTCGGCTTCGGAAATCGTGGCTGGCAGCTTGTGCGTCCACGCCTGCATGCCCACTTCCTTCGCGGCCGCGTCCTTCGAGGCCACATACACCTTGCTGGCCGCGTCCTCCCCCACCAAGGTCACGCTGAGACCGGGAACGATCCCCCCCTCCTTCAACCTTGCGACCCGCTCCTTGAGCAAGTTGCGGATTTCCTGGGCGACTTTCTTTCCGTCGAGCAAACGAGCCATGGGACGACCTCCGTGGGAGAGCAAAGGTAGTGACAACCACGCTTTTTGAGGTTTTACCCGAGCGAGACCAGCCGTCTTGCGCGTCAGGACACGCACCTTCATCCAGATATTTTTGCGTTTGGAAGGCGCGAGGGCAAGCAAGACAAGGCACCCCGAGGAAGCCGTACTCCTCGTACGGCGACGAGGGGTAACGCCGTATTGCGCAGCCCGCAGCCCTCCCAAACGCAAAAAGAGACCCTGTCGGCTTACCGCGCAATATCCCGGACCTTGTTGTTTGAAAAGGAAGACAGGCCCCCGCCGGTTCGCGCTTCCCCTCGGGGGGGCTTGCGCTGGGCGGCGAACAGACACCGTCGTGAGATTTCAAGGTTTGTAAAGTCGGGACGTTGGCGCGAGCGACAGGGTCCGTTTCGTGCGTGGTTCAGCCGCCTCCCGCGAGCGCGCGGTCGAGCGACTGGGACAACGCATGGGCCTTTGCCTGCAAGCGGTCGGCTTCTTTGTCGTTTGCCTCCAGTTTTGCCTTGGCTTCGATGAGTTCCCCGGTGATGCTGAGGGCCGCGAGGGCCAGGATGCGGAACTTGTCGGGGGCCAGCCCCGGCCCGCCCGCTTCCTTCACCTTGGCGTTAATATACGCGGCGACGCGCTGCACGACCTCGAGCGGCTGGTCCGATTTGACGGGGACGGTTTCCCCGCACAGGCTGACCCGCACGGAGTACAAGGCCTGCCCGTCGAGCAGGGAGTCGTTTCCCTTTTTTCCGTCCGCCTTCGAAGCCATGGGTGCCTCCGGGTGTTACGCCAGCGCCGCCTCCAGACGAGAGACCAGATCCTTCACCTGGTCCCCGGCCTTCGACATGTTTTCATTCCGGTGGTTCAGTTCGTTGTGCAATCCCTCGATTTCGCCGTTCTTGCCGGCGAGTTCGCCTTCGAGCCCCGTGATCTTTTCCAGAGCCTCCGCGAGCTGGGCCTGGAGTCCGTCGCGCTCGGCCTTGAGGCCTTCGATGCGGGCGACGGCGAGTTCCACTTTTTGGGACAGGGTTTCGAATTCGGCGGTGTCCATTTTCCGGGCTCTCCTGTAATGTACGCAAGGGTTGAATCGCTTGCGCGGCGTGTTTTCAGGAGGAAATTTACATCGCGGGAAGGATGGGCGCGAAAGGGGTTTTCGGGGGGTGCGCTGCGAGGGCGATGCGGTGGAGGGGGGCGATATCCGGGCCGAAATTACTCTTCCGGGGAGTATGGCGGACACGGCGTGTCTTCACAGCACTTCTTGAACTCGATCGTGCCGTGGTGCAGCAAGGACTCCCCGGCCTTCACTTCAAACGTACCGCGCAGGGAAACCGAATCCGTCTCCTGGATCTCGACCTGCATCCAGGCATCCGGTTCACAGAAATCGCCTGATGGACAAGAGCGACCGATCGAGTCGATCACCCTCCCGGCCACAATCGCATCGAAGTGCATTTCGGACAGGTGGGCGAAAAATTCCCCCGCGCGCTGGGACAACGAACAATTCGCATAAGGCATCCCGTCCGCCACCAGAAACACATTGGGGGGAATGTTGGTCGGCGGAGTATTGATGAATGCCCTGCCGTGCCACGCTTCCGGATCGCCTTGCATTTCCTAACCATTGCTGTCGCTGGAAACATCGAGACAGGAAACAAGGAGCAACACCGGGAATAATGCGATGACGGAAAAAACGGGAAAGGATCGGGACATTTTGAACATCATCTCCTCAATGTATCCCGTTTGCCCCCCGCAAGTGGTCTTTCACGAAAGTGGGGGCTACAGGTCACTCCGTCAGCAATACCCGCCGGGTCTCGGAAAATTCCGGTGTCCGCAGTCGCACGAAGTACAGCCCCGCAGGCAGGGACGCCGCATCGAGCCGCGCCGTGTGATTCCCCGCAGCAAGCTCCCCGGTCAGCAGCGTCGCCCGCGTGCGGCCCGAAAGGTCGTGCAACGTCAGCGAGACGGCGTTGCGTGCGGGGAGGGAGAAGGAAACGGCGTGGTTTCCTGTCAGTCGCAGCTGTGAGGCCATCGAAGATCGGACACCGGGCCGAATACTTGCTGGAATCACTTCGTGTTGAAGGCGCCTCCAAATACCTGTTTCCGCTCCTGCCATCATATAAGAGTCCCAGGTGACATGGTGGTCTACTGTGACGGCACGAACGTCAAGGCCATCCGGCAGCCCTTCATTGATCGCCTTCCAAGACTCGCCATCCATGTAAGCGAAATACACGCCTTCTGTGGTTCCAGCGAGTTGCGGGTACGCCATGAATGGGTTTCCCGTGGCAAGAGAAAGTGCACGAACAGTTCCAGCCGGTCCACCAGGGACTGTGCTCCAATTCAGATTTGCGATATTGATGTGCCAGCGGAAAATCCCCACGCCCGTGCCCGCAACAAGACTCGTGGTTCCATCACCGGCCAATGCCCTGACATCGAAGGTTGTTAACCCGTTATTGAGGGGAAGCCATACGGAGTCACTTGGCATTCGGAGAAACACTCCGCTATCGGTTGCGGCATAGGCACCCGAATCGCGATAAAGCACGTCACGGACATCAAGACTCGGTAACCCTGTATTGATCTCAGTCCAACTCCCGCCGCTATCGGCCGAAAGGAAGACCCCGCCGCTGGTTGCGGCCAACAATGTTCTTTGTCCCTGGGAAGAGGCAATAGAGCGTGCGTCAAGGTTCGTTAGACCGTTGTTGACTGCTTCCCAGTTGGATCCGCCATCCGAGGACCGAAAAATCCCGCCGCCCACTGTTCCGGCGTAAAGAAATCCAAATGCAGGAGTGAACGCCCGAACATTCCGGTTCGTCAGTCCGGTGCTGATCTCAGTCCATGTCACGCCCGTGTCGCTCGACAAGAACAACCCGTCTTTCGTTCCTGCATAAACTTGGTTCGAGCTTGCGGTCACCAGCACCTGCACGCTGTCCGGTCCGTCGGTCTTGACCCACTGCGCGTGCAATGGAGCTGCTCCCAAGGACAAAACGCAGATCAACAGAATTCCGGAATAATACCTCGTCACGTTCATGAATCTCCCCTCCACAGGACTCACCTGTAAAGGTACCCCCCCCCCCCGCCTTATGTGGGATGGATTCTCGACTTTTTGAAGATTCATGATGCGTGACGAAAAACAGGATTCTTGTGTGAAAACGCTGCGTCATTCGCCCTTGCGATGCTCCTCGTCCAGCTTCGAGCGCCACACCAGCACGATCGCCAGCCCGACCGGTCCCGTCAGCAGGCAGAGATAAAACCCCTCCCACTTCTTCCCGTAAGGCGCCATCAAAATCATCGCCGTGACGGGAAACACATGCCAGAGAATGCCGAGAAGAACAAGGGTCATGGGCGTTGTAGTGAGTTATGAGTTATGAGTTATGAATCATGAGCGAAGGATGGCGGGATGTGGTGGATGGCCGGCACAACGCACGGTTACGAATCCCTCCCGCGGCCATCTGACCACCCTCTGCACACTGTACACTGTACAGTGCACCCCTACTTGATCGTCCCCACCGCGGCCAAGGCTTCGGCAACCTTCGCGTGCGACGCGTTGACCTCATCGTCGGTGAGCGCGCGCTCGGAGTGGCGGTAAGTGAAGGTGTAATGCAACGCCTTGTGTCCCTCGGGAACGCCCTTGCCGCGATAAATGCTGTTGAGCCGGGTTCCCCGCAGGTGAGGCACCTTGGCCGGAACCGCAGCCAGCACCTCCGCGTGGCGCTTCGCCTCCGGCACGACCAGGTTCACGTCGCGCGAACTCGCGGGATGCGTTTCATACGCCTCGAATTTCAGGCCACGGCGCGGCGCAGCCAGCAGGGCCTCGAGCGAGATCTCCGCGACGGCCACTGGCAGCTTTAACCCGAACGTCGCCTGCGTCGCGGGATGCAACGTCCCCAAGGATCCGATCAGCGCGCCGGATTCGGGGTCGTGAAGATCCGCGGACTCGACCGGATGCAAAAAGCCCGTCTTCGAGCCCGGTTCCCAGCGCAGTGTGACGCGCAGACGGTCGAGCAGGTTTTCCACCACGCCTTTCAGGCGCGCGAAATCCACAGGACGGCGTTCCCCACCCCATGAGTTCTCCGACCAGTCCCCCATCAACGCGATGCCCAGCACCGGTTCCTCGCGCACGCCGGGGTCGCGCGTGCCGGTCCGCTTGCGCGCGAAGAACGCGCGGGACAACTCGAACAGGCGCACGTCGTGCTCCTGTGTGTTCTGGTTGCGCTCCAGCGCCTGCAACAACGCGGGAACCGGCGACGTGGGCAGCAGTTCCCATTCCTCGGAGAGGGGGTTCTTCAGGGGCACCGCGGCGTTGCGGGGATCCTCCGCGGAAAGGTTCAGCGCCTCCAGCGAACGCCGCGACATGAAACGCAGCGACAGCGCCTCCGAAAGACCGAAGTCGCGCAGGGCGTGGCGCACGGCGCGCGCCTGCGCCTCGGATGGCGGAAGCTCCACCGGCAGCAGCGGGAAGGTCGGCAGCACCGCCGGAATCTCGTTGTAATCGATGCGCCGCGCCAGCTCCTCGATGAGATCTGCCTCGCGCTCCAGGTCGCCGCGGAACCCCGGGATCTCGAAGCTCACCGCGCTGCCCTGGTTGTTCCTGTCGACCGCGCGGATCCCGAGCGGGGCGAGCAGGCGTTCCGCCGCCTCCGCGTCCACCGACACGCCCAGTACCTTCGACGCGCGCTCGGGGCGCAGCGCCACCACGCGCGGCTCGCGCGGATGCTCCGGCGCGAAGAAGTCGAGACGGCCGGGGGCCACCGTGCCCCCGCAGGTC
>JBJHDK010000095.1:0-5455 GCA_050486505.1 Fibrobacteria bacterium | reverse complement strand
GGGCCAGGTCGGCGCGTGGGTTCTCCTGCGTGTCGAGGCAACGGATCTCGATGGCGTCGCGGTCGAAGCGCGCGATGGCGGCGCGCGAGTTCAGCCACTCATCTTGCAGGATGTCGTCCGGGTCGAGTGGCGCGATGGCGCGGTACATGGGCGCGAGAATGCGGTCGCGATACTCCGCCTCATCCGCCACGGGTTCGGGGATGATCGGCCCGATGATCTCGGGCACGCGCACCTGGTTGCGGGTGTAGTGCAACAGGCGCCCGTCGAGCCAGCCGCCGGCCTTGCCGTCCCACACCGGGCTTGCCGCCGCGAGCGCAGGCAGCAGCGGCAGAATGAGGCTGATGCCGTTGTGCAACTGCCGAAACTCCGCGTCGCCGTTGAAGGGCAGGTTGAGGTGGACGCTTTGCAGGTTGAACCAGCCGTGCCCGCGGCAGCCGAAGATGCGGTCGTAGGCGCGGTAGATGGTGTCGTCCTCGTGCTCCCACAGTTTTGAATCCCGCGCGGGATCCATGAAAGGATGCATGCCGCCGGGCAACAGGGCCGCGTCCCAGCGTGCGAGGGCCTTGTTGATTTCCCGCACCGCAGTCTCGAAATCCGTCAGTACGGGAAGCAACGCAGGTTCGGGCCGACGCGTCTTCAGCTCGACCACATGCGCGGCCAACTCGTTGTCGAGCTCCACCTTGCCGAACACGGGATGGGAGTCGGGGCTTCCGCCGAGGACGGTCAGCAGGTCCGCGACGCGCGCGTCGGCCCGCCCGTCCGTGCGCCGCGCGATGGCGTATTCGATTTCGATGCCGTGCACCGAGAACAGGGAGTAGGTCATGCGTCCGATCCGTTCTTCGCGGCGCGCGCGGGCTCCGCGGCGGCCAGCGGGGAGCGACGGACCTTCATGCGCTCCATGCGCGCGATGAATTCCCCGAGGATGAGCGTGTAGAGGTTGTCCCCCAGGACCTGGTCCTCGACGCCCGCGTCGATGTTGGGGTTGTCGTTGACTTCGACGACGCGGGGCTTGCCCCCCGACACCTTGATGTCCACTCCGTACAGGCCGTCGCCGATCAGGCGCGCGGCGCGCAGCGCGGTGGCGATCACCTTGGGGTCGACGTCCTCGACCGCGAAGGTTTTGTGGTCCCCCACGGCGCCGGCCTCGCCGTGGTTGTAGATCTGCCAGTGATTGCGCGACATGAAGTACTGGCAGGCGAAGATCGCCTTGTGGTTGAACACGCCGATGCGCCAGTCGAAGTCGGTGGGCATGAATTCCTGCGCGACGAGGTAATCGGAGTGGCGGAAGAACTCCTTGCAGGTCGCGGCCAGGGAGCTGGCGTCGGCGACCTTCTCGATGCCGCGCGAAAAGGATCCGTCGGGGATTTTGACGATGATCGGAAACGCGAAACGCCGGGCCACTTCCGCCAACTGCTTCTCCCCGAAGACGAAGGTGTCAGGCAGCCCCACGCCGCCACGACGGAAG
This sequence comes from Fibrobacteria bacterium, assembly GCA_050486505.1. Classification (GTDB taxonomy): domain Bacteria; phylum Fibrobacterota; class Fibrobacteria; order UBA11236; family UBA11236; genus UBA11236. Next base: position 3,990 of record JBJHDK010000095.1, on the reverse strand, counting down.
AGCTCATACATGAAGATTTTGTTGGTGCAGGCGAGAATGGACTTGGGGTCGTCCACCACCACGAGCCCTTCCTTCTCTGCCTTTTTCGCGAAGCGGTAGGTGTGGTTCTCGATGCTCGTCGTCTCGCGGATGAACAGTCCGTCGAATTGCGCGAGCAGGCCGTAGTCGCGTTTGCCGATCACTTCGACCGCGATACCTGCGGCCTTGCCCGCCTTCACGAATTTCTGGATGGCCGCCGGGTTCGACGGCGCCCAGCGCTCGGACGGGTCGAGGAGAATGGCGAGTTCGTAGCGCGCGGGCACCGGGAGGCGGCGCGCCCCCCAGCGCTCGATGCTGTAGGCCGCCAGCGACTCCAGGAAGTCTTCGCGGTGCGATTCCTGGATCTTGTCGGGCGAGAGCGGCTTGATCGAGTTGATCACCCAGCGGTTGCGCTCGCGCGTGAAGAACACGCGGAAGGCCGGGCACGGGAACAGGTGGAAGAACATGCGCGAGAGCTTCTCGTACTTGCGCGAAAGATTTCTGCCGAAGTAGACGGAGAGCTCGAAGCGCACGTCGGTGAGGCGCGCGAAGTCTTTCTGGATCTGCGCGTCGAGATCCTCCGCCTCGATGCGGTAGAGTTCCTTGCGCGACAGCGCCTGCAAAGTCTGCAGGCTGGGTATGACCTTGTGGCCGCGCGCGCCGGCCACCAGCGAGATGTAGTAGCCGCCGCCGAGGTATCCGTAGTTGCGCGCAAGGTTGATCACGCGCAACTGCCGCTGCTCCTGGAATTGCGGATCAAAGAGGTACTCCTCCGGGGCGACGAATTCGAGTCCCGGGGCCTTGCCGCGCCAGGCCTGTGCGTCTTCGACGACGACGATGTTGCGGATCATGGGCGGCTGATCACCAGCAGGTTGGCGTCGTAGGTCAGGATGCCGAGCATCACCGCGTTGCTGAACTTCTGGAAGGGAAGTGTGTACACGCCGGTCTCCGAGATGGGGTTTTGTCGCAGGGGGTCGTGAATGGTCACCTCGCGCGTCTTCGCGTCGTAACCCGAGACGACGACGAAATGCCCCGCGGGGCTGCCCGCGACGTCGTCCTCGCGCGTGTCGGGAAGCTCGCGCTTCGACTGGTAGAGCCAGGTGGCCGAAAGGCCGCAGATGACCGGCTTGCCTTCCCCGAACAGGCGAGCGAGCAGGGCTTCGTCGAGTTCGTCGAAGCGCAGCAGGCCCCCACGCTTGAGAAAGTCGAGGTAAAACCCGATCATCTTTTGCTGCCGCTTGCTGCGCACGCGCCGCTGGCGCAGCTTGAGTTTCGCGCGCAACGCTTGGCGGTCGAGATCGTGCCAGGTCGGGTCGAAGACCTTGATGTTGTAGGTGTAGATCTCCGCGCGGAATCCGTGCGCGAGGGCGTGGCGCGCGAGGTTGACGCCCACCGTGCCGCCGGTGCGCCAGTGTACGACCTGTCGCTTGAGATCCGTGATGGAAACATCGAGCCCTTGATGGGCGTAGATGGCCCGCAGGCAGGTGATTCCGCAACTTTCGTCGTCGGGTTGCGGGGGGACTCGGAGGGGTCGCGCCATGGTGGGGGGCCGGAGGTGCGTCCCGCGGCGGCGTGTTTGCCGGAGGGGACTCTCATTATTGTACCTCTTTTCCATGACGCTCTCACGGCATTTTCGCGTTTTCGCGCTTCTCTGTGCGACGGTCGTTGCGGGCGCTCTTGGTGCGCCGCGGGCCGCCGGGTCCACCGAATCCGCCTCCCCCGCCCCCGCCGTCCTTTCCCCCCGCGAAACGCTGGAACGCTTCGACTCCCTGGTGACGGCGGGCGACCTGGACGCGGCCCGCGCCCTGTGCACGGGTCAGGCCCTGCGCCTGTTCCCCCTGCTGGCGGAGGCCCATCAGGCGCTCGCCGGTTTTCTCGACACGGCGCAGAGCCGCGATACCGTGATCGGGGAAGCGCGCGCGGGTTCCTGGGTGGCGCTGAAGGTGCGCTCCGAGGCCGTCTTCGTCCGCCCGCTGATGGGCATGGATCGCATGGAGGCGGTGCAGGCCGTGCACCTTTTCGGCAGCGACTCCACCGGGTGGAAGATCGCCGACTTCGAGGAGCTTCCCGGCGAGGACGCGCCCCTGGCTCCGCGCGCGGGGGTCCCTTCCGTCGAAGGTCTCGATGCCCCGGCGTTGCCCGTGTCGCGCCTCGCTCCGGAGGATGGTGTTCGTCCCGCGAGCCTCACCCTGCGGGTCTCCCTCCGCAGCGGGGACTCCCTGCCGCCCCTGCCTCTCGGCCCGGGCCAGCGGCTGCTCAAGAACGATCGGGCCTGGGCCGAGGTCGAAACCTTGATTCCCCCCCTCCCCGACTCATTGCATGTGCCGGAATGGGGCGCGTCGCGCGACTCCGTGCATCTCGCCTCCACCCCGGATCTCGATCTGTCGGATCCGGTGTTGCGTCGTCTCGCGGACTCGTTGCGGCGCGGCGCGGCGCACGACCTCGACATCGTGCGGCGCATCCACGCGCATCTCGTCGAGGCGTTCGACTACCAGCTGGGCGTGTCGCTGTTCGGCACCAGCCGCGAGGCCGTGCGCGACATGGAGGGCGATTGCTCCGAGGCGGCCGTGCTGACGGCGGCGCTGCTGCGCGCGTCGGGCATCCCCTCGCGCGTGGTGCTGGGGTTCGCGACGCTCGGCCGCGGCGTGTTCATCGGGCATGCGTGGGCCGAGGCGAAGCTGGCCGGAGAGTGGATCGGCGTCGATGCGGCCTTGCGCGAGTTCCCCGCGGGCGCGGAGCGGCTGGCGCTCAAGACCCTCTCGGGCGAGCGGCCGATGCAGACGGAGGCGACCAACGTCATGCTGCGGATGCTGGCGAATCTCGACATCCAGATCACGGCGGCGCATGATGCGGGGGGGGAACCCCTGGAGTTACGCGAGTTCGAGGGATCCGATGCGGCCGTCGGGGAGTTTTGGGACTCGGTGCTCGAGGGGATGCGGCGGTAGACTCTTTCTTTGTGCTCTTTTGTGGCGATTGAAAGAACGAATGGCCACGAGAGAACGCAAAGGAAACAAAGAGAGAGCGGGAAGGATGGTCGGGACGCCGGTCACTGCGCCGATGCGGCGGTAGGACGTTGATAAAATCATAGCCAGTAGATGGCATCGTCCTCTAAATCGGTTATTTCGAAGTGAAATCCGATTTCATGCGCATAGTCTAGGAAGATAGGGACAAAATCAGCGTCCTCTGCATCGAGGTTCGGATAATTCAAAAACATCGATTGAGTTGTTTCCGCTAAACGAGTCAAAGCTGGAGACGATGTCTGGATGTACGACGCACGTTTTCCCGCATAACCACATAGTTTCGAATACTCAGTAAAGATTCTCCAAATATTCCCAACTACAGTTCGAAACGTTTTTGCAAGATCGTCTTTATTCTTGCCGTTGCGGCAGGCGGAAATTAGGGACTCTTGGTGTTTCACAAACTGCTCTTGAAAGAGTCCCAGCAATCGATCATTGACGAGGAAAGAAGAGTTATAACAGGCGCCAAATTCGCCCTTCAGAACAAAGAGATAAAGGGGAGAAAAAGAAGCGACTTTGTACCCTTGAACGATCTTACTCGGTTGATTTGTGTGAGTCCCTCTAAGGCTATTGTCTTGAGCGTGACCAATCTCATGAAACAACGTATGAGCAAAGAGTTGAGAATCGCTATCAAGCTCCGTAAAAAGTTTATTCCCGCCACGAAAAAATCCGTCTACAAGCTCTTCGCGCAACACTATGCTACTCTGCGAGTTGTTCACAGCAATAGTTTTTCCTATCCCAACTAGTTCAGCGGTATTCGTGTATCCCTCATTGGGGTCAATGCTTTTAATTGTTGTCTCGTAGCTTCCTTCGTCGGTAAAAACGAGCTTGTCGACGAACTCCCGTGCGCCAGGAAACAAAGCCACATTTTTTTCGATGGTGTCGTAGAAGATCGATTCCATCTGGGAAATACTGTTGTTTGAGACGTGGATAATTTTCACGCGCCGGATCCTAC
>JBJHDK010000094.1:0-5623 GCA_050486505.1 Fibrobacteria bacterium | reverse complement strand
GGAGTGGGCGGAGTGGACGTTGGCGCGCATCGAGAAGGGAGTGCTGCACCTTGAAGATTAAAATCGGGCTCGGTCAAGACAGCCACCGCATCGTCGAACCGGGCACGCGCCCGTTTGTGTTGGGGGGGGTACGCTTCGAGGTTCCCTATTCCCTCGAGGGGAACAGCGACTCCGACGTCATTCTCCATGCGATCACCAACGCGATCTCGGGGGTCACGGGAAAGCCCATCCTCGGCCCGACTGCGGACAAGATGTGCAAGGCGGGCGTGACCGACAGCCGGGAATACCTGCGTGTGGCGCTCGACGACCTGAAGGCGATCGGCTATGCGCCATCGCACGTGTCGGTATCGATCGAATGCGCCCGCCCGAAGATCCTGCCCGCGCTGGACTCCCTGCGCGCGAGCGTGGCGGCCCTGCTCGGCCTCACCGTGGCGGACGTGGGCATCACCGCCACGACGGGCGAAAGCCTGACGGATTTCGGAAAGGGCCTCGGCGTGCAGGCGTTTGCGGTGATTACGGTGGAGGGGCTTGAGGAATAGCCGCAAGGGACGCAAAGAACACAGAAACGATTCTGTGATCTTCGTCTTCTTTGTGTGCTTTGTGTGCTTTGCGTCCTTTGCGGCCTTTGCGGCGATTCACCTTTTCATCCGCAACCGCGCCACCGCTTCGATGTGGCTGGTCTGCGGGTAGAAGTCGAACAACCGCATCGCCTCCAACTCATACGGCCCCGCCAGCAGCTCCTTCAGGTCACGCGCCAGCGTCACCGGGTTGCACGACACATAAACGAGACGCGGAACCGGGCGCGCGACCAGCCAGGCCCGCACCGCCTTGTCGAGACCCTCGCGAGGCGGGTCGATCACCGCCGCCTCCGCCGGAACGCGTTCCAGGGGATTCCCGCCCGGGGTCGTAACCACTTTCTCCAGCGCTTCCTGCACAAAGGCGCCCTTCGCCCCGACATTCTTGCGGGCGTACGCCAGCGCATGCCGGTTGAACTCGACGCAGACCACATGCTCGAACCCGTCCTTCAGAAAGGCGCCGAACAACCCGACACCCGCATACAGGTCGAGCGCCGTTTTCCCGGACAGCCCTTCGAGGGCGAAGGGAAGCATCCGCTGCGTCATCTCGAGATTGCTCTGGAAAAAGCCGCGCAAGGGAAACACGATGTCACGGTCGAGCACGCGCACGGTGATTTCCGTGTTCGGATTCTCGTCGGCGCGCGCGAGGCGCGGCTGACCGGACGCGTCCGTGTGCCCGTACGCGAGAAACCTGTTTGCGCCGCCGGGAGGCGCCCCCTTCGCGAACAGCGGCGCGAGCGCCGGATGTGCGACAGGGCATTCCTTCACGGGCACGAAGTCGTTGGCCCCACGCCCGAGAAACCCCACCGAGCCCGAGCCGTCGGCATGCACCTGCACGCGGTTGCGGTAGCCGAGCGACGCACCCGTTTCGATGCCAAGATCGGGAAGGTCGAACCCGGCCATGCGCCGCAGCGCATCGCGCGCGAGTTCGACCTTGAGGCGCGCCTGCGCGGCGGGGTCGATGTGCAGCCAATCGCAACCACCGCAAATGCCCGCCAGTTTGCAGGGAGGAGCGACACGATCGGGGGATTCCTTCGCAATCCCGACCACACGGGCGCGGGCGAAATCCTTCTTCGCCTGGGTAATCTCCGCCGTCACCTCCTCGCCGGGCAGCACGCCGGGAACAAATACGACGCGCCCTTCGTGACGCGCCAACCCTTCGCCGCCGGGGACGAGTTTTTCGATGTGGAGGTGGAGAGGCATTGAAACTCTGTCGTGAGAAAATGGAAAGATATAACGCGGACAAGAGGACGGTCGATGTATTCCCGTTCACGCGCATTCGCTTTCGCGCGGCCGGATGAAATGACTCCGCCGGGTCGACTGCGTTCAGGGCGAAGCCCGAACGCCCGGAGACCCGCCGGAGTCATTTCAGGAGGCCGCTCTCGCAGGAACTCCAAACATCCATCACGGCCACGGGTGCTTCGGATATCTCCGCTTCAGCTCCTTCTTGATCTCCACATACGACCCCGACCAGAACGCCGTCAGGTCCGACGTCTTCTGCACCGTGCGATAATTCGGCGCGAGAATGTCATAGGTCACATCCACCCGGCCCATCAGGATCTTGAAGCGCCCCTGCATACCCACGAAGTCCCCGAGGCGCGCGGAAAGCTCCGGAGGCGTTTTCTCGAAATAGGTGATCTTCCCCCGTCGCGCGCCGGGAAGCTTCACCGACACGGGAGCCTCCCGATCCAGAAAGGCCGACAACGCGTCCCCCAAATACTCCCTGAGCAACCGGGACATGTTCACGCCCTGCAACTGCTTCACACTCTTCTTCCCCTGCACCGCCTCATGCCGGATCAACTCCCAGTCCTCCTCATCGAGGGCGGGCACCCCGCTTTCGGGACAGGCCTTGTGTGCCAACTGAATGCGCAACACCAACTGCCGCGACTCGTCATCGAAGGGGAGTTCGATCTCTCCGGAACGCAGCTTCTCCAGCAAGATCTCCGAAGCATCGGCACGTTTCGGCAAGGTCTTCTCGCGGCGCTCGAGGATCAGGCCGCCGTACAGCAGGCGCTCCTCGCGCCGCATCTGTCCCTTCTTCTCGTCGAAATCCTCCGCCAACGTCCAAGCGCATGCGTCAGGAAAAACATCCTGCACCCAGGACGGCTCGACGGGGAGATACAGGGGCAACGTGGCCTGGCGCGCGCGATCCTTGCCGCCGGACTCGTGCACCTCCAGCGCGAGCAACACGCGCACCGACGCGGGCGCGACGGCCACGGCCTTGCGTCCGTCGGCCAGCACGAACGCCGTGCCGCCTTCCGAGCGCACCGCAAGGCGATGCGAGTGCACCCGCAGGAACGACTTCGCCACGCGCTCCCGCAACTCCGATGCATCCGCATCGGAACCTTGTCCGGAATCCTGTGCGGAATTCTGTCCGGATTTCTTTCCGGACGTCTGTCCGGACTCCCGTCCGGAGTTCGCGCCGCCTTTCGCCCTGTCCAGAATCCCGAGAAACTGGCGAAAGGCACCAAGCGCCTCGCGGTCGATGGGACGCGCCGAATTTTCGGCGGCGGCCAGATCCTCCCCGAGGACGAAGAGGTCGGGTGCGGATGCGGATGTTTTTGCGGCGCCGCCGCGTCGTCCCGAGGATAATACCGCCGCCATCGCCGCCACCTGCCTGCGAAGCGCGCGATCCCCGGACTGCGAAGCGTCGTGCAAGACGCGCGCGAGGCCGGGCGCGGCGGGCCATTCGAGCAGGGACTTCCCCAAGGGAGTCACCGCATGGTTCCGCAGCGCGCCGAGCTCCGCGAGCCTGCCTTCCGCCTGTTCCCACTGCGCGGGATCGGGAGGCGTCGGCCATTGCAGGCGGGGCGCCTTTGCGGGATCGCTCCGGAACGCCGCTGCGAAGAGGACATGCCACGTCAGAGCCGGCTCCGAAATCTCGATGCGCCGCAGCTCGGGATCGAGGCGCGCGGCCATCACCGACTCCTGCATCTTGTCCCACAACCGGATGCACGTCCCCGGCGCGGTGCGCCCCGCGCGCCCGGCGCGCTGCACGGCGTTCGCGAGCGCGACGGGACGCAGGTACAAGGTGTTCAGGTCGCGCTCCGCATCGTAAGCGGCGACGCGGTGCAGCCCCGAGTCGATCACCGCGGTGACGCCGGGGACGGTGAGCGACGTTTCCGCCACATTGGTGGTGAGGATCACCGCGCGACCGCCTTCCGCGACCCGCAACGTCTCCTGCTGCGCGTCGAGCGACATCGACCCGTGCAACTCGCGCAGGACAAGTCCTTGCGCGCGGCAGAATCCCGCGACCGCGTCGCCGCACCATTTGATCTCCCCCGCACCGGGGAGAAACACCAGCACAGATCCGGATTGCATGCCCTGCAGGGATTTCAAGGCGCGCAACACCTGCCGCGGCAAATCCTCCTGCACCGCGGGCGGCTGGTGATGCGTCTCTACCGGATGGGCGCGCCCCTCGACGGTCACGGAGCGCGCATCGGGCAGGTATCCCGACAGTCCTTCCTCGTCGAGGGTCGCGGACATGACGACAAGGCGAAGGTCGGGGCGCACCGTCGCGCGGAGATGGCGGAGCCACAGCAACGCCAGATCGGCCTCCCACGCGCGCTCGTGAAACTCGTCGAGCACGACCGTGTGCACGCCCCGAAGCTCCGGATCGCGCGCCATCCGCTGCCGGAATGTTCCGTAGGTCTGAAACAGGATGCGCGTGCGCGGTCCCGCCTTGCTCTCGAAACGGACCTGATACCCGACCGTTTCGCCAAGGGCGTCGCCGTGCTCCCCGGCAACGCGGGCCGCGAGAGCGCGCGCCGCGATGCGGCGGGGCTGCAACACCAGCACCTGGCCTTCGTCGCGGAGCAGCCAGCGGGGAACCTGCGTCGACTTTCCCGTGCCCGGGGGCGCGGAGAGGATCAGCGCGCCGGTCGCCTCCAGCGCGGAAAGAATTTCGGCGCGCGCCGCGGTGACGGGGAGGGACGACAGAGGAGAGGACATCGTCGCAAAGGTAGACGTAGAGGGAAAGGAAAGCACAGCAACGTGACGGGCGGAATCGACACTCCTCCTGTAAGGGCGACCTGCAGGTCGCCCTTACAGGGGGTTCCGCAGGTCGCCCATACAGGGGGTCCTGTTACACTCCGCCCGTCAACTCCTGTAGCTGCCGTTGATCTTCACGTAGTCGTAGCTGAAGTCGCACGTCCAGCACGTCCACGAGGCCGGGCCGACGCCGAGGTCGAGGCGCACGGAGACCTCGCGCGCCTTCATGCGCCGCGCCAGGTCTTCCTCGTCTCGCGGCAGGGGCAGTCCGTTTTCGAACACGCGCACGCCGCAGAAATCGAGCGACACCTTCTTCATATCGAGCGCCGCGCCGGAGTAGCCCGCGGCGGCGAGCACGCGCCCCCAGTTGGCATCGCCGCCGAAGAACGCGGTCTTCACGAGCGGCGAGTTCGAAACAGCGCGCCCCGCAAGACGCGCGTCGGCATCGGAGGACGCCCCCGTCACCTCGATCGTGATCAGCTTCGTCGCGCCCTCGCCGTCGCGCACGATGGCGCAGGCCAGCTCGCGCAACAGGTCGCGCACGGCCGCATCGAACGCGGCGCGCTCATCTCCGGAAAGCGTCTCGTACGCGACGCCCGACGCGCCGTTGGCCAGAAGCAGCACGGTGTCGTTCGTGCTCATGTCGCCGTCCACCGAGATGGAGTTGAAGCTGCGGTCCACCGCGTCGAGAAAGACCGGGCGGAAGGTGTCGGGAAGCGCGATGTCGGTGGTGACATAGGCCAACATGGTCGCCATGTTGGGACAGATCATGCCCGCGCCCTTCGACGCACCGCCGAGACGCACTTCGCGCCCGGCCAGCGTCAGGGTTTTCTCTGCCGTCTTGGGGAACGTATCGGTGGTGAGGATCGCCTCGTGAAAGGCAGCCGGGCCATCGCCTGACGCCAGCGAATCGATCCCGCGCAGCAACGTGTCCATGGGCAACGGTTCGCCGATCACACCGGTGGAACAAACCAGCACCTCGCCTGTCGCTTCCGTCGCCTTGATCAGGTGCGCGCCCGTGTCCCGAACGTCGCGCGCACCCCCCTCACCGCTAGCGG
>JBJHDK010000093.1:0-5750 GCA_050486505.1 Fibrobacteria bacterium | reverse complement strand
GATATGAGTTGTGAGATATGAGTTGTGAGATATGAGTTGTGAGATATGAGTTGTGAGATATGAGTTATGAGATATGAGTTATGAGTTGGGGGTGTGATTGTTCACTGCTCACTGTACGCTGCCCTAGTTCCCCGACTGCCGGCGGCTGACCGCTGTCACGGAAGGCACCTTGCGGAGGCGTTCCATGGCTTGCTCCAACTGGCCGAGGTCGCGCACCTGCACGCGAAAGCGGTTGCGCACCTGGTCCCGCAGCGTCACGATGCTCGCCCGTTCGACATTGACGCCCGACTTCGAGAAGGCGTCCGTCAGATCGCGCAGCAGTCCCGACCTGTCCCTTGCCGTCACCTCGATGTGCGCATCGAAGGTCTGCCCCGCTTCGGTGCTCCACTGCACGGGAACGATGCGTTCCTTGTCGCGTGTCAACAACAACCCGTCGGGACAGTTCGCGCGGTGGATCGACACCCCGCGCCCGCGCGTGACGTAGCCGATGATGCGATCCCCGGGAACCGGGTGGCAGCAGGTCGCGAAACGGATGAGCATGTTGTTCATGCCCGAGACCAGCACCGAGTCGAGCGGCTTCGAGGCCCTGCGAATGCCGACACGATGCAACAAGGACGGCTTCGCGCGGATGGGGCTCAACTCCTGGACGACAGTGGACACCGCGCCAAGCGTGATCTCGCCGTGCCCGAGCTTCTCCCAAAGGGCCTCCCAGGTCTGGATCCCGAACCGCGTCGCGAACGGGGCGAGGTCGGTCTGTTTGTCGGCGGGAACCCGCGCCTGCCGGAACTCGCGCTCGAGCATCTCCCGGCCCAACTGGATGCTGTGGGCCGACTCCTCGTTGCGCAACCACCTGCGGATGTGATGACGCGCCTTGTTCGTCTTGACGATCGAAAGCCAGTCCTGGGAGGGATGCTGCGAATCCGACTTGAGGATCTCGACGCGCTCGCCGGTCTGCAACTCGCGGTGGAGGGGGGCCATGTTGCCATCGACCCGCGCCCCCACGCACTTCAGCCCCAGCCCCGAGTGCAGTGCGAAAGCGTAGTCGAGCACCGTGGCCCCCTGGGGAAGCTGAATCAGGTCGCCCTTCGGAGTGAAGACGAAGATCTCCCCCGCCGACAAGTCCTGCCTGAAGAAGTCCATGAATTCCACCGAGTCCGTGAGATCCTGCTGCCATTCCATCAACTGCTGGATCCAGGCGTTCTCCTTGCCGATCTCGCGGGAGGACGACCCCTCCTTGTAGCCCCAATGCGCCGCGATGCCGTGCTCGGCGACGAGATCCATTTCCTCGGTGCGGATCTGGATCTCCACGGCCTTGCCTGCGGGGCCGATCACCGTGGTATGCAGGCTCTGGTACATGTTCGACTTGGGCGTCGCGATGTAATCCTTGAAGCGCGACTGCAGGGGCGGCCATTGCGCGTGCGTCACGCCCAGCACGGCATAGCAGTCCCCCACCGTTTTCACCACGATGCGCAGCGCGTGGAGGTCGTAAATGTCCTCGAAGGAGCAGTTGCGGCTCTGCATCTTGAGCCAGATACTGTAAAGGTGCTTGGGCCGCCCGAAGACCTTGGCCTCGATCCCTGCGCGGGCAATCGCATCCTTGGCGGGTCCCAGAATGCCGCGCACGTATTCCTCGCGTTCCTGCCTCTTCTCCACCACCTTGCGCACCAGGCTTTTGTATGCATCCGGGTTCAGGTACTTGAACGCAAGGTCCTCGAGTTCCCACTTGATCTGACCGAGGCCGAAACGGTGCGCGAGCGGGGCGTACACCTCCAGCGTCTCCGCGGCGATGTCCCGGCGCTTCTCCTCCTTGCGGTGGTAGCTGAGCGTGCGCATGTTGTGCAGGCGGTCGGCGAACTTGATCATGATCACGCGCAAATCCTTCGCCATGCTCACAAGCATCTTGCGGAAGGTCTCCGCCTGCTGCTCCGCGCGCGAGCGACTCTGCAACGCCGAAATCTTGGTCACGGCTTCCACGAGGAATGCCACCTCGTCCCCGAACTCCGCGCGGATCTCCTCGACGCCGTGCCGGGTGTCCTCCGCCACGTCGTGCAAAAGTCCCGCGACGATGGTCACAGTGTCCATGTTCAGGTCGGCCAGCAGCTTCCCCACCTCGAACGGGTGGTCGGCATAGGGCATCCCGGAATGGCGGAACTGATCCTTGTGGGCAAGGATGGTGAAGTCGATGGCCTTGCTCAGGAGCGCCGTGTCGCAGGCCGGATTCCGCTCCACGACGTACGCGATGAGATTATCCTTGGCGCGGTCGAGGCTGCGCTCCATCTCGGGGGCATTCAACTCCGGAGACGCCGCCCCCGGACTTTCCGGGATGTCGATGGGCGGGGGGAGCTTCGCGGTCGCGATCCGGTCGGGGCCGGAGGGAGTCTGCGGGGTCATCGGGTCTCGTCCTTCCAAGCCTCCAACGTAGCAGGAATCCCGTGGCGTGGCACGCATGCGGGGAAGCTCACGTCGGGGAAGCCGGGGTCAAAGCCTGCCTGAATTCAGCGCCTGGATGCGTTTCTTGAGTTCCACGGTTTCCGCCAGCGACCTGGCGCGCGCCAGCTGACGTCGCAGGTGGCGTAACTCCAGCGCGACCACGTAGTCGTCGAGCCTGCGCCGCACCTTCTGCGAATCCCCTCCCTCCTCGATTTCGAGTGAAGCAAGGGCATCGGCCAGGGATTCGGGGGTTCTCTCCGCAAGCTCCCTCAGATCGAGGGGCCGCCCCTCGGTCAAAAGCGCCTGGATGCAGTCCACCAGGTCGCGCACACGGTCGTCGCGGAACCAGTCGAGATTGACCGCCATCGCCGCCGCGGCCGTTTCCGCGGGAAACGACACGAACAGCTGCAGGAGCTGCCATTCCGGCTTGTCTTCTCCCCGAACGGCAAGGCTCGTGCCCGGCACGAACAACCCGAGGGCATCGGCTCCCGTGAGCACGGAGGGGGCAGCGGCGATGCGCGCGGCGGCGGACCTCCCTGCCCGTAGTCCGAGGCGCTCGCGCAGGCTGCGCAGGTGCTCCTCGCGCACCGTCGGGGAGGGATGTCCGGCCAGCAGGCCCGAAGCCTCCCGGACCAGGCCGTCCTTCTCCTCGGGGCTGAGCGCCTCGGGGACCTTTCCCGTCGCGCGCACCAGGAAGCCCGGCAAGTCGTCGGCCGCATCGAACAGCATCCGCACCGATTCCACGGAGTTCGCGCGCACGAAGCTGTCGGGGTCGGCGTCCGCCGGAAGAACGGGCACACGCACTTCCATGCCCTGCTCCAGCAACGGGCCGAGGCTGCGACGCACCGCCGTGCGCCCCGCGGCATCGCCGTCGAAGAACAGGAACACCTTGCGGGCGAAACGCGAAAGCATCTGGGCATGCTCCTTGGTCAGTGCGGTCCCGCACACGGCCACGGCATTCCGGATCCCCGCCTGCCAGAGCGAGACGAGATCCATGTACCCCTCGACCACCACGACCTCGCCGCTTTGGTCGACAGCCTGCCGTGCGGAATGAAATCCGTAGAGGACGCGCCCCTTGTGATAGAGGGGGGACTCCGGGGTATTGATGTACTTCGGGCCCTCCCTGCCCGGGGCGATGCGGCCCCCGAAGGCGATCACGCGGCCCGAGAGGTTGAAGATCGGGAAGATCAGGCGCCCCGCGAAGCGGTCGTAGATGCGGCCGCCCGCAGCCACCCCGAGGATTCCCGCGTCGACGAAGGCACGCCCCGGAACCTTCTTCGCCTCGGCCAACTGCCGGATGCGATCCGGGGCCTGGGGGGCGACTCCGATCTGGAATTGCTTCACGGTTTCGCGATCCAGTCCGCGACTCTCGAGATATTTGAGGGCCTCGGGAGACTTGGGAAGGTTTTCGACGTACACCTGCAGGGCGATGCGGTTCGCCTCCAGCACGGCGGCGGTCTTGTCGGAGTTCTCCTTGTTTCCCGCGGCGAAGGTTTCGGGGATGGCGATGCCGGATTTCGCGGCGACCTGTTTCAGGGCCTCGATGAAGCCGATTTTCTCGAATTCCTGCACGAACTTGATCACGTCGCCGCCCGCGCCGCACGCGAAGCACTTGTAGATGCCCATGCGCGGGTTGACGTTCATGCTGGGATGACGGTCGTTGTGGAACGGACAGACAGCGACGTAGCGCGCACCGGCGCGCTTCAGGGAGACGTACTGGCCGATGATGGAAACGATATCCGCGCCTTCCTTGACTTTCAGGAGCACATCCTGGAACGATGCGTTGGACATGGGGGGAAAGATAGACGGGTGATGGACAGTGAGCCGTGAGCAGTGAACAATGGACAGTGGACAATACAGCAGTACAACAATAAAGGCAGGGATGGCGTTCTATTGCTGTATTGCTGTACTGCTGTATTGTTCTATTGCTGCATTGTCCACCCCCTCCACCGGGCAGCCCGCACCGGGTGCCCCCATTATTGGCTAAATTCCCTCCCCTATCATGCAAAATTCCGTCTCCAAGCCCTCCGAGGGCCAAGTCACACGCTTCGGCATTCCCTACCTGACCGGCGACCGGATTCGCCAGGGCTTCATCGACTTCTTCAAGTCGAAACAGCACACCTACGTCCCCTCCTCACCCGTCGTCCCGCACGACGATCCCACCTTGCTGTTCATCAACGCGGGCATGAACCAGTTCAAGTCGGCCCTGCTCGGCGAGAACCGCGAGGGCTGGAAGCGCGTTGCCAACTCGCAGAAGTGCATCCGCGTTTCGGGAAAACACAACGACCTGGATGAGGTGGGGCGCGACACCTACCATCACACCTTGTTCGAGATGCTCGGCAACTGGTCGTTCGGGGACTACTACAAGAAGGAAGCCATCGTCTGGGCCTGGGAGCTTCTCACCGAGGTGTGGAAGCTCCCTAAAAACCGTCTTTTCGTGACGGTTTATAAAACAGATGATGAGGCGATCGGACTCTGGAAGTCGGAGACCGACATCGCCCACGACCGCATCCTGCGCTTCGGCGAGAAGGAAAACTTCTGGGAGATGGGAGAGGTCGGTCCCTGCGGACCCTGCACCGAGATCCACTTCGACCTCGGCGACGAAGCCACGCGCGCGGAGACCTTCGCGGATCCCGTGCACGGGGTGAACGGCACGAACGCGCGCTACATCGAGATCTGGAACCTCGTGTTCATGCAGTTCGAGCGCATTCCCGGCGGCGACCTCAAGCCGCTGAAGCACAAGAACGTCGATACCGGCATGGGCTTCGAGCGCGTGTGCAGCATCATCCAGGGCTCGGGCAGCAACTACGAGACCGACGTGTTCCGCCCGGTGCTCGACGCCATCGCGGAACTCTCCGGGGTTCCCTATTCCAGCGGCGTCGAGGGCACACCCCACCGCGTGCTCGCCGACCACATCCGCGCGCTTTCCTTCGCCATCGCCGACGGTGCGACGCCGGGCAACGAGGGGCGCGGCTACGTGCTGCGCCGCATCCTGCGCCGCGCCAGCCGCTTCGCCCGCGAGCTGGGGCAAAAGGACGCGTTCCTGTACCGGCTCGTGCCCGTGCTCGCGGGACACATGGGCGGCGCCTGGCCCGAGTTGAAGGCGCGGCAGGATTACATCGCGCAGGTGATCCGCGCCGAGGAGGAGCGCTTCGGCAAGACCCTCGACCTCGGCCTCGACCGCTTCGCGAAAATCGCGGAGCAAGTGAAGGCGAAGAAGCAAACCGTGATCGACGGCGTCGAGGTCTTCGCCGGAATCAATCGCGATCCCGATTTCGGGCTTGTCCTGGCTTTCGGGCTCGGCGGCGTCGCCGTCGAGA
>JBJHDK010000092.1:0-5798 GCA_050486505.1 Fibrobacteria bacterium | reverse complement strand
TGAACGGTTGCGGAACCTGACCCACCACCGAGGAAACGTTGACGATCACGCCGCTGCCGAGCTCGCGCATGTATGGCAGCACGGCGCGAATGCAATGCACATATCCAAGCACGTTCGTCTCGAGGACGCGGCGATAGGTCTGCATGGGGACCTGCTCGATGCGGCCGAAGGCGGAGACGGCCGCGTTGTTGACCAGCACATCCACGTGCCCGAATCTCCGCACCGCGCGTTCCACCAGGTCGACCACGGCCTGCTCGTTGGTAACGTCCGTGGGCACCGCCATCGCTAGGCCGCCCCGCTCCTCGCACAGGTAGGCGAGCTCGTGCAATGGCGCCGACTGCCTGGCTGCCAGCACGAGCGATCCGCCGAGCCCAGCGATGTGTAACGCTATCGCTCGCCCAATACCGCTCGATGCCCCGGTGACTATGGTCACCGTCTTTCGAATGTCACGCATACTCACTGCTGCTCTTGGTCTGCCTCGGCCAGCCACGGATCCGGATTACGAAGAGCCCTCTTGTTTGCTGTGTCGAGCTCTGTGATTTGCTGTGCCGAGCGCTCTGAGCCGCGGCGCAAACTCGGAAACCCTACAACCGGCCACGTCCAGTCAGAGGCAACAAACGTGCCAAAGGTAGGTTGCCTGCGCACATGGCGACAGCGGCGTGGGGCGGCGCGCGCTGCGCTACCTATTTTGGCCCGAGCTGGGGCAACGGCAGCACGGCCTTGCCGTGGCGCGCCGCCTCACGCAGCGGGGGCGCGACCGATCCTTCTACAACCTGCAGCCTTCGATTTCGCCCGACGGCAAGGAAATCGCCTTCTTCAGCGATCGCGAGATCTGGGAGGCGATCTATGTTCTCAACGTCGAGACCGAAGAGGTGACGCGTGCCGTGGTGCAAAGCGGTCGCGAAGGTCACCACGAAAGTTTCCGCTCGTTCAAGTCGGGGATCGCCTGGAGTCCCGACGGCAAGGAACTGGCCATCGTGAGCAAGCGTGGCGGGCGCGATGTCCTTCATCTCATCGATGCATCCTCAGGCAAGGTGCGGCGGGAACTGCGTCCCGACGTTCAGGCCATCTTGTCGCCCGACTGGTCTCGCGACGGCCGGCTCATCGCCTTCAGCGGGCAGAAGGACGGCTTCGCCGACATCTACGTGCACGACCTGGAGACGGACGAAACCCGCCGCCTCACGCACGACATCGCCCACGACGACAAGCCGGTGTTTTCCCCGTCGGGACGGTGGATCGTCTTCGAAACAGACCGGCCGCGCGCCGTACTCGATCCGGGAGAGGACGGCCCGCTGGCGTGGTACGACTCCCTGCTGCCTTTCAAGGACCTGTATCGCGTCTCCGTGGACGGCGACAGCATTTCCCTGCTGGCGGGCGGCCCCTGGGACGAGAAAATGCCGTCCTTCGGCCCCTCCGATTCGCAGTTGGTCTTCGTCTCCAACCGCTCCGGTCTCGACAACATCTACCTGTGGCAGGACTCCGCCGGCGTGATCACGGAGCGGCCCCTGACCAACCTGCTGACCGGAACGTTCACCCCCTCCTGGTCCCGTGACGGCAAACGCCTGGCGTTCTCGCTTTTCGAGGCCGGGGGCTGGGACATTTACCTGATGAACGATCCGCTCGACAAGGTGCTGGACGAGCCCCTTCCGAAAACCCGCTTCATCCAGTACGCGGAAGATTCGGCGACGGGATTCTTCCGCCCGCTCGTCCTCGAGAATCTGCGCAGCTGGAGGCCCGACACTGCGAGGGCCGGGACTGTGGAGCCGCCGTCGGGCCGGCGGTGGCGATGGTTCGGCTGGTTCCGGTCCGACACGTCCGACAGGCCTCCCCGGGAAACTGAGGAGGCGGATGAAGCGCCGGAGCAGGATGCGGGTGCGGACAGCGACACGGTTTCCGCCGCGGACACCATGTCGGTGTCCGAGACTTCCGAAGCTTCGGCGCCCGCGGACACGGTGGAGGCGGAACCCGCGGAGATCCTCGAGGAAGGCGAGCCCGTGGCGGCGGGTTCCGTCACCGAGCCGCGCGACGAGAGGCGGTTCCGGCGGGGAGACCCCTTCCTGCGCGACAGCACGCTGTACCTCGACGCGGACGGGAACTTCGTGCGCCGCGACTACAAGACGCGCTGGAGCTTCGACGGCGCCACGGCCGCGATCGGTGTGGACAACTATTACGGCGCAGGCGGCCTGGGTTTCGTCAATCTCAGCGACCTCATGGGGGATCATCGCGCCGCGGTGGCTTTTGCCATCAACGGTTCCCTCGAGAACATCAGCGCCTATGTGGATTACGCCTATCTCAAGCACCGCCTCGACCTGACCCTGCTCGCATTCCACGAGTCGCAGGAGTGGCGCTTCCAGACCTTGTGGGGGGCACCCAATACCGTGTACACGAACCGTTCGGCGGGGCTCGGTACCGGGGTTCGCTGGCCGTTCTCCCCGTTCACCCGCGTGGAGGCAGGGTTGCTGGCGCGCTATGCCGAGCGGAGCATCGAGCGGGTCGAGCGCTACGATGCGCAGGGGCGACCCGACAGCATTTCGTTCGAGAGTTCGCGGGTCGACGCGTTTTCACCGACGGTCGCATGGGTGCACGACAATGCCCGCTGGGGCATCGTGGGACCGGTCGCGGGGCGCCGCATGCTGGCGTCGGCGCAGTATCTCCCCCCGGTCTTTCAGGACGAGAATTCCTACGTGCGGCTCAATGCGGACATGCGAGCCTACAAGAACCTGTACAAGCGCTACACCTTCGCCTTCCGCCTCTCGGGAGGATTGTCCGAGGCGGTGGGCGGCTATGCCAACCCGCACCGGTTCTACGTCGGCGGCGAGGCCTACACTTTCAACACCTACTACAACCCCGACAACGTCCCCGGCCTGAACGACCTGGCGCAGTTGTATTTCTCGGAGCTTGACTTTCCGCTGCGCGGCTACGACTTCTTCGAGTTCGCGGGGAACCGGAAGCTTTTGGGAAACGCGGAGTTCCGCTTTCCCTTCGTGCGAGAACTTTCGTTCGCCTGGCCGCTGCCGTTCAGCATCCGCCACGTGATGGGGAATCTGTTCATGGATTACGGCGGCGCCTGGTCGGAGGGAAACCCTTTCGACCAGATGGGATTGGGCTACGGCTACGGAATGCGGCTTAATCTCGGTATTTTCGTGCTGAAATACACGCGCGCATGGCCGGCGATCAGTCGTTCGGACGGGGGGACATCTTCAAGGACGTATTGGTCCATGGGGTCCGAATTTTGATTCGGCACGCGGAAAAGGGGCCGGGAAGAAGTCCCGGAACCCTTATTCTAAATTACGCGGCCCGTTCGCGCGACGCCACGGGGGAGGTAGCATGAAACTGACGGACCGGCTGACGGAAGACTGCGTGATCGTGGACTCCCAAAAACCCACCTGGCGCGAAATCGTCGGCGAGATGGTGGACAAGCTTTGCGCCGTGCATGGCATCGGAGAGCGGGATCGCATTCTGGCGGCCGTGCTCGACCGCGAACAAAAAATGTCGACCGGCATCGGCTGCGGCCTCGCCGTCCCCCATGCCAAGGTGGATTTCATCGACGAGATGCTCATCGGCGCCTGTTCGGTGAAACGCGGCCTCGAGTGCGATGCCATCGACAAGCAGCCCGTTTACCTGTTGTTCCTCATTGTTTCACCATCGAGCACGGTGGGGCCGCACATCCGCGCGCTTTCGGCCATCTCCCGCCTGCTGTCCGATGCGGATATCCGCAGGACATTGATCCAGGCCGAGACGCCGGCCGAGTTTTATGCGGGCCTCGTGGCCGGCGAGGCGAAGTACGCCTGATGGCCGAAACGAAGAAAGCCCCCTCCAGGGCCGCCAAAGCCGCAGCCCCCAAGGGAGCGAAGTCGGCAAGGAAGGCCCCCGCGAAAAAGAGCGTCTCGAGCCCGGCATCCGTTCCGGCGGGAGGCGGCAAGACGCTGATCATCGCCGAGAAGCCCAGCGTGGCGCAAGACCTGACGCGGGTGCTTCCCGGGAAGTTCGAGAAACACGATGCTTATTGGGAGGGGGCCTCCCACGTCGTTTCCTTCGCCTTGGGGCACCTGGTGACGCTCGCCACCCCCAAGGAAATGGACGACCGGCACAAGGCCTGGTCGCTCGACAACCTTCCCATCATTCCCGAGAAGTTTTCGATCAGCGCGCTTCCCAAGACGAAGGGGCAGCTCGCCACGCTCGGCAAGCTCATGCGTCGCAAGGATGTGACGACCATCGTGAACGCCTGCGACGCCGGGCGCGAGGGCGAGCTGATTTTCCGCTACATCCTGCAATATGTGTCACAGACGAAGCCGGTGAACGTTCCGGTCAAGCGCCTGTGGCTGCAGAGCATGACGCCGACGGCGATCGCCGAAGGCCTGCAGAATCTGCGCGATGAATCGGAGATGCGCAACCTCGCCGCCGCGGCGCAGAGCCGCTCCGAGGCCGACTGGCTGGTGGGCATCAACGGGTCGCGCGCGCTGACGGGGTACCAGTCGCGCCGCGGAGGGTTCTTTCTCACGCCGTGCGGCCGCGTGCAGACACCGACGCTTTCGATCATCGTGCGGCGCGAGCAGGAGCGCAACCGCTTCGTGCCGCGCGCGTACCACGAGGTGCATGCGCTGTTCGCCATCGGCGCGGCGAAGACGGAGGCGGAGACCTATGCGGGCCGCTGGTTCGACCCCGGCTTCCGCAAGGATGAAACCGACGACGCGCTGAAGCCGGAGCGCATCTGGGACGCGGCCCGCGCGGCCGCGATCGTGGAAAAATGCCAGGGCAAGCCGGCCGACGTGACGGAGGAGTCGAAGCCCACGACCCAGAGTTGCCCGGGCCTTTACGACCTGACCACGCTTCAGCGTGAGGCCAACTCGCGCTTCGGCTTCAGCGCGAAAAACACGCTGGGCCTCGCGCAAGCGCTGTACGAGCGGCACAAGGCGCTGACCTATCCGCGTACCGACAGCCGCCACCTTCCGGAGGACTACCTCCCCGTGGCGAAGGAGCTGATGGGCACGTTGTCGGGCGGGGAGTTCGGCAAGTTCGCGGCCGAGGCGGCGGACAAGGGATACGTGCGCCCCGACAAGCGGGTGTTCGACGGGAAAAAGGTCTCGGACCACTTCGCCATCATTCCCACCCAGGTGCTTCCGCAGAACCTGAGCGAGCCCGAGCGCAAGATCTACAACATGGTGGTGCAGCGCTTCATCGCGGTGTTTTTCCCCGTCGCGCGCTTCATGCAGACGACGCGCATCTCCGTGGTGGAAGGCGAGTCCTTCCGCACCGAGGGCAAGGTGCTCGTGGACGCGGGGTGGAAGGCTGTTTACGGCACCGAGGCCGGCGATGAGGCCGCGCTTCCCGCGCTTCCTGCCGGTGCGTCTTCCGTGGAGGTTCCTGTGACGGCGCGCGAGGTCGAGGCCCGCGCCGACCAGACGCGCCCCCCGGCGCGCTTCAATGAATCGACCTTGTTGTCGTTCATGGAAGGCGCGGGCAAACTGCTCGACGATGAGGAGCTGCGCGATGCCATGAAGGAGCGTGGCCTCGGAACGCCCGCCACGCGCGCGGCCACGATCGAGGGGCTGCTCAAGGACAAGTACATCGTGCGCGAGGGCAAGGAGCTGGTTCCCACGGCCAAGGGGGTCGAGCTGCTCGACCTGCTTTCGGCGATGAAGATCGAGGAACTGACCTTGCCCGAGCTGACGGGTGAGTGGGAGTTCAAGCTGAACCGCATCGAGAAGGGGAAGCTGACGCGCGAGGAGTTCATGCGCGAAACGGAGGGACTCACCCGCCAGATCGTGAAGCGCATCAAGGGGTACAACGAGGACGAC
>JBJHDK010000091.1:0-5854 GCA_050486505.1 Fibrobacteria bacterium | reverse complement strand
GGGGACGCGGTCGTGGCCGCGGTGTGGATCGACGGAATTCCTGCGACGGACACATTCGCCGGTGCATGACATTGTAGGGGCAAATGATCATTTGCCCCTACATCGGACGCGTCGATTCAATCCCAATAATGCACCGGCGAACTGCGGTCGATGCCCGCCGCGCTGCGCTCGTAAAAGGTGGCCAGCAGGGCGGCCCGTTCCGCAGGGTTGAGGGCGAAGCGGCCCCTCCCCTCTTCCCGTAAAAACCGGTCGAGTGTCGCCAGGATCACTCCCGCGCAGACGGACACATTAAGGCTCTCCGTCAATCCGTGCTGCGGAATGCGGAAGCGCACATCGGCGCGTGCCAGCGTCTCGGGATGATTGCCCATCACCTCGGATCCAAGATAGAAGGCCGTGGGAACGGAAAGATCCATATCGAACAACGACTCGCTGTGGTTGGTGGAGGCCACGGCGATGCGATAGCCGCGTGCCTTGAGGGCGTCGAAACACCCCGCGCGCCGGGCATGGCAATGGATGTCGAGCCACTTGTAGCTGCCCTTGAGCACCGAACGCGTCACGCGGTAGGGGTTCACTTCGTTGATCACGTGCACGTCCTGCAGGCCGAAGACCTCGCTGGTGCGGATCACGGCGCTGATGTTGTGGGGATCCTTGAGATCCTCCAGCACCATGGCGAAGTGGCGCGTGCGATCCGAGACGACCTTGCGCAGCAGGGCGCGCCGTGCTTCCGTGAGTTTTCGGCCGTAGGCGAGGATTGCATTTTGCGCCACTGCATCCGCCGTCGCGGCCGCATCCTCCAGAAGATCGGACGAAGGTTCGGGGTTTGAAAGATCAGGAGACATGATGGCGCGCCTCGGGTCTGGGTGGGCCGTGCCATCCGGACTCGCGCCCGGCCGACAGGAATCCGGAGTTTCCGGAGGCTTGCATAGGTAACACTTTTCCCCCGTGCGGCAATCACCTTCCCACGCTCCACGGTTCCACCCCCTCCCTGTCTACCTTTGCCCCATGCCCCATCGCCTCCCCCAAACACACGGAAAGCACCCAGGCAAGAATGCCAAGCCCCCCGGAAGAGCCCCCCGCGGAGCTCCGCCCGCGAAGGGTTCCCCCCATTCCCCCAACACCCGGGCAGACGAAACACCGGGGCGCAATGTCTCGCGGCAGCCCGCCCGCACGACCCTGCGCAAGAGCGATCCCCGTTCAACGACGCCTCGGCCCGGAAGGCACGGCTTCAAGGGAAGCGGGGGGCGCGGTGCAGGGTCATCATGGGGACATTCGGCGCCGCCTTCGCGAGCGCGGCTGGAGGAACTGCTCCAGGGGCACGGGGTGACCATGCCCGCGACCGTGCTCGACAAGGTGTGGCAATACCACCAGATCCTGCGGCGGAACAATGCCGACCTCGACCTGACCCGGCTGATCGGGTTCGAGACCATCGTTCAGCGCCACTACGCGGATTGCCTGATCCTGCACAAGTTGATGAAGGGACGCTGGCCTTCGCCGCTGGTGGACATCGGAACGGGAGCGGGGTTCCCGGGTCTCATGCTCAAAATCGCTTCCCCGTCGACCACGGTGATCCTCTCGGAGCCGCGCAACGTGCGCGTGGACTTTCTGAACAACACCATCCGGGAAATGGGACTCAAGGACATTTCGGTCTTCGGGCACAAGTTCACCTCGAAGTCGTTCCACACGCCCGTGCGCGGAGTGATCACGCGCGCCTTCGAGCCGATCGCGAAGACCCTGCCCCGCCTCGAGAACTCGCTCGCCGTGGGCGGGCTCGCGATGTTCATGAAGGGCCCCGGCGTGGACGAGGAGCTTTCCGCCCCTTTGCCTTCGAACTACAAGTTGGTGAAGGACGAGCGCTACCGGATCCCGAAAACGACGCTGGACCGGGCGTTCGTGGTGTTTGAAAGAGTGAAGTGAGAAGAGTTATGAGTGAACGCAAATCGCGGTCTTCGATCTTTTCGCTGCTGCGTTCGCAAGATTTTGCGGGACGGCGCGAATGCTTGTCCATGCTGCGCAAGGGCGGCGTGGAATGGGCGCGCGGCCCGCGTGATGCGGATCCTGAAACGCTGGCGTGGACGGAAGAGCGCGACCCCGAGGCCCTGCTGGAGACGGCCAACCTGTGGCTGCGCTTCAACGGTCTCGCGCTGCCCGCGCTTCCGGGCTTGTACATCGCACTGCACAAGCCCGCCGGGTACGAATGCTCGCGCAACCCCTCCGCGCACGCCTCTGTCCTCGGGCTCTTTCCGGAGCCCTTTCTTCGGCGCGGGCTGCAGCCGGCAGGCCGGCTCGATGCCGACACCACGGGGCTGCTGATCCTCACCGACGACGGCCTGTTCAACCATGCGCTGACCTCGCCGAAGCGGAAGCTGGCGAAAATCTACCGCGTCGGGCTCAAACACCCGCTCGCCGACGAACAGATTGCCGCGCTGGAAAAGGGCGTGGTGCTGCGCGATGATCCGTCCCCCACCGCACCGGCCACCGTGACGCGCATTACGGAGACGACCACGGACATCGTCATCACCGAGGGACGCTACCACCAAATCAAGCGCATGTGCGCCGCGGTCGGCAACCGCGTGGAGTCGATCCATCGCACCACCATCGGCACGTTGCAACTGGGCGACCTCCCGGAGGGAGAGTGGCGATTTTTGACGCCGGAAGAAATCGCAGGCCTCGCATCCCCTTGAGCAGCGCGGATTTTCGCGCACCCGGGAACTTTTCCAACGCGTTTGAAAACCTGTTTCCCGCATTCGTGACATCCGTTGATATCTTCACGGCACCACATTCAGACCCGGAGGCGCGCATGCGTTCCAGATTCAGCGCGACAACAGCTATTGCTGGCATCCTCTTTGCCGCATCACTGGGACTCGGGGGTTGCACGGCCACCGTCGAAAGCACGGAAGGCAACGTCGTCCCCGGCGCAAAGCGGGTGTTCGTCTCCAGCCAGGTCGTTTCGGGCAACCTGGGGGGGCTCTCCGGCGCCGACTCCTTGTGCGGGTACTGGGCGGGCGCCGCCGGCCTGGGAGGCACATGGAAGGCGTTTCTTTCCACTGACAGCATCAGCGCCGTGGCGCGCATCGCCGAGGCCGGCCCCTGGTACAACGTCAACCGGAACATCCTGGCGTTCAACAACAAAAACGGTTTCGTGGTAGGCGCTGTCAACCGCATCCGCACCGAGTACAACGCGAATGTCACCGGAAACGCTTGGACCGGCACGCGCACGGACGGCGCCACCGACGGCATCCAGCACTGCGGGAACTGGACCACGGCCTCGCAATCATCCTATGCCAGCGTCGGCAACCCGTCGCGAACCGTCAGCAACGGCCCCGCCTGGATGAACACCGGTGGCGCCATGCCGTCGTGCTTCTCCCAGCAACGCCTTTACTGCTTCGAACAGTGAGGGCCGCCATGTCATTCCGATCCTCCCTCTCCGCCCTGCTCTTGCCCGCCGCCGCGGCCTTGTTCCTTTTCGGCTGCCTTGAGGACGACACCCCGGAACGCCGCGTCTTCGTCACCAGCCAAACCTACCAGGGAAACTTCGGCGGCATCGCAGCTGCCGATTCGATCTGCAGGCACCTGGCCCGGGCCGCCGATCTCCGGGGACGTTGGCGCGCCTTTCTCTCGGACGAGCAGACCGACGCGATCGACCGCATCCGCGACCGGGGCCCGTGGCACCGCACCGATCTGCAAGCGATCATCTTCAACAACAAGTTCGGATTCACGGTCGGCGCCAACACCGCCATCCGCAATGAATACAACGTGTCCCTGCTCGGAGCGCGGGCATGGACGGGAACCCGTGCCGACGGCAGGGTGAACGGCCAGCAGCATTGCGGAAACTGGACCGACTCCACCGCCTATGCCACCACCGGCCGTCCCAATGCCGTCTTGCACAACGAAGGCGCCCGCTGGATGTTCGACGACCAAGGAACCCGGCCCTGCACCCAGCGCGCCCACCTGTACTGCTTCGAGCAATGATCCGGCTCCCATCCGTGATCGTCATCGTCTTGGGCGTGATGATGACAGGCTGCCTGTTCGCTCCCGAACCTCCGGGCCCCAAGCGGATTTTCGTCACCAGCAGCCTCCACTCCGGTGATCTCGGCGGACGCGCGGGCGCGGACTCGATTTGCGGACTGCGCGCCACCGAGGGAGGGCACGATGGTGAATGGATCGCCTTTCTTTCTGATTCGCTCACTCGTGCCAGGGGGCTTGCCCGCAAGGCTGATTCGTGGCGACTGGTGGACGGACGCACGACCGTCTTCAAGGGACGCGGCGAGTTCACGCGCCGCGCACGCGCGACGATCACCACGGAACTGGGGCATGCACCCTCCGGCGGCCACGCCTGGACGGGAACCCTGGGCGACGGGCAAACCCACGCGGGACATCACTGCATGAACTGGACGAGTGCGTCACAGGAACATTTCGGATCGGTCGGGGAACCCGTGCGCGTCGAGGAAGACACGGGCCCGCGCTGGCTGCACATTCCCGGCACTCCGCGCTGCGGCACCGAGGCGCGCATCTATTGCATGGAACGGTAGCGCTCCGTGGCGCGACGGGTTTCCATTTGGTTTACATGATGTTACGTTCGACGCCATTTGCGTCGAAACATGACAGCACATACACCGACCTCTGCACCGAAGCCCCGCGTGGCATGCCCCCGCCTGTGCGTCCTCGCGATCGCGACCGTACTCCTTCACACCTCTTGCCTGCTGCCTCAGGAACTGCCTGAAGAGTCCGAGTCGTCTCTCGCATTCACTCCCATCAACGATGAGCGGACCGGAAGATTCACCTTTCCCGTCGCACTCGTCGAGCACCCCGCCCATGACGGGCACTTCTTCGTTGTCGAGCAAGGCGGCGACATCCTCCTGCTGTCCCCGGGTACGCAGGGATTCGACGTCTCCACGTTCGCCCACATTCCGGTTGTCATGCTGGAACTCGACGGGCTGCTGAGCCTTGCCTTCCACCCCGACTTCGCCGAAAACCGGAAGTACTACGTGGTTTACAATCCGGCCTTCGGGGAGCTGGTGGTGGAGGAGCGTTTCGCTGACGCGTCCCTGGCCGCGGATGACGGCCACTCGCGCGAAATCCTGCGCGTCACGCACCGCTGGCACGGCCATAACGGAGGTGACCTGGTCTTCGGTCCGGACGGCTACCTGTACATCGCCTTGGGCGACGGGAGCATCGTCACCGACTACATCACCGACAGCCAGGATTTGCGCACCTTGCACGGAAAGCTCCTCCGCATTGACGTGGACAACCCCACCGGAGGCGGCCAGTACGGCATCCCCGCCGACAATCCATTCGTGAACCACGAAGACGTCCTCGTGCGCGGCGAAATCTGGGCGTACGGTCTTCGCAGCCCGTGGCGCATGAGTTTCGGCCCTGACGGGCGCCTCTTCCTCGTGGATGTGGGCGGGGGATTGCAGGACGAAGTCAATGAGATCGTCAAGGGCGGAAACTACGGATGGCGCGTCATGGAAGGCACCCTGTGCTTCAACGACTCCAATCTGGTGTCACCGCTGGACTCATGCGACCACGAAGGCATGATCGACCCCATCGCCATCATCGAGCACCCGTTCCCTTACTCCGTCTGTCTTGTCGGCGGCGGCGTTTTCCGGGGTGATCCGGCCTCTCCCTTGTACGGCTCCTACCTCTTCGGCGACTACAAAAGCCGCAACATCTATGCCCTGACCGAAACCCCCGGTGCGGATGAATGGAATCTCGGCGTCATCGGACATGCGCCCGCCAGCATGTCCTCATTCGCGCAGGATCGCCGGGGCAACGTGTACCTGCTCGGCTACTACGACGGAATCATTTATCGCATCGTGCATCCCGGCCTGACCGGGCAGCTCACGCCCTGATT
>JBJHDK010000090.1:0-5874 GCA_050486505.1 Fibrobacteria bacterium | reverse complement strand
CGATCTGCTCGTCTGTGAATCGTCCTTTTTTCATCCATCCTCCTCCGAGGGGGCTAACCCCTCAAGTTAAGAATGGACCGAAATCCCCTACATACTCCATTTGTAGCCTTCCTTGGCCAATTGGCTCTTGAACTCATCAAGCTGACGCTTCCTTAATTCTTCTTCTCCAGGCTCACCGAACGCACCCAAAACGCGCCGATAGTTCTCTACTCGCTCAAAGTACGAGGCTTTCATTCTTTCCCAGTTGGGGTGATCTAGCGAATTCGCAAAAATATCAAGCAAGAGAAATCGTGGTGGTATGTAATGAACGAGGGGACATAGAAGCAAAGGGAATTCGGTGACAGTGTCCCATGCTATCCAACTGGTATCCTTTTGCCACTCTTCACGACGCCCATCTTCCTCTTCCCATTCGCCTACTTGGACAACCAATTGTCCATTGAGCACAAATATCCGAATCGTGAGCCCGTCGCGACCTGCGTAAGGATTCTCTAGAGACTCGTCAGGTATCAAAATTGCGTGATAGATGATGGAATTTTGCCTATAGTCGCCATCCACCCAAAGCTGTCCCGATCGGATATCAAATTCGACTTTTGCCCATGTCGGGTCGTCGGATAATAAGCCTTCCTGTTTGCGAAACTTCTCAAGAAGAGTCTGTCTCCATTGCTCTATCGTAACCTCTGAAGATAAACGACCGAGACCTTTTAATCTTTCAAATGCAGCACCCAACGCATGATGGCCAAGGATTCCGTCAACCTTCAATGAAATCGAAATCTTTGTGGCTGCGCGAGATTCCGAAACTGCATCAAGCAACGAGCGCTCCAGTGGCATCGTGTATGCCGCACGAACATCCTTGAAGACACGAAGAAAACTCCACCCCACAAGAATCAGACCGAAGTAGACATTAATGTCCTTTTCGATGAGGTATGCTCCCCCAAAGAAAAGGAGCACAGTAAAAGCAAGGCGAACGAAATTCTTCGTAGAGCTCAATAAGTTGCTTTTATCTCCCATGCTTGAACCTTTTTAAGAAAAGATGGTTTTCAAAGTAGCTCTACTTAGACTGCCTCCTTCATTGCCTCTCGACACCCCGACCCTCAGAACCACCTCGCGAATCCAGTAAGCCCCTCACACCACCAACACCTTCAGCTTCAACTCCTTGATCATCCCGAAGTGTTTCCGCTTCGCCGCAGCCGTGACCGCTGTCACACCACGAATCCCCAAAAAGCGTGATATTACCACGCATGCCCCACACCACTTCACGCCCCCCCGAACCGCCGATTCATGTCATCCGCGGGCAACGTGTCATCCTCGATTCCGATCTGGCCCGGTTGTATGGAATTCCTACCATGCGGCTTAACCAAGCCATAAAACGAAACGCAGATCGCTTTCCATCCGACTTCGCTTTCCAACTGATTCCGGAAGAATGGGATGCCTTGAACCGGTCGCAAAATGTGACCGGTTCCCCAGATGACCCTATGCGATCACAAATTGTGATCGCATCACCTGAAAACATCGATTCCGGAGAAATCTCGCCACCCATGCCATCGCAATCCGCGATCGCATCCAAAAAATCCGCCATGCGGTCACAATCTGTGACCGCATCCCCTAAAAACGTCCAATTCAAGCGAAATTTGCGGTTTCTTCCTTGGGCATTCACCGAACACGGGGCTCTGATGCCTGCCCCGGCGCAGGCCGGGGGCGGGTACCATCCTGCGTAGCCCCCGCGCCGTGCAGATGAGCCTGTACGTCGTCCGGGCCTTCGTCAAGCTCCGGCAAGTCGCCGCGGAACACGCCGGACTATCACGCAGAATGGCGGAGGCCGAACTCGCGCTCCGGGAGCATGATTCCATCCTGGTGGACATCTACGACAAACTCGAGCCCCTGTTGGAGCCGCCACCGGATCCCCCGCTGAAGCGGAAGATGGGGTTTCGCAAGGATACCCCATGATCAGACCCCGACTTGCCCCACCCGCCCACCGGAAATTACCTTGGAACCAAAATGGTTCCATAATGGTTTCTCAGGATCGGGAGGCATCCATGCCCGTCAACCTCACCCTCAAGAACATCCCCGAGCCCTTGTATCAACGCATCAAGATGTCCGCCGAAGCCAACCGGCGAAGCATCAACATGGAGGCGATCACTTTGCTCGAGCAGGCCTTCGCGCCCAAGCGGGTCGTGTCCGTGGAGGAGCGTATCGCGCGCGCCAAGGCGCTGCGCGCATCCCTCGGCGATTTCACGACCACCGCTGAGGAAATCGACGCCTTCAAAAAAGAGGGGCGGAAATGATTGTCGTGGACACCAACATCTTGTTGTACTTCTACCTGCGGCAGCAGTACACAGCCGAAGTGGACGCGCTGCTTGGCGAACATCCTCGTTGGTTTGTGCCCGTACTGTGGCGCAGCGAGTTTCGGAACACCCTCATCGGATACGTCCGCCGTAGAAGAATGACGCTTGATCAAGCCGTTGCTCTCGTGGACGAAGCCATGAATTTCCTGCAGGGCTCAGAGCACGTACCTGAAACCCGCGACGTCCTCGAACTCGCGCACGCCAGCGGCTGCACCGCCTACGACTGCGAGTTCGTCGCGCTGGCGAAGGAGTTGGGCGTTCCGCTTGTCACCATGGATCGCCAGCTCCTCAAGGCCTTCCCGGAAGTCACTCGGCCGCTCGCGGCATGAAGAGTCGCCCGCGCAGAATCCCCCGAGCAGCGTGCTGCCTCCACAGAATCCCCCCATCCCACAAATCTTCCCAATAAAAAAGCCCCCCGGTTTCCCGGGAGGCTTTTTTGATGACATCTGGACGGTCGCCATGTGGCGATGTCAGTAGGGGCAAATGATTATTTGCCCCTACTTCGAAATCGCCCAATCGGGCAGGCGCAGAATTTCGCCGCCCTTCATGGCCGATTCGTGCGCCAGAATACCGGTGCACGTGATGTTGGCCGACTGCACCGCGTTCGGGAACGGATCGCGGTCCTTGGCGAGCGCATCGAGAATCTCATGCGCGAGGTGAGGGTGCGAACCGCCGTGACCGCCGCCTTGGGCGAACGAAAGGTGGGAATGCTCGTCGTCGTACACGCCCTTGGTCGTGAACGACTGAATCTCCTTCGGCAGGCGGTGCGCGAAATCCGGGCACTTCTGGTACGAGGGAATTTCCTTCTCGGGCTTCTTGGCCGTGTGGATCACCAGCGGTTCGTCCTCGACCAGCGGCCATTCGACGGCCTGCTTGTCTCCGTAGACGTCGATGCTCTCGCGGTACTGGCGCGCCACGTCGAAGAGTGAGCGGATCACGCGCGCCGACAGGTCGGAGTTCTTGAACTTGAGGTGCGCCGTCTCGACCGCGAAGGGCGAGCCGTAGATGTCGTGCATTTCCTTGCGGATGGTTCCCGACCCGAAACAAGAGACGTATTCGACGTCGGCTCCGGCGAGGCCGACCATCGGGCCGACGCAGTGCGTCGCGTACCACATCGGGGGCAGGCCCGGCCAGTAGCCCGGCCAGCCGTCCATGTCCTGCTGGTGGCTGGCCTGCAGGTATTGCAGCTTGCCCAGCTCGCCCTTGTCGAGCTTTTCCTTCATGAACAGATATTCGCGGGAATACACCACTGTCTCGGCCATGGTGTACTTGAGGCCGGTCTGCTTCACCAGGTCGACGATTTGCTTGCATTCGTCCAGGGAGGTGGCCATGGGAACCGTGCAGGAAACATTTTTACCGGCCTTGAGGGCTTCGATCGACATCCAGCCATGGTCGGGAATCGGGCTGTTGATGTGCACGATGTCGATTTTGGGATCCTTCAGCATTTCGCGGAAGTCGGTGTAGCGCTTTTCAATTTCGAACGCATCGGCGAGTTCCGCCATTTTCTTCTCGTTGCGCTGGCACACGGCGTACATGTTCGCCAGTGGGTGCTTCTTGTAAATCGGAATGAATTCCGCTCCGAAGCCCAGCCCGACGATCGCGACATTGTATTGCTTTTGGCTCATTGAAGGCCTCCTGTTCAGTGGTAAGGGTTCGCTAAACTAACAAAACGTCCGCGTAAATTCGTCAAGAAAATCGCATGAAGAGGGGGGAAATCGCTGGAATCAACGGGTTTTTGGGGATGGGGACGTCAGTGTACCCTGTCCCTGTGTTCTCCCTCCCTTCGGGTCCGGAGGGGGTTAACTTTCCCTCCCCATGAAACCTCTCTCCTCCCGCGCACTCGGCATCTCCCCTTCCCCCACCGTCGCCATCGACGCCCGTTACAAAGAACTCCGGGCCGCCGGAAAGAACGTGGTCAGCCTCGGTGCGGGCGAGCCCGACCTCCCCATGCCCGCCATCGCTGCCGAAGCGCTGATGCGTGCCCTCAAGGAGGGCAAAACCCGATACTCCCACATGGCGGGCCTGCCCGAACTTCGTGCAGCCCTCTCCCGCAAATTCGCACAGGAAAACGGCATCCGACACGCGGCTGACGAGATCATCGTGACCTCCGGGGCCAAGCAGGCCGTGTTCACCGCCTTGGCCGCCCTGCTGAACCCGGGCGACGAGGTCCTGATTCCATCGCCGTACTGGGTCACCTACCCCGAGGCCGTGCGCCTCCTCGGAGGAACCCCCCGCGAAATCCCGACCACGTTTCAAAACGGCTTCAAGCTGACCCCCGATGCCTTGCGCAAGGCCGTCACCCCGAACACCAAGCTCCTGCTGCTCAACTCCCCCTCGAACCCCACCGGATCCGTGTATTCCCGCGAAGAACTGGACGCCATCGCCGCGATCGTCGTAGAACATGACCTGTACGTACTGTCGGACGAGATCTACGAACACATCCTGTATGAGGGCGCCGAACACGTCAGCCCCGCGTCGCTCTCCGAAGACATGGCCGCGCGCACCGCCACCGTCAACGGGTTCTCCAAGGCATTCGCCATGCAAGGCCTCCGCCTCGGATATGTCGGCGCACCGGCGGAGTGGGCCCGCGCCATGGTCGCCGTGCAAAGCCACGCCGCCCACCACCCGTCCACGCTCAGCCAGCACGCCGCCCTCGCCTGCCTCGAAGTTTCGGCGGACCTGCTCCCCGCCATGCGCGCGCACTACGCCGAAGCCCGTGCTTACAGCCTCTCGCGGTTGCACGAACTCGACGATCTCGGTGTTCGCTGGAACGAGCCTTCCGGCGCGTTCTACGTCTTCCTCGACGTCTCGCCCCTGCTTCCCGCCGTCGCGGGCGGCAAGCCGGTTCCCGACTCGGTCGCCCTGGCGGAGTACCTGCTCGAGTCGTGGAACCTCGTGACCGTTCCCGGCGCGGGATTCGGGCGCGAAGGGTTTCTACGGATTTCCTTCGCCAACACTTCGGCCGCCCTCAAGGTCGCCTTCGACCGGCTGGAACGGGGTTTGCATACGCTCACGCGTGCATGAGCGACACGGCGAGCAATCCACACGAATCCCCAAAAAACTTCGAAAACCACATCGACGCCGGACGAAAAGGTGAAGCCGCGGCGCTCACCTTTCTGCTCCGGCGCGGGTACCTACTGCGCGACCGCAATGTGCGCTTCCGGCGCGGCGAGCTCGATCTCGTCATGGATGCACCCGATGGCGACCTTGTCTTCATCGAAGTCAAAACCAGCCGGCAGGAGCGCGCCGGTGATCCCGCAGGGTGGGTGACGCCGCGCAAGCAACACCAGATCCATCGCGTCGCTCAGGGATACTGCCTTCAGCGCGGCATCGCGGACCGCCCCATGCGCTTCGATGTCGTCGCGGTCGATCTCCACGCCCCGGAGGGCCCGAAGATCAGGCACATCCCGCACGCATTCATTCCGGACGGAGGGGGGTATTGGAGGTGAACCGGAAAGAATTATGAGTTATGAGTCAGGAGTCGAATTCAGGAATATTCGTGCGTGAGGCGTCGATGCATAGTACAGATGCC
>JBJHDK010000089.1:0-5887 GCA_050486505.1 Fibrobacteria bacterium | reverse complement strand
CTCCTTGCCTTCGAACACCGCGCGGGCTTCCTCTTCGGAGCGAACGGCAGCGAACGACGTCACGGGAATCCCGTTCTCGCGGGCGAAGGTTTTTTCCAGAATGCGGTCCTGGGTAATCCGCAGGGCCGACGAGGAGGGATGCACGGGTTTGCCGAGGCTCTCCAGCAACTCCACCGCGCGCGCGTCCACGTTCTCGAACTCGTAGGTGATCGCGTCGCTCAGCGACGCAAGTCTGCGCAGCGCAACTTCATCGGTATACGCCGCCTGAATGACCTCGTCCGCGACCTGGCCGCAGGGAGAATCCGGTGAAGGCTCCAGCACCGCGATGCGGTATCCCATGCGCTTCGCCGCCATGGCGAACATGCGGCCGAGCTGGCCGCCGCCGAGAATGCCGAGCGTCGCCCCGGGAAGCAGGGTCGCCACGCTCAGCCTTCTTCCAGCTTCTGCGCCAGCACCGCACGCTCCTGGTTTTTCATAAAACCTTCCACTGCATTGCGATACACAGGAAACTTAACGCCGAGGATGCGCGCGGCAAGCAGGCCTGCGTTGCGCGCATTGCCGATCGAAACCGTGGCCACGGGAACCCCCGCGGGCATTTGCACGATGGACAGCAGCGAGTCGAGGCCCTTGAGTTGCTTCGAGTTCACGGGAACCCCGATCACCGGCAGCGGCGTCATGGAGGCGGTCATGCCGGGCAAATGCGCCGCGCCCCCGGCACCGGCGATGATCACCTCGAGCCCCCGCTTCACCGCCGACCCGGCGTAATCCGCCATGAGCTTGGGCGTGCGATGCGCCGACACCACCTTCGCCTCGCAGGGAACCCCCAACTCCTTGAGAGCCGTCACGGCTTCCTTCATGGTGTCCCAGTCGGACTTGCTGCCCATGATGACGCCGACGAGGGGCTTGGAGGAGGATTTGTTGGGGGACTCCTTCGCGGACGGCTTCTTCGCCGGGGTTTTCGCTGCGGGCATGGAAAATCCTTGCTGGGTGGACCCGGGGAAAGATAGTAGGCCCGCGCACACGGCCATACGCCTCCCCGATCCCGGGCCGCGGCTCCCGACTCATCGTTCCTGCCTCATGCCTCCGCCCACCCCCGCCATCACCCGGGCCTGGAACAACGCCACCGCCGGGAAAGCCATGAACGCCACGCGCCCGGCGTTGTTGCCGATGTCCATCGCGATGCCAAGCAGAAGCAAGGCGAAGAAAACCCAAAGGCCGCGGCCGGCCGGAACCGTTACCCCCCTCCCCCATCGCAGCCATCCCCAGGCGAGAAATGCCACCAACAGGGGCAACTGCGCAAGCACGGCATGAAAGAGGAAGGAGCGCGTGTACAGCGCGGGATCGAAGACGCGCAAAATTCCGGCAAGCACGAAGGCGGGATCATAATACGTCTGCGCCACCGATTCCATCGGCATCAGACGGGTCAGGGCGAGGTACGCAGCCAGCGCGGGCAGAAGCAGCGCGAGCCATCGCAATCGCTTCCATTCGCCCACCGCATGCACGGCAATCCAGAGCACCAGCACCACAAGAAGGGTTTCCTTCGCGAACACGCCGATGAAACAGGTGACGGCGAAGGCCCATGCCATGCGCTTTTCAAAGAAAAGGATGGCCGCGATGATCGCAAGATGGCAGGCCGCGTCGGTCATGGGAAGATTGTTGGCCGTGAGCACGTGAAAGGAGAACAGGTACAACAGGGATCCCGCCCACGCGAAAAGATCCGGCACGTGCGTGCGCAGCCATAGAAACAGCAGGACGGAAGCCAGCACGGTGAAAGCGAAATTCACCAGCACGAAGTGGAAAAACGTCTTTTGCACCGCAGGATCCGTCGTGAAGTCCACCGCGATGGCGTACCCGGGCAACCCGTTCATCGCGCGGACAAGCAGTGGCGTGAGAACGCGATACCGGAAGGGGTCCCCCACAGCGGTCGGACCTTCCTGCGCCATTGTGAGATAGATCGACGTGTCCATCGGCGCCTGCTCGGGACTGTAATGCTTGTAGGTCTGATAAAGGACGGTGAACGCGAGCAGGGTGTTCAGGACGAGGACACCGAGGAACAGCTTCCATGCGATGGCGCGAGCGGCGCCGGGCGAATCGACGGTGTGCGGCATGCGGGGGAAGGTAGTACAGGGAAGTGGACAGTGGGCAGTGGGCAGTGGGCAGTGGACAATGCAGCAATGGTACGCTGGAGCCGGGACGCACAGGCATCAGCTCAAGTTGCCATTTGACACGAAACGGTCAAACCCTCTGCTGTTCTACTGTTGTGCTGTTGTGCTGCTGTGCTGCTGTACTATTTTCCCTTCCATGACGACTCCAATCCTCTTCGCCTACATCACGACCCCCGACACCGACACCGCGCGGCGCATCGGCGATGCCCTGTTGCGCGACCGCTTCGCCGCCTGCGTGAACATTCTCCCGGGGATGGAATCGCGCTACTGGTGGAACGGCAAGCTCGAGTCTTCGCAAGAAACCGTGCTCGTCGCCAAGACGCGCGATGGTCTGCAGGAGTCCCTGATCGATCGCGTGCGCGACCTGCACCCCGACAAGGTCCCCTGCATCGTGTTCCTTCCCGTGCAAGGCGGGAACCCCGATTATCTGGAGTGGCTCGCCGGCGAGGCGGAGGCAAACTGAAATGGCGCACTCCCTGCGCCTCTTCGTCGCCATCCGCTTTCCCGAATCCGTCGCGGAGCAACTCGAGGATATCGCCTACGGCCTGCCGGGCGCAGGCTGGCTCCCAGCGGAGCAATACCACCTGACCTTGCGTTTCATCGGCGATCCCGGCACACTGACCGTCTCCGATCTCGACGCGGCCTTGCGCACGGTGCGCGCCGAAGCGTTTCATTTCGATCTCAAGGGGAGCGGGCATTTCCCCTTGCGCGGCGCGCCGGAAGTCGTGTGGGCGGGTGTGGATTCCAACGAGGCGCTCTCACGCCTGCGCAATCGCGTCGAAGCCGCGTTGACGCGCGCGGGTGTCCCGCCCGAGGGACGCAAGTTCCATCCGCATGTGACGCTCGCGCGGGTGAAAGATGCGCAGGAGCGGGACATCGCCGCTTGGCAGGCGCGCACCGGGTTGTTCCGGCTGCCGGACATTCCCGTGCAGGAGTTCCACCTGTTCTCCAGCGTGCTGAAGCCGCACGGCGCAGAGCATACGGTGGAGGCGACGTATCCGTTGGATGGGGTGATTGGATAGCGCGTACGCTCGGCCTCCGGATGACATCCGGCCGGTCATCGAGTGTCCGCGCGGTCCCTGAGCTTGTCGAAGGGCGCGCGGATGTCTTGAGATGCCCGGCGACTCCAGAAGGATTTTTGAGATGCGCTCCGGGTTACATCCGGCCGCGGCGGCCTTGCCAGTTCAGAATGCGGCCGACGATGTAAAGCCCCAGGCCGACCACGATCATCTGGCGGGCCATGGCCCCGTCGATGATCGCCGCGTCGCGCCAGAACAACAGGATCGCACCCGCCGCGAACAACAGGACGAACCCGGAGATCATCAGGGCCCACCCCAGGCGTTGCGCGAGTGACTTGGGGGGTTCGGGGGTTTCGGGGGTTCCCATGGCGTTTACCGACCCTTTTTACCCTTGTTTCCGTGTTTCTCCGCCTGCCGTTCGCGCTCCTTGCGCCCGCGGTAGCGGATGATGCGGCCGGTGATGTACACCGCAAGGCCGGCTGCCATGAGGTAGTGCCCGATGGTGTTGTACTCCGATGCCTGCTCGCGCGGGGCCATGAAGTAGGCCGCGCCCGCGAGGAGGAGAATGAGGAACCCGGCGAACATGTAGTTCCAGCCGGTTTTTTCCTGGGGGGAGCGCTCGATGGGGGGAGGTTGTGCCATGGGGGGAAATATAGACCTGGGGGCGTGTGACCCGATGCTGCCCCGCCCTACGCCGTGCTCCGATGGCGCAGGTGGTAAATCAGCCCCGAAATGTCCGCCGGGGTGACCCCCGCGATGCGGCCCGCATCGGCGACGGTGAGCGGACGACGCAAACGCAGCTTCTGCACCGCCTCCGCCGAAAGCCCCTTCGCCAGATCATAATCGAACGACTCCGGAATCCGCATCCCCGCAAGCTCGCGCGTGCGCTCGATCTCGCGGCGCTGCCGCTCCTGAAACCCGCTGTAGCGCTCCGTCGCCTCGAACGAAACCTTTTCCGAAGTGGTCCAGTCCTCCAGCGATACCCCTAAACACCCCGCCAACGCCGGGAACGAAACCTCGGGGCGGCGCAGCAGCGGCAGGGCGTACACGGATTCGGTCACGGGGGTTCCCCCCGACTCTTCCAGAAACGGATTGATCACATCCGTGGAAACCTTGGTTTCGGCCAGCCGCTTGCGCATGTCTTCCATCCGCGCCGCACGCGCCTGATAGCGCAGCAGCACCGCATCGTCCACCAACCCGAGCGCGTGCCCCTTCTCCAGCAAACGATCCTCAGCGTTGTCTTGCCGCAGATGGAGACGGTACTCGGCGCGCGAGGTGAACATGCGGTAGGGCTCGTCGATGTCGAGGTTCACAAGATCGTCCGCGAGAACACCGATGTACGACTCCGCGCGCGAGAGCAGGAAGGGCTCGCGACCGCGCACCTTGAGCGCCGCGTTGATGCCCGCGACCAGGCCTTGCGCGGCGGCCTCCTCGTAGCCGGAAGTTCCGTTCACCTGTCCCGCGAAGTACAGGCCGGAAAGTTCGGGATCGCGGCATTCGAAAGTGGCGTGCAACTGCGTCGCATCCACCGCGTCGTATTCCACCGCATACCCGTAACGCAGCACACGACAATTCTCCAGCCCCGGGATGGTGCGCAACGCGGCATCCTGCACCTCGGCGGGGAGGCTCGAGGAGAACCCGTTGACGTAGATGCGCCCGGCCTTCTCCCCCTGCAACCCTTCGGGCTCGAGGAAGAGCTGGTGCGAATCGCGTTCGGCGAAGCGCGCGATCTTGTCTTCGATCGACGGGCAATAACGCGGGCCGATGCCCTGAATGGCGCCGGTGAACATGGGGCTGCGGTCGAAGCCGGTGCGCAGAATCGCGTGCGTCTCTTCGCGCGTGCGGGTGATCCAGCAGGTTGCGCGGTTCTTCAGGGGGTGTTCCGTGCGGAACGAGAACGGGAAGGGCTCCGCGTCGCCGTGCTGCACCTCGACCGCGGAGTAATCCAGCGAATCGGCAGCGAGGCGCGCGGGCGTGCCCGTCTTGAGACGACGCGTCTTGAGCCCGCGTTCCTTCAGGGTGCGCGCGAGTTCCACCGCAGCCGGTTCGCCGATGCGGCCGCCGGTTTTGCAATCGAGGCCCGTGTGCATCACTGCGCCAAGGAAGGTGCCCGAGGTGATGATGAGCGCGTGCGTCGACAGCGTGCGTTCGCCACCGGATCCCCCAAGGCGAAGCCGGAAGACGCCATCGGATCCCCGCTCAAAATCCAGCAGTTCCCCCGCGATCAGGGAAAGGTTGGGGGTGCTCCCGAGGAGTTGCCCCATCCTTCGGGAATAGTCGTCCATGTCCATCTGCGCCCGGGGACCCCAGACGGCCGGCCCCTTGGAGAGGTTCAGCATGCGGAACTGGATGCCGGCCTGATCAGCCACGAGGCCCATCAATCCGCCGAGGGCGTCGATGTCACGCACCAGCTGGCCCTTGGCCACCCCGCCGATGGCAGGATTGCACGACATGCGGCCGATGGCCGCGAGATCCATGGTCACCATGGCCGTGGTGCAGCCCAGGCGCGCGGAGGCGTGCGCGGCCTCGATTCCGGCGTGGCCTCCGCCGATGACGACGGTGTCGAAGTGTGGTTGCATGGGGATGGGAAAGGTAGGTAAGGGGGAAGAGGTGGGAGGTAGGAGGTGGGAATGGACCGCGAGTCGCTTACAGCCAACACAGGCGCGCACCCACACCGGTCACCGTTCCCGGTCGGAAACCTGT
>JBJHDK010000088.1:0-6036 GCA_050486505.1 Fibrobacteria bacterium | reverse complement strand
AGGGCCGACTTTACGGCCTTCGCAGCTTTTGCGGCGCCGGAAGTAATCTTTTTCTTTGGGCCTCCGGCGGGAACATTCTTCCCGGGGGTCAGTTTCTTGCGGGTTGCGGCCATGTGCGCATGATCTCCTTGTGGTCTTTTCCGATGATGACGGTCGCCTCGACCAGCGAGGCGGGATGTTCCAGGTGAAGGACGCGATCAACACCCAGCACGCGGGCCACGTCGCGGGCGATGCGGTCGGAAGGCGTGCGTGCGATCACCAAGGTGTGTTCGTAATTCCAGCTTCGGGCATTCCCGAACTCAATGACATCGAAACCGTGATCGATGAGCTGGTTCCTGAAATTTTCGGCCATGCCCGCCGCGCCGCTTCCATTCAGCACCTGGATCTGTCCGGTGTTGGGCGCGAACTCTCCCGCGTCCTGCCTGCCGCACGCGGAAAACCACAAGGCCGGGACGGCAAGCAGGA
Source organism: Fibrobacteria bacterium (assembly GCA_050486505.1). Classification (GTDB taxonomy): domain Bacteria; phylum Fibrobacterota; class Fibrobacteria; order UBA11236; family UBA11236; genus UBA11236. The sequence goes on along the minus strand of JBJHDK010000088.1, from coordinate 5,571 downwards.
GAATGAAGAGGCGGTTCCGGAACATGCCGGGGAGACGAAGGGCGGAGTTCAATGCTGAAACCGTCCCCAAGGCGCGAAGTGGGGGCCGCGGGGCGAGATCCCGTAAGCCTTCCAGGCATCGGGCCCGTTGACGAGATCCACGTGGACGCTCATACGGTCGTTGGGCCGGTATTCGAGTCCCATCCTGGGAATGATCAGGGACGTTCCCCCCGCTCCATGGTGCGGATCAATGCCGGGAATGCTCGAGTGGAACGGGGTATGGACACCCATGTCGAGGCTGAGGCTGAGGGGTTCGGTGACCTGATAGGTCACGGTGTTCAGGTACACGCCGGATGACGCTGATCCCGCACGTGAAGACATCGCCGAAACGGAATAGCTTTGGCGCATCGAGAAGCGGGAGGGATCGTCCAGGGTGAATGCCGTGCCCTGTTCGTGGTCGCGAGTCACCAGCAGGCTGCGGGTATCGAAATCGTGACGATTGCCGACCACGCTTAATGCGGCGGATGCGTGCAAAACCACCGCCGAGGCGAGCATTACGGTGAGTGCGGCGGAGATGGTGGTCGATTGCGTGTTCGCCGTCATGGTGCGGTATCCTTCGGGCTTCATCAACGCCTATAAACCTACGTGTTTTTCAGACGGGAATCACTCTTGGGGATGATTGTCCGCAGTGACCTTTACGACCCTGGGGGCAAAACCCGGAGCCGCAGAGTCGTCAAGCCAGGTGAAGGCCATGATAATGACGATGTCGCCGATTTGAACCAGGCGGGACGCCGCACCATTCACGCAAATTTCCCCGGATTCCGCCTTTTTTCCGCGAATGCAATAGGTCTCGAAGCGCGCCCCGTTATTCAGGTTGACCACCTGCACCTTTTCGAACTCGCGGATGTCGGAAAGCGCCATCAGGGCGGGGTCGATCGTAATGGACCCTTCATAGCTGAGGTTCGCATCCGTGACGGTGGCACGGTGGATCTTGGATTTCAGGATTTCCCGGAGCATGGACGCGTCGCCTTCACTGTCTGAGGTATCCAGGATACCATGAAAATGGTGCCGGGGGCGAGAATCGAACTCGCACAGGGTCGCCCCTACCGGATTTTGAGTCCGGCGCGTCTACCAATTTCACCACCCCGGCAGGAAGAAATGATTCGATCACGCGGGGCGCAAATATAGCCTTTGCGGGCGCAGGATTCCAGATGGGGGAGACTTGCCGCGGCCCGCATGGTCAGGGGGAGATCACGCGAAACTCGTACCCCAGCGGGGTCAGCAAACGCCGACCTTCCCGTGCCGCGGTTTCCGCATCCGGGAAGTTCCCGACGGCGACACGGTAGAGAATGCGGCCGCCGGCTTCGAACACTTCGACCCTTGCATCCAGCCTGCGTCCGGCAAGTTCATTGCGGAGGCGCTCCGCATTTTCACGCTGGGAAAACGCCCCGAGCTGGAGCGCATGCCCAGGAGGCGTCGCCGCGGCCGTCCCGGGCTGCCGGGGGATGGCTGCCGGCGCTCCAGTTGAAGCCGGTGAGGCGGCGCGAGCGGGGGGAGGGAGAAGCGCGGCTTCGGGAGACAGCGGATATTGCCAGCGAAGGGAATCCTCCCAGTCCGCGGCCTCCCGGGCATCAGGCTGGGCTTGCAGGGAGAGCAGGAGGACACCGGGCATTTCTTCGGCGGGAGAGCTGCTTCGGGCATCCGCGAGCGCTGTTGCCGCGGCCGGTCGATCGCCGCGAGCCAAGGCGACGCGTGCGCGCGCAGCCTTCGCGAGCGGCCAGTAGTAGGCGTCGTGCCCACGCGCTTCCACGCGGGCGATGTAGGCCAGCGCGGTGTCGAGATAAGCCTCGCGCCCTGGACGTTGTGCCGCATAGAGAAGGCACGCATGCGCCATCCAGTAGGACGCCGCGTCCGCCCATTCCCCGCGCGGGGACTCTGCCACGTAGCGTCGGAACTGCGGAATGGCGAGGTTGTACCTTCCCGCCGCGTAGTGGTATTGCCCGAGTCTGAACAGGGCTTCGCCGCGCATGTCGGGTGGAGAAGTTTCCGCTGCGGCGCGTGTGTACCCCTGCGCGGAGGCTTCGCCGCCCAGTTCGAGCTTGGCCGCGAACATCGCCTGCCACTCCGGAGGCAGGCTTTCGGCCCGCGTTTCCACCAACGACAGTGCTTCCTCGAGTTCCCCCTGAGCCGCCAGACGGGCGACGTCGCGGCGCACGTTCTCCGGGGCCGCTGATGCCGGCGAACAGGCCAGAGAACCCGCCAGGGTCGCGGCGATGCAGATCGTGAATCGCGTCATTCAGCTTTGTCCGGGACCCCGGGAGTTTGCGGTTCCGGGGCCTTCCGTGCTTCGGCGAGATCCGTTTCGAGTTGCGTGATCCGCCGGTCACGCTGTTCGATTCCGCGTCGTAGCAGCATGCTTTTCCAGGCGTCGATCAAGGCAAAAAGCGCCGCGCCCGCAAGGAACGAAAAAAGAATCCAGAAACCCAGCACCAGGGAAGAACTCCAGTGCAGGAACTGGAAATCGAGGGGGCGCCCGAGATTTTCCTGGTTCTGGAAGATGAATACCGCCATCAAGGCGATCACCGAGAGGAAGACGATCCGGCGGAGCAAGAGCATTGAAAGACTCCTCAAGAAAGATTGATGGGGGTTCCGCGCAATGTGATTCCCCGCCGTTCGAGGATGCGCGCATTCACGAAGGTTCCCTTCGCGATTCCGGAGGCATGCGGTACGACGATTTTCTTGAAGCAGCCCGTCTTGCCGACCCACTCGTCCGCGTTTCGGCTGGAGCGGTCTTCGATCAGGATTTCCTCGACCCTTCCCGCCATGGCGTCGAGGCGCTCCTCGGTGTGCCGCATCTGCAGCTCGATGACGCGTTCGAGGCGGCTTTGCTTTTCTTCGTTCGAGAGGATTTCCACCTCTTCGAAGGCGGGCGTGCCCTCGCGCGGGGAGTAGGAGAACATGTACGCGTGATCGAAACGCACCTGTCGCATCAGCGACAGCGTGTCCTCGAAATCGGCCTCCGTCTCGCCCACGAATCCCGTGATGATGTCCGTGGTGATGGCAATGTCCGGAATCGCCGCGCGCAGTTCGTCCACGATCTCAAGGTAGCGGGCGCGTGTGTACTGCCTGCGCATCTTCTTGAGCATGGCGTCCGACCCCGATTGCAGCGGCATGTGGACATGGTTGCAGATCTTGTCGCACTCGGCGATGGCACGGATGGTCTCTGCATCGAAATGACGCGGATGGGGGGAGGTAAACCGGATGCGCCGAAGCCCCTCGACCTCCTGCAGCATGCGCAACAGGTCGGCGAAACGCACGGTTCCGGCACGGTAGGAATTCACGGTCTGGCCGAGAAGGCAGACTTCACGGGCACCGTGCACGACGGCATTCTTGACCTCGGCCACGACCTCGGCGGCATCCCGGCTGCGCTCCACGCCGCGTACCGAAGGCACGATGCAGTAGGTGCAACGCTTGTTGCAGCCACGCATGATGGTCACGTGCGTCGACACGGAACCGGTGAGGCGCGCCATCATTCCTTCGTAATTCTCGAAGGCGTTCTGCTCCGTCCAGACCCGGGGCGACGGCGCGACGACCTCCCCGAAGATCATGCCTTCGAGTTCCCCGTAGCCATCGGGGCCGACCACGTAATCGACATGCTCGAGGCTTGCCGGAATTTTTTCGCCGTGGTTTTGCGCCATGCACCCGATTACGGCGATGCGCACGCCGGAACGGTGGCGCTTGTGGTGGCGCAGTGCGGCGATACGCGCATAGGCCTTGTCTTCCGCGCCTCCGCGGATGCTGCAGGTATTGACGATGAAGAGATCCGCCTCATCAGGGTTCTCGGTATGCGCAAGTCCGCGTTTCTCGAGCATCGCGCCCACGAGGTTGGAGTCGTATTCGTTCATCTGGCAGCCGAAGGTCGCCAGCAGGTATTTGGAGGGGGTTCTCTGCGCCTTCACGGCGGTGGAAGGGATCATGTTCCGATCCCCGCGAGTTCGAGCAGATCGTCGGCGTGATGCACCGCATGGTCGGGGCCGGCGGCGAGGAGGGCGGCAGGATCCCCCAAACCCGACAGGAAGGCCACGAAGGGCACCCCCGCGGCTCTTGCGGTCCGGAAGTCCTGGATACTGTCGCCGATCAGTACGGCGTACGCGGGTGTGATGCGCATTTCCTTTAAAATATAGGCCAGGCCCGCAGGGTCCGGCTTTTTCCCCAAAGGACCGTCCCCACCGATCACATGGCTGAAATGATGCAGGATTTCCAAATGCCCCAGGATTTTCAGGGCAGGCTTTTCTGGCTTGTTGGTGAGGACTGCCATTTCCGCACCGGGATGCGAGGCCAGCTGCTTGAGCAGATTCAGGATGCCGGGGTAGGGGATGGTACGGTCGAGGCAGTGTTCGCCGTAATACCCCAGAAACCAGCGCAGGGTTTGAGGCAGGGTGGCTTCGACGGCTGCCGCATCCAGCCCGGCTGCAAGCAGGGACTTGCGGAGGAGGTCGTCGGCACCGTCGCCGACGAAACCGATGATGGTCTCTTCGGGGAGGGCTTGAAGGTCGAGCGAGTGCAGTGTTGCATTGACTGCGGAGACAAGGTCAAGACGGCTGTCGATCAGCGTTCCGTCGAGGTCGAAGATCCAGAGGCGGGTGGAAGCGAGCTTCATCGGCGGCGCACCAGAGCGGCGCCGCCATCGGTGATTTCGACACGGTCGAGAACCGCGGTCAGCTTCGCGTACTCCTGTGCCGCCTCGCCGTCAACGAAGTCGCGCGGCGACATGGCCCTGCGCTTGGTCAGGGCGGCCCTCGGAATGCGCACTTCGTTCAGCCATCCTCGCAGTGGCGCGAATTCGAGGCGTCCTTCGTTCCAGGCGGGGCTTCCCTCCATGCGCGCATTGAGCCAGCCATCCTCAACCGGCGTGATCCGTTGGAAGATCCCGGAAAAGCGTCCCTTGATCGCCGAAACAGGTTGCGATGTCTCCACGATCATAAGGGTGTCGCGCGTGCCGATACGCACCCTGAGCCGCTGTGCCTCGAGAAGCGGTGACGATGAGGCCAGCAGGGTCATGTCTGCGTCGGAAAACCAAAGGGAGTCGGGACCTTCGCTATTCGCGAAAGTTTGCAGCGAACGTTGCAGGGATCCGACCCTGGCGTGCTGGTCCGCATCGAGCTCGATGGCGGCGATTGCGGGAGCGGGGGAGACCATGGCCTGAAACTGGCGATATTGAAGTGCTGCGATGATCGCCGCGATGGTCAGGAGGCCTGTCGGGGCGAGGAAGATGAACAGAATGAACGCGCGGCGGGAAAAGACCGGGGGCGGGGGGGGCTTGCGCATCGGTCTCCGTGCGGTTCACAAGGCCGGTGGATAGGCAGGAGTCGGGGCTTGACCCCTTACTCGTTGACCTTGAGAACCGGAGATTCCCAGTTGATTTGTTTTGCGGCATCGGGATCCAGCAGCCCGCGGAACTGGATATCGGCCCAGAGAAAAGCGACGAATAGAGCCAGGAAGGCGAAATTTCCAAGAAAAACAACGGTGTTCAGCTTCGACTTCTCGTACTTCAAGCCCATCAAAAAACCTGACACGACTGCCGTCATGATC
>JBJHDK010000087.1:0-6155 GCA_050486505.1 Fibrobacteria bacterium | reverse complement strand
GGTTCGAACCGGCCAGGGCCGTGGCGCCGCGCAGGTCGACTTCCGCGCCGGGCGCGAGCAGGTTGGCTTCCAGCGCGAGGCGGGCGAGGCGCGAGCCGGCGGAGACGGAGAGAAGGTTCAGGCGCGCGTCGCGCTCCACGTCGAAGCGCAGCTTCAGCAGCTGCAGCCCGGCGGGGGCATCGTGTTGTACGACATCAAGCTTCGCGTTCTTCCCCAGCGAAACATGTACCACGGCATTCACGCAGGACTCTGCATCCGTGTTTTCGGTTCGGATCGAGACGGAAGCTTCCACTCCATCTTCGACGCGGAGAAAGAGGGCATGGTCCGCGCGACCGGCCGATCCGGAGAAACGCAACGGCAGGGGAGAAGAAGAGGGGATGGGGGCCCCGATACGGACGATGGCCGGTTCGGGGGCGAGGGCCGCCGCGAGCGCGGCGGGGATGTCGGTCTCTTGCGCGGCGGCCTTCGTCCACGCGGTGGAGAGGGCTTCCGGTGCTTTCGCCAGGGTGAACGCGTCCGTCCCCCGGGGGAGCGTGGCCGGCAGGGATGCACCCCCATCCTTTCCGGAATCGGAGTCACGAGTCAGGAGGTTCTTGAGGTCGGCGGCTGAGACGTAGGAAAAGTCTTCGTGCTTGGTGCCCGGCAATCCCTGTGCGGCGAAGGCGTTCCACGCCGCCATGCGGAAGGCGTGCAGGGCGGCGGCATCCTGTCGATTCAGGGCCGAGCCGACGGCTGCGCGCAACCCTTCCGGAATGTCGGGAACATGCGGCACGCGCATGGTGGGCGTCGCGACGGCGGTTTCGCTCATGCGGCGACCCAGTCGTATCCGCGGGTTTCAACTTCGAGCGCGAGCGACTTGTCGCCCGACTTCAGGATCTTTCCGCCGGAGAGGATGTGCACGAAGTCGGGCTCCACATGGTCGAGCAGGCGCTGGTAGTGGGTGATGAGCAGCACGGCGTTGTCGTCGCGGCGCAGCGCGTTGATGCCCTTGCTGACCACCTTGAGCGCGTCGACGTCGAGGCCCGAGTCGGTCTCGTCGAGGATGGCGAGCGCGGGGTCGAGGATGGCCATTTGCAAAATCTCGTTGCGCTTTTTCTCGCCGCCCGAGAACCCTTCGTTCACGCCGCGTTCCTTGAAGCGTGCGTCCATGTCGAGAAGCTTCATCTTCGCGTCGAGCAGTTCCTGGAAATCGAACGGATCGAGCTCCTCCTCGCCGCGTTCCTTGCGGCGGGCGTTGGCGGCGATGCGCAGGAACTCGGCGTTGGGTACCCCGGGGATTTCGACCGGGTACTGAAAGCCGAGGAACAGTCCCTTGCGGGCGCGTTCATCGGGAGAGAGCTCGAGCAGGCTTTCGCCGCGGAAGAGGATGTCGCCGCCCGTGACGTCGTAGTCGGGGTGACCCGCGGCGACCTTGGAGAGCGTGCTTTTGCCCGAGCCGTTGGGGCCCATGATGGCGTGCACTTCGCCGGGGTTGATGGTCAGCGAGATGCCTTTGAGCAACTCCTGGGGCGGAGGCCCGGGGAGGACGGCACGGAGGGATTTGATTTCAAGGATGGGAGTCGTCATGAGTTTCCAGTCAAGGATTGACCGCAAAAGATCACAGAGATCACATGGAATGTGTTTCTAAAACCCTTTGCGTTCTTTGTGCACTTTCGCGGCCATTTTCGTTTTAGCCAACGCTGTTTTCAAGCTTGAGGGTGAGCAGCTTCTGCGCTTCGACCGCGAATTCCATCGGCAGTTGCTGGAAGACCTCGCGGCAGAAGCCGTTGAGGATCATCTGGATGGCCTCCTCGCGGTTGATGCCGCGCGATTCGAGGTAGAAGAGCTGGTCTTCGCTGATCTTCGAGGTGGACGCTTCGTGTTCGAGCACGGTCTCGTCGTTGGCCGACTCGAGGTAGGGGAAGGTGTGCGCGCTGCTTTCGGAGCCGACCAGCATGCTGTCGCACTGCGAGAAGTTGCGCGCGCCCGCGGCGTTCTTTCCGAAGCGCACGAGGCCGCGGTAGGCGTTGCTGCTCTTGTCCGCGGAGATGCCCTTCGAGATGATGCGCGAACGGGTGTTCTTCCCGAGGTGGATCATCTTGGTGCCGGTGTCGGCCTGCATCAGCCCGTTGGTGAGCGCGACGGAATAGAACTCGCCCGAGCTGCCGTCGCCCTGCAGGATGCAGCTGGGGTACTTCCAGGTGATGGCCGATCCGGTCTCCACCTGGGTCCAGGAGATCTTGGAGTTGCGCCCCTTGCACAGGCCGCGCTTGGTCACGAAGTTGTAGATGCCGCCCTTGCCGGTTTCCGGGTCGCCCGAATACCAGTTCTGCACGGTGCTGTACTTGATCTCGGCATTGTCGAGGGCGACCAGTTCCACCACGGCGGCGTGCAGTTGGTTGGTATCGAACTTGGGCGCCGTGCAGCCTTCGAGGTACGAGACGTAGCTGCCTTCGCTGGCCACGATCAAGGTGCGTTCGAATTGGCCGCTCTCCTCGGTGTTGATGCGGAAGTAGGTGGACAGCTCCATGGGTGAGCGCGTGCCCGGGGGAATGAACACGAACGACCCGTCGGTGAATACGGCGGAGTTGAGCGCGGCGTAGAAGTTGTCACCGATGGGAACCACCGAGCCGAGGTATTCCTCCACCAGCTCGGGGTACTCGCGCACGGCCTCGGAGATGGAGCAGAAGATTACGCCGTGTTCGAGCAGTTTCTTCTTGTGCGTGGTGGCCACGCTGACGGAGTCGAACACCGCATCCACCGCCACGTTGGCGAGCTTCTTCTGCTCGTCGAGCGGGATGCCCAGCTTCTCGAAGGTCCGCAAAATCTCGGGGTCGACTTCGTCGAGGCCCGAGAGCTGGGGCTTCTGTTTCGGCTTCACGAAGTAGGCGATGTCCTGGTAGTCGATGGGCGGGTAGTTCACGTGGGCCCACTCGGGCTCCTTCATGGTCCGCCACTTGCGGTAGGCCTTGAGGCGGAAGTCGAGCAGGAACTGCGGCTCGCCCTTCTTCGCGGAGAGCGCACGGATCATGTCTTCGTCGAGCCCCTTGACGAAGGTTTCCATCTCCACCTGCGTGGTGAAGCCGTACTTGTACTCGCCCGCGGCGAACTCGCTGCCGGGTTCGGGCTTGTTCGTCGTTGTTTGCGCGTCGGCCATTACATCTCCCCCCAGGGCCTCGCCTGGATCGGGGCCGAGGGATCGGCGCCGTTGACGGGAATCACTTCCATGCCGCCGTAGAGCTGGCGGCGCATGGTGTCCTCGATGAAGGCGAGCGTCGCGCCCACCGAGGACCCGCAGCTTCCGCAGGCACCCTCGTAGCGCACAGTCAGCTTCTTGCCTTCCTCGAGATCGACCACCTGCAAGTCGCCGCCGTCCATGTTCAGCCCGGGGCGGATGTCGCTGTTCAACAGCAGTTCGACCTCCTCGAGCTGCTTCTCCTTGGGCTTCGCCAGCCAGGCGTTGTCGGCCTCGGTCAGGTTCTCGTAGGCGCTGCGCCGCGGCGCGTTCGCCGGGTTCGCCGCTGCCTGCTGGCGCAGCTGCAACGACGCGATGGCCAGCGCCTTCGCGGCGGGGTAGGTTTCGCGCGCGGTCTCAAGCAGCATGGGCAGGTTTGCGAAGGCGGTTTCGGGCGGCTGCGCGGTGGCGGGAACGCCGGCCTCGTCGCGCAGCAGGTTGTCGATCTCTTCCACCGACGTGTCGCAGGCGGTGTCGAGCTTCATGCCGCGCACCAGCTGGCTGAGGATTTCCCCCATGGCCATCGAGACGGGACCGCCGTACGAAAAGAACTTCGCATCGTAGATCAGGTCGGTTTGCGGATCGACCAGCCAGTACACCTTGATGTCCTTGTACTTGGCCGTGACCAAGGCGAGATCCTTGGCCGTCGCATCTTCGGTGAAGAACGCGCCGCGGTGCCGGGGAGATGCGGCGAGGCTTTCTATTTTCCGCGAAAATTTCCGCTCCTGGCCGGCTTCAGGGGAAGCGGCGGTTGCGGCTGCGGAGTCTTGTGTTGGTTGCGTCATGGTTGAAATCCCTGTCTTTTCTCAAAAATACGAAATAATCACTGATTTGGTAAGGAATTCGGGAGAGCCCCATGAGTGAGCGAAAGAACCGGCAGAAAATCGCGCGAATCCTGGCGACACCCGAAATTGATGCGCCTGTCGTGGTGGCCGGATGGGTGCGCACGCGCCGCGAGTCCAAGGCCGGCCTGGCCTTCGTCGAGCTGAACGACGGCTCGTGTTTCGACTCCCTCCAGCTCGTCGTTCCGGCGACCTGGGCCGGGTATGCCGACACCGTGCCCCACCTCTACACCGGAACTTCGATCCGGGCGCGCGGAACTCTCGTCGCGTCCCAGGGAGGCCGTCAGGCCGTCGAGATCCAGGTCGAGTCCCTCGAGATTCTCGGACCCTCCGACCCGGCGACCTACCCGGTCGGCAAGCAGAAAATCACCTACGAGCACCTGCGCGAATTCCCCCACCTGCGCCCCCGCACCAACACCTTCGGGGCCATCGCGCGCCTGCGCGACGTGCTGGCCGCCGAGGTACACGCATTCTTCCGCGCGCGCGGCTTTCGCTGGGTGCACACGCCGCTCATCACCGCCAGCGACGCCGAAGGGGCGGGGAAGACCTTCCAGGTCACCACGCTTGATCTCGAAGCCCTCGCCAAAGGCAGGGCCGGGGGGCCGGATTTCGGCGAGGATTTTTTCGGGAAACCCGTGGGGCTCACCGTCTCGGGGCAGCTCGAGGGCGAAGCGTACGCTCTCAGCCTCGGCGACATCTACACCTTCGGGCCGACCTTCCGTGCGGAGAATTCCAACACCTCGCGTCACCTCGCCGAGTTCTGGATGGTGGAGCCCGAGATGGCTTTCGCCGACCTCGAGGACGACATGGAGTTGGCGGAAGCCTTCCTCAAGCACCTGTGCCGCGCAGCGCTGGAGCAATGCCCCCGCGAGATGGCGTTTTTTCGGGAACGGGTGGAACCCACGGTTGTGGAGCGCCTCGAGTCGATCGTTTCAACCCCTTTTATTCGAATGACTTATACCGAAGCGGTCGAGCGGCTTCAGGCCAGCGGCGAGGCGTTCCAATATCCGGTTGAATGGGGAGCAGACCTGCAGTCTGAACACGAGCGGTGGCTGACGGAGAAAGCCCTCAAGGCACCGGTGATCCTCACCGATTACCCCGCCTCCATCAAGGCCTTTTACATGAAGCTGAACGATCCGCAATCCGGAGCGCGCGGGCCTACCGTGCGGGCCATGGACGTCCTGCTTCCGCACATCGGGGAAATCATCGGCGGCTCGCAGCGCGAAGATCGGGTCGATGTGCTCGAGGCGCGCATGCGCGAGGTCGGTCTCGAACCGGAGTCCCTGGCGTGGTATCTCGACCTGCGCCGTTTCGGCGGGGTGCCGCACGCGGGGTTCGGACTGGGGTTCGAGCGCTTGGTGCAATTCGTCTCGGGAATGGGCAACATCCGCGATGTGATCCCGTTCCCGCGGACTCCGGGAAAAATCCTGTAGGGACGAGGCACGCTTCACCCCGGCGGGTGAAGATTCGCGGCGGTGCGGCGACGATGCATGGAATCCTTTTCATCGTCCCTTCCCGATTTGCCCGGAATGGCGGCCCCATGAATCCATGTTAAGCCTCGTGCAAAAGACCAGTGGCGTTCTTCCGGGCTCTGCGGCATATTGACGGATGTCGGCTTGGGCTGACAGACATCACACGGAAGATTCCACGGAGGTTGACATGGCCGCTCACTCGAAGATTCTTGTTCCCGGTCGGGTTCGGTCTTCCGGCTCCACAGCCCGTCCTTCTCGAGGCGTGTGGTGGAGGTTCCGGGGAGTTGCGGCGGCCTTGGTCGCTTCCGTCGCCTTGGGGGGGTGCCTGCTGGCGGCCGGGCCCGATCGCACCGCGCCGGGGGCTCCCCGCGAGGTGACGGCGGAGGCGGGTGATGCTTCGGCCACGGTATCGTGGCAGCGACCGGGAAAGGATGGCGGTGCGAGCCTGACCCTCTACCGCGCCTGGGCCGTGGAGGATTCCACCCGTTTCTGCGAGGCGGTCCCCCCGCAGACCACGTGCGTGGTTTCAGGACTGTACCGTGATCCCGCTTACTCCTTCGCGGTGCGTGCCTGGAATCGTATCGGGCCCGGGTCGGTCTCTGCGCCCTCGGAGGCCGTGCACCCCTC
>JBJHDK010000086.1:0-6435 GCA_050486505.1 Fibrobacteria bacterium | reverse complement strand
CCTCCATCCCGTGCTCCTTGAGCTTGCGCCACAGCGTGGAACGGGAGATGCCAAGGCGGCGCGCCGCCTCGGTGTGGTTTCTTTGGCAGACCTCGAGGGCGCGCTGGATGTAGTCGCGCTCGAGTTCGGCGAGCGTCTGCAGGTTTTCGGGACTGTACATGGGCTTTTCCTCCGCTTTGGAACGGGCGGCGGGCAGGGCATAGAGAACGGGACCCTCCGCCTGTCCCGTGAGATACTCCGGCAGGTCCTCGAGTAACAGGTGGTCCCCTTCGCACAAGGTCACCGCATGCTCGATGATATTCTCCAGCTGCCGGATGTTTCCGGGGTAGTCGTAGTTCATCAGGATCGCCTCGGCATTCTTGGCGATGCCGAGGATTTCCTTCTTCTGCTGGGCCGCATACTTCTTGACGAAGGTGCGGATCAGGCTGGGAATCGAATTGCGGCGCTCGCGCAGGGGCGGCAAGGTCAGGTGGAAGACGCTGAGGCGATAGTAGAGGTCTTCGCGGAACTCACCCGCAGCGATGGCTTGGTGCAGATCCCTGTTGGTCGCCGCGATCACGCGCGTGTCGACATAGCGGTTCTCGGTGTCGCCGACGCGGCGGATCTCCTTCTCCTGGAGGAAGCGGAGCAGCTTGACCTGGGTCTGCAGGCTGAGCTCTCCGATCTCGTCGAGAAAGAGGGTTCCCTTGTCCGCCATTTCGATCAGGCCCTTGCGGTCGCCCACGGAGCCGGTGTAGGAACCCTTCTTCGACCCGAACAACTCCGCCTCGACGAGGTTTTCGGGAATGGCGCCGCAGTTCACGGCCACGAAGCTTTCCTCGGAGCGCGATGACAGGCGGTGGATCACATTCGAGACGAACTCCTTGCCGGTTCCGCTTTCGCCTGAGATCAGGATGGTGCTGTTGGTCGGCGCCACCTTGATCAAGGTGCGCAGGATCTTCTTCATGCCCGGCGACGAACCGAGCAAATCTTCGAGCACGTGCTCCTGCAGGTCGCGCACGTTACGGCGACTGAGGGAGCGCGTCAGGGCCTTGCGCGCGAGCGACTCAAGCAGCTTGACGTTGACCGGCTTGATCAAGAAAGAGTGAGCCCCGCGCTGCACCGCCTCCTCGGCCTTGGCCGTATCACGCAGGTTCGCGAGAATGAAAATCTCGATGCCGGGGTTGCGCTCGCGCGCCAACGCAGGGATGTCGAGACTGTCGATGGTCAGCAGATCCGTGGAAAGGAACAGGATCGACACGTCGCCTTCGCTGAGCATGCGGATCGCTCCCTGCCCCCCGGAGCTTTCCAGCAGGCGCGTCTCGGGAAGCGACCAGGAAGAAAACACTTCCTTCTTCAGCTCGGAATCGCTGTCGAGAATGAGAACCTTGGCGACGGTGGAGTCCATGTCATGTCCTCGCTTGCGCGGTCCGCATCAAAGGAAGAATGATTTCGCCTTGTCGGCAAAACCCTTCGGCTGCGGGCCTTCCCAGAGAGTCTGCAATTCCTTGAGCAATTCGGTCTCGCGCGTACCCAGGGTCTGCGGAACGGTCACGTGCACCTTCACGTAGAGGTGGCCGTGAACACCTCCGTGGAGCTCGGGCATGCCCTTGCCGCGCAACCGCATGAGTTTCTCCGTCTGCGTGCCCGCAGGAACTTTGAGTTCGACCTCGCCATCAAGGGTGGGGACCCGGATGGTGCCGCCCAGCGCGGCGGTCGTGAACGGGATCTCCGCCGTGGTATGCAAATCGAGGCCGCGACGCTCGAAGCGTTCGTCGTGCTTCTCGTGAATGATGACGATCAAGTCGCCCGCCGCGCCGCCTTGGGGACCGCGGTGCCCTTCACCGCGCAAAGTGAGGTACTGTCCCTCCTCGACTCCCGCGGGAATCTCGACGGGAAGCGTGACTTCTTCCTGCACGCGCCCTTGCCCGGAACAGGCGGAGCACAGCGTCTTCATGCGCTGCCCGCTGCCGGAGCAATCGGGGCAGGTGGTCACGTTGACGACCTGTCCGAAGAAGGAGTTCTGAACCCGGCGCACCTGGCCCTGGCCACCGCAGGTGCCACAGGTCTCCTTGCCCGTGCCGCCCGCGCCGTCGCAGGTGCGGCACTTGCCGTAACGCTTGAGCTGGATTTTCTTGGTGACGCCGGTGGCGATTTCCTTGAGCGTCAGCGAGAGCTGGATCTGGAGATCGGATCCGCGCGGCGGCCCCGAGCGGCCACGCCGGCGGCCCATGCCCCCGAACGGATCCGCACCGCCGAAGATGTCCCCGAACGCAGAGAAAATGTCCTCGAAGTTGCTGAACCCCTGCGGGCCCCCGCCTCCGCCCATGTTCATCCCGGCGTGGCCAAAGCGGTCGTATTGCGCCTTTTTCTGTGCGTCGGACAGGACGCCGTATGCCTCGGACGCTTCCTTGAACTTTTCCTCGGCACTCTTGTCGCCCGGATTTTTGTCGGGGTGGTACTTGATGGCCAGCTTCTTGTACGCCGACTTGATGGCCGCCGCATCGGCGTCCTTGCCGAGTCCCAGGATTTCGTAGTAGTCGCGTTTCGTGGCCATCTTGATCCTATCTCTGTCGTCTCATCGGGCGACCAGAGGGTCGCCCTTACATGTCCCTGTCGGCCCATGGGCCCTGTACGCGGATTTCACCGCCCCGATCCGCGGATCGGGGGGTAGGGGTGTAGGGGCAAATAATCATTTGCCCCTACAAGGTCGTCGATTAATCGACGACCTTGAAATCCGCGTCTTCCGCGCCGCCGTCGGCCGCCGGGCCAGACTGCTGCGGACCGTCCGCCTGTCCGGCCTGATCCGCAGCCGCGCCCTGTTGTGCGCCCTGGGCCTTCTCGGCCTGTGCCTTCATGGCGGCTTCGTTCAGCTTCTGCGAAGCCTGCTCGAGCTTGGTCACCGCCGCGCGAATCGCGTCGACGTCATCGCCCTTGAGCGCAGTCTTCAGCTCCTCGAGCGCGGACTCGACGGCGGCCTTCTCCTCGGCGGACACGGCCTCGCCGTGCTCCTTCAGGGATTTCTCCACGGCGTAGGCAAGTTGCTCGGCCTGGTTGCGCACCTCGGCCTTTTCTTTCTCCTGTTTGTCGGCCTCGGCATTCGCTTCGGCCTCCTTGACCATGCGCTCGATGTCGGCCTCGGAAATCCCGGAGCTCGCCTCGATGCGGATCTTCTGTTCCTTGCCCGTGGCCTTGTCCTTCGCGGACACGTGTACGATACCGTTGGCATCGATGTCGAAGGTGACCTCGATCTGTGGCATGCCGCGCGGCGCGGGATTGATGCCCGTCAGGTCGAAGCGGCCGAGGGTGCGGTTGTGCCGCGCCATCTCGCGCTCTCCCTGCAGCACGTGGATGCTGACCGTGGGCTGGTTGTCTTCCGCGGTGGAGAACACCTGGCTCTTCCGCGTGGGAATGGTCGTGTTGCGGTCGATGAGCTTGGTCATCACGCCGCCGAGAGTCTCGATGCCCAAAGAGAGCGGGGTGACGTCGAGCAACAGCACGTCCTTCACCGATGCATCGCCGGCGAGCACGCCCGCCTGCACGGCGGCGCCGATGGCGACCACTTCGTCGGGGTTCACGCCCTTGTGCGGTTCCTTGCCGAACAGCTTCTGCACGGCCTCCTGCACGGCGGGAATGCGGGTCGAGCCGCCGACGAGGATGACCTCGTCGATGTCACCCGCGGACTTGCCGGCATCGGCCAGCGCCTTGCGCACGGGCTCGAGGCTGCGCTCGACGAGGCTCGCGGTGAGCTGGTCGAACTTGGCGCGCGACAGTGTCAGTTCCAAATGCTTCGGACCGGAAGCGTCGGCGGTGATGAAGGGCAGGTTGATCGAGGTCGAGGTCGCGCCCGAAAGGTCGATCTTCGCCTTCTCGGCAGCTTCCTTGAGACGCTGCAAGGCCATCTTGTCCTTGCGCAGGTCGATGGAGTTTTCCTTCTGGAACTCGCCGGCGATCCAGTCGATGATGGCTTGGTCGAAGTCGTCGCCACCGAGGTGGGTGTCACCATTGGTGGACTTCACCTCGAACACGCCGTCGCCGATCTCGAGGATCGAGATGTCGAAGGTACCGCCGCCGAGGTCGTACACGGCGATGGTTTCGTTCTTCTTCTTGTCGAGACCATAGGCCAACGCGGCGGCGGTGGGCTCGTTGACGATGCGGAGCACGTCGAGGCCCGCAATCTTGCCGGCGTCCTTGGTGGCCTGGCGCTGGGCGTCGTTGAAGTAAGCGGGCACGGTGACCACGGCCTGCGTAACGGTTTCGCCCAGGTAATCTTCGGCGATCTTCTTCATGGTCTGCAGAATCATCGCGGAGATTTCGGGCGGCGCGAACTTCTTGCCGTCGATTTCGACCGCGACGCCCTCATTGGGGCCGCCGACGATCTTGTAAGGCACGCGGGCCTTTTCCGCTTCGATTTCTGCGCCGGTGTGGCCCATGAAGCGCTTGATCGAGAAGATGGTCTTCTCGGCGTTGGTGATGGCCTGTCGCTTGGCGACATGGCCGACGAGACGTTCGCCCGTCTTGCTGAACGCGACGATGGACGGCGTGGTGCGATGTCCTTCGGCGTTGGGAATCACCGTGGGCTTGCCGCCTTCCATGACGGCGACGCAGCTGTTGGTGGTTCCGAGGTCGATTCCGATGATCTTGGCCATGATTGACTCCCTGTTGTTTGTTCTTCGGTAGGGCGACCCAGCGGGTCGCCCCTACAATCCGTTGTTGTCGTTTTCTTTTTGGCCGCCGGTCGCTGAGCTTGTCGAAGCGCGGCGGCCGGTCGCCCCTACAATCCTGTGTTGTCTGTCCTGCGTGCCGGATGACGCATGCGTCATCCCTGCAGCGTGTTGTTTGTCTATCCCTGAGGACCCTGCGACACAATCACCTTCGCGTGCTTCAGGATTTTCCCTTTGATCTTGTAACCCTTCGCCACCGTCTGGATCACGTGGTTCTCCGGGACGGTGTCGCTGTTCTGTTGCAGCATTGCATCGTGCACGTTCGGATCAAACTCCGTGCCGGACGGGTCGATCTCCTCAAGCCCTTCGGCATCAAGAATCTCCTTGAACCGACCGTAAATCATCTTCACGCCCTTCTCGAACGTGGCGAAATCCTCGGCCGAACCCTTGCCCTGGGCCTCGAACGCGCGACCGAAATTGTCGAGCACCTCGGTGAGCTTTTCGATCAGCTTCGCGTTGGCCGTGGCCATCAGCTCAAAACTCTCCTTCGCCGTGCGCCGGCGGAAGTTGTCGAACTCCGCATAGAGGCGCAGGTTCTTTTCCTTCTGCTCCTCGAGTTCCGCCTTGAGCTTTTCGACCTCATCGGCGGAGGATTGGGGGTCACCCCCTGCGGACGCTTCTTCGCCCGGGTTCCCTGACGCGGCCTGCGCTTCCTTCAGGATCTCATCGATCCCTTCGGGGTTGTTGTCATCACCTAGCTGGTCGTCGCGCACTTCGCTCATGTTTCTCCGGTTCCTTCTGCGTACGGGCGACCTGCAGGTCGCCCTTACATGTTCGTGTCCAATCCGAGGGCCGAACTCCCTGTTGAAGGGCGAGGCGTGCCTCGCCCCTACGGTTCCCTGTTGGCCCGGATCCCTCACCCTTCCTGGGTTGGCGGCGATAGCCGCTGCGCGGCGTAACTCACCATCGGGACCAGCCTGGCGTAGGGAATCCGCTTGGGTCCCAAAACACCGACCATCCCCCGGGAGGATCCCCCCATCCGAAACGCTGCGGTGACCAAGGACAGGGATCGGAACAACTCGCCGTCCTGGCGGCGCTCTTCCCCGATCGTCACATGGACACCATCTTCATCCTCCCTCTGGCGCAAGAAGTGTACCAGAGTGACTTTCGAGTCCAACAGTTCGAAAATGGAACCGATGTCTTCAATTTTAGCAAAATCGGGCAGATTGAGAAGCTGCTTCGCCCCGGAGATGAAGATGTCGTCGCCGGTTTTTTCTTGGGAAAGTTTCAAGATGGAACGCCCCAAAAGATCCAAAGCGGACTTTTCGTCGTCAGAAGCAGGGTTCGCGGACGCGCGACCCAACGTACCGTTTAATTGTGAAACAGGTACGCCGCGCATTTGCTCGTTCATGCGCTTGACCACGGCCTCCAGCCTGAAAATCGAGACCTCCCCCGCATCAACAAGCAAGGAGCGTACCTCCTGGTTGGAATTCGCCAGACTCACGGCAATTTTGCCTTCCTCGATCTGGATCAGGGAAACCTTGCGGAACAGGGTCTGTCGTTCGGGTGGCGGAACCACCAGCCCGAGCAAACCGCTTTGGTCGGCCAGGGACCGGGCCGCGCCAGCCATGCGCGCCTCGGCGCTTTCGTTCAGGGAAATGGCGCCGTCGAGAGCCTGGCGATCCCCGATGCGCAGGGGCTCGGGGTGCATGAGCTCGTCGACATAGGTGCGGTAGCCGCGGTCGGTCGGAAGCCTGCCGGAGGAGGTGTGGGGCTGCGCGACGAATCCGCG
>JBJHDK010000085.1:0-6499 GCA_050486505.1 Fibrobacteria bacterium | reverse complement strand
CATCACCGCCGACGCGTTGCAGCGGTACTCGATCGACGCCATCGTCGCCAGCAACGACGGAACCGCCTCCGGCGCCATCGCGGCACTCGAAGCGCGCGGTCTCGCCGGCAAGGTCCCCGTTTCAGGGCAAGATGCCGACCTGATCGCCTTGCAGCATCTTTGGAGAGGCACGCAGGCCGTCACCGTGTACAAGCCCATCCAACAACTCGCCGAAGTCGCTGCCGAGCAGGCCGTCCGCTTGGCGCACGGGCTCAGCATGGATGCCGGTGAACGGATTTTGCGCAACGGCGATTACGATGTACCGGCACTGTTCCTCGAACCGATTGCCGTCACCCGGGACAATTTCATGGAAACCGTCGTCGCCGACGGGTTCCACTCGGAGGATGAAATCAAGCGCTGACCGGTAAGGCATCCACCTTGTTACCTTTGCCCTCTTCCCCGCCCCCCTTCGCCCGGCCGGGCCATTTCGCAAAGGATTGCCATGACGTTCGAGGAACCGCTTTTCGAGGATCAAGACGACGCCCTGCCCCCGTTCCGGGTTTTCGTATCCCACGGTCGTAACCAGATCTGGAAGGAAGTCGCCGACTTCGTCGAAAAACAGCTAGAAATCGAGATCGTCGGTTTCGATGCCAACCATGCTCCGGATCTGACCGAGGTCGAAGCGCTCGACCAAGCCTCCGAGGAAGGCTCCTTCGCGGTGATCGTGGTTGCCGAGGATGACGACCGTGAACGTGCCTTGCACGCCATCGGATATTTCCAGGGTGTCTACGGCCCCAACAATGTCATCGTTTTGCGCCAGTCCGGCGTGACGCCATTCTCGGGATACGCCGGCACCATCGAGGAAGCTTTCAAGGGAAACGAAATTCGGTCGACCTTCGCCCGGGTCGCCGAAGAGATCGAGGCTTCCCAAGCGGAATACGAGGAAGGCGAAGACGAAGAGGAATGAACCCGTGCGATGGCCGCTCCGGTCATTCGCAACAAAAAACCCCGCGAACGTTCGCGGGGTTTTTTGTTGCGAGGAAAACTTCGGTGGCGATCACTCCAATGGAATTTCCCCTTTCTTTTCCGCCAGCCACTGATCGAAGGACTTCAAGGCCGGATTCAGCGCCCTGGATTGTTCGAGACTGCGATTGCCGCAAAACATTTCCTCGAAATCCGCCTTGAACTGGAACATGTTTCCCATTTCATCCGCGCCCGGGAAACCGAAGTTGCGATAGGTATCCGGTGACACGGCATTGAATCGAACATCCTGCCCCAACGCCTTGGTCAGCGCGCTTGCCATCTGGGTACCGGTGAGGTGATCACCTGCAATGCCGATCGTCTTCCCGATGTATCTGTCACCGGCCTTGAAAATACCCAGCGCACACCTGCCAATGTCCTCGACCGCAATGCCGGGAAGCTTCTTGTCGCCAATGGGATACGTGATGGCCAACTTGCCATCGGGGCCTTTCTTCGGGCCCAAACCGAAGAAAACAAGGTTCTCCCAATAGAAGGATGTCAGCAGGAACGTGGTGCGCACCCCCGCGTCGCGGAAGAAGGCGTCCGCTTCTCCCTTCGCGTCGAAATGCGGCACCTTGTACTTCTCCTGAAGCACCGGCATGCGCTCGTCATCGAGCGGAATACTTTTGCGCACGTCCTCAAGCGTGGACCAAACGACATGCTTCACGCCCGCGGTCTTGGCCGCTTCGGCGATGTTTCCGGCCTGGGCCTTTTCCTTGTCTCCGGAGAAATGTTCCCAGAAGTTGGTGACGCCATACACCCCGTAGGCGCCTGCAAAGGCCTTTTTGAGGCTCTCCACATCGTCGAGGTCTGCGGCCACCACTTCGGCGCCGGAATCCTTCAAGGCCTTGCCCCCTTCCCCATCGGGCTTTCGCGTGATCGCACGAAGAGCGAAGGTCTTGTCAGGATCGTTCAGGATGGCACGCGCAAGTCCGCCACCCTGTGCACCGGTAGCACCAAGGACTGCAATAATTTTCTTTCCGGACATGATTCTCCTTGATTGAAGTGATGCGTTGAAACTACGAAGGGAAGATCCGCCATGACATCGTCGGCGCAATGGCCGATTGATCAAATTCACGAACTCTCCCGCATGCCACGCGAATCGCGTTCACGAAGACCCGATCATCGGCAATGAACGCGAAGGCCGCGTCGGGAGCCTTCAGCGAAGCCCGCTTTCCGAATGCAGCAGGCGAAGCAGGTGCACGGGGCGCTTGCGCGGGGATTTCGTGGACGACACGGCCGCGGGCCTGCTCAACCCGTCTCCGGTAATATCCGTCACCGACAAGGTGTAATTCCCCGAATCGTACAGGTCGTACCCGGTCAACCGAAACGGGTAGCTCCCCGAAGCCGTGGCCGTCCATTCGATTCCCGCGTTCCAACCCGCGCCGGGATCATCATAATCGTCGTTCTCCGCCAACAACACGGTCGCGCCAGGGTCGAACAACTCGAGATATGTATCGGTTTGCCCGAAGGTACGGATCAGGTACTTCCGTCCCGAAACGGCTTCGAAGCGAAACCACGCGACCCCGCCGGGCGGTAAAAAGTGCGACTGTGGCGCTGAATCCACCGCGACCGGGATCGCGGTTTCCGGCGTCGCATTCGGGAGAGGCTCGCTGCCCCCGGACCACTCCAATGGAGGGAAAATGCGGGCGTAAGCAGTGAAGAACAGCTCGTTGCGATAGGGTCCCGCACCGGTCATGCCCGAGAACACGAAGCGAAGGTTGTTCGCATTCCTCACCGCAGTGACGGTATCGCGCTCCCCGACCAGCCAAACACTGTCCGCCAACAGCCGAAACCCCTGCACATCGGAGTTGTTCGAGGACGGGTTGAACCATGACCAAAAAATCGACGTCGGACCGATGACATAAAACTCACGCAAATATGCGTTCGCTGTGTCGAAAATCAGGGTGTCCCGCTGGGTCGAACCGTTCTCCACCCATTCGCGATGGACTCGATGCAGCAGCCAGACCCCGGCAAGCGCGTTGCTCGTATCCATGATCCACGTGGTATCGCGCAGGTGGAGGGTGTCCACGTACAGGGTGTCGGTCCGCACGATTTCAACGGGTTTATCGTCCGAGCCCCCCATCAGGCAACCCTGTATGGCAAGAAACAACGGTGCGGTCAGGGCAAGAAGAACGAGCAGTCGTGACACGGGGGCTCCCGGGAACAAAACCCCAAGGTAGCGCAACAAGGGTCAAATTGCCCTGCGTTAAAAAGCTGAAGACTGCGCAATACGAACCCTGCACAAAAAAAGCCGGGGAACTTTCCCCCGGCTTGAAGACCTCCGGCCCCGATGAAGACTTTAGGTCAACACCACAACAAACAATAAATCAATGGGTTGAAGCAACCCATTGATGCGGGGCGATGTTAAAACGCGCCCTTCTTCCACTTCGCCTTGGATCCCAGTTCCTCCTCAATGCGGATGAGCTGGTTGTACTTGGCCACGCGGTCGGTGCGGGACAACGAACCGGTCTTGATCTGGCCGGCGGCGGTGCCCACGGCCAGGTCGGAGATAAAGGTGTCCTCGGTCTCGCCAGAGCGGTGCGACGACACGACGCCGAACTTCGCCTTCTTCGCCATGGCGATGGCCTCGAGGGTCTCGGAAACCGTGCCGATCTGGTTCACCTTGATCAGGATCGCGTTGCCGATCTTCTCCGTGATGCCGCGCTTCAGGATGGACGGGTTCGTGACGAAGAGATCGTCACCGACGAGCTGCACCTTCTTGCCGATGGCATTGGTCAGTTCCTTCCAGCCGTCCCAGTCGTTCTGGTCGAGACCGTCCTCGATCGAGTAGATCGGGTACTTGGCGCACAGGTCGGCATACATGCGAACCATCTGCGACGAGGTGTAGGATTTGCCGCTGCTCTTGTGCAGCACGTAGCGGTTCTTGCCCTTCTCGTAGAACTCCGACGACGCCACGTCCAGCGCGATCTTGAAGTCGGTGCCGGGCTTGTAACCGGCGTTGCTGATAGCCTTCATCAGGCAGTCGAGCGCGTCGTTCGTGCCCTTGAGCTCGGGAGCGAAGCCGCCCTCGTCGCCCACTGCGGTGGAAAGCCCGCGCTTCTTGAGCAGGGCCTTCAAGGCGTGGAAGACTTCGGCCGAAGCGCGGATGCCCTCGGAGAAGTTCTTGAGCCCCACGGGCGCGATCATGAACTCCTGGAAGTCGATGGGAGCGTCGCTGTGCGCGCCGCCGTTGATGACGTTGCACATGGGCACGGGCATCAGATACGTCTTGTTGCCGGCCAGCTCGGCGATGTAGGCGTAAAGCGGCACGCCCTTCTCCGTCGCGGCGGCGCGGGCGATCGCCATCGAGCAACCCAACAGCGCGTTCGCGCCGAGCTCACCCTTGTTGGGCGTCCCGTCGGTTTCGATCATCAGCTTGTCGAGCTCGGCCTGGCAGAAGGGATCCTTGCCGCGCAACGTCTTGGCCAGCACGGTCTTCACGTTCTTGACGGCCTTGGTCACGCCCTTGCCGAGATACTTCGACTTGTCGCCGTCGCGCAGCTCCACGGCCTCGCGTTCACCGGTGGATGCGCCCGAGGGTACGGCAGCACGGCCCAGCACGCCGCTCTCGAGAACGACGTCGACCTCGACGGTCGGATTTCCGCGTGAATCGATGATTTGACGGGCGGCGACGGATTTGATGGAACTCATGGATGGTCCTTTCGAAGGATGACCGCAAAAATGACGGATTTCGAGGGGGGAAAGATAAGTCCCGCAGGCGGGGGTGTCCAGAGACACGGTTACATTGTACCGCCATGCTGCGCCCTGTTTTCTGGTTAATCCGCTGGATGCTGGTGCTGGCATTGGCGGGCTACACCGCAGCTGTCGTCCGGATTGCCATCAAACCACTGGAATCCGCGCCTGGTTGGGAAGCCCTCCTCTTCAACCCGGTGGTCTGGGCTTTTGCGGGAGGATTCGGGGGGCGCTGGCTCCTGGCCCGGCTTGGTTCGGGGGACCCGTTGGAATTGCTCGACACCCTGGAACACGAGTTGACCCACGCCATCGCCGGCTGGCTCACCTTCGCCCCGCCGATCTCGCTCAAGGCCACCTTGCGCAGCGGCGGTGAGGTCGAACTGAAGCGCACCAACCCCGTTGCCGTTCTCGCGCCCTACGTCCTGCCGCTCTACGCGGCCGCCCTTGCCCCGCTCACGCTGCTGTTGCTCCCCGACTGGGCCGACATCGCCCGGCTCGGTGTCGCGGTGTTGCTGGGCAGCTTTGCCTGGCGTCTGGCCCGCGAGTTCCACTTCGGACAAAGCGACTTCAGGGAGTACGGCATCCTGTTCTCCATCGTGACGATTCTTGCGCTTCTTCCCATGTCGACCTCGGGAATCCTGTGGCTCGCGGACCTCGCGGAAATCCCTTGGGGGGCGGCCCTGGAACTCTACGGAAACTGGATTGCCGCCCTGTGGACGCCCTCCGGGATCCGGTAGCGGGGAGCCTACATGAGCCGCGCCAGCAACAAGCCCAGGGCCCCGGCGAACACGCAATAATAGAGCATCGGAATCGCGGTCATGCGCAAGATGGTCCCTTCCCTGCCCGCAAGCCCCACGACCGCGGCGGCGGCCACGACATTAAGCACACTGATCATGTTTCCCGCGCCCGCACCCACGGCCTGCAGCGCGAGGATCAAGGTTTCCGGAGTCGCCGTGGCGCGCGCGGCGTCCAACTGCAGCAGGGCGAACATCAGGTTGCTGAAGGTCGCGCTCCCGGAGAGGAAGGAACCCAGCGCGCCCACGAACGGCGCAAAGAACGGCCAGCCTGCCCCGGCGGACTCCGCGGCCACGCGGGCCAGCTCAAGCGGCATCGCGGGCATGCCAAGGGCGTTCTCCCCGGAATGGATGAACACGCGCACCATGGGCAGGGCCGCCCCGAGCGCGATGGCGCTGGGGAGCAAGCGCGTGAAGGAGGCGCGCACGGCCTCTCCCACCTCCGCCGCTCCGAGACGGAACTGCAAAAAGGCGATCGCCGCCGCGAGGAGAAACACCGTTCCCGGGGAGTAGAGGATGGCGAAGGAGGCCCCGATCTCCGTCCCGAGCAAACCGGGAAAGTCGAGGGTCACCCCCTGCAGAAACTGTTTCGCTTGGGGAATCAGCCGCGTGGTCGAGAGCAAGGCGGCCAGCCACAGGTAAGGCCCCGCGGCACGCAGAAACGACATCGTGCCTTCGGGGACGCTGCCACGGGCACCGGGGATCCACCCGCGACGCAGCGCCGCCAGCATCACCGCGAACCCGACCATGGAGCCAAGCAGCGAGGGAAACTCCGGCCCGAGAAAAAAGGCCGCGGCGAAGGCCGGCACGGTGAATGCAACCCCCGCGAGCAAGGCCGGCCTCCACGCGGCGAGCCCCGCTGCGATGCGTCTCTCATCGGAGAAGAAACGCGCGTAAAGGGCGATGAGCAGCAGCGGGATCAAGCTGCCGATCACGACGTTCAGGCCCGCAGTGAGGACGCCTGAACTCCAGAGCAGCCATTCCGGTTTGATGCCGGATGCGGTTTGCAG
>JBJHDK010000084.1:0-6647 GCA_050486505.1 Fibrobacteria bacterium | reverse complement strand
CCTTGTTGTAGCCAACCTTGAGGCTTGGGATGCCGGTGGCGTCCTTCTCCCGCTGCTGCAGGTTGTTGAGCCACTCGCGCCCGTCGTGGATGCCCGCGTTCAACGCGTCGAGCTCCGGGTACGCGCCCTCGCGGATCATGCCGCCCTCGCGCACGGTGAGGGGTGGTCGCTCGGTGAAGTTGTCCGCCAGCTCCGCGCCGCGCGCGGAGAGCCCTTCGAGCGGCGCGCGATGCTCCGCGAACAGCGGCGCCTTCAACCCCGCCAGGATCTCCGCCGCCTTGCCCGCCTCGATCAGCGAGTTGCCCAGCCCGAGCAGGTCGCGCGCGTGCACGCGCCCCGCGCCGCACTTGGCCATGATGCGCTCGAGATCGTTGATGCCGTGCAGATGCGAGCGCAGCGCGCGGAGGATTTCCGGATGCTCCCGAAGCTCTTGCACCGCGTCGAGGCGGGCTTCGATGGCGGCCTTGTCGAGCAGCGGGTGCGTCAGCCATTGCTTGAGCAAACGCCCGCCCATCGCCGTCACGGTGCGGTCGATCAGATGCACGAGCGTGCCGCCCTCGTCGTCGCCATGCAGCGGACGGATCAGCTCGAGGTTGCGCACCGTGGCCGCGTCGAGCGTCATGTATCCCTCGAAGCGCGCGGCGGAGATGCCCGTGAGGTGCGAAAGCTCGGACTTCTTGCTGTCCTTCGCGTAGGCCAGCGCGGCGGCGGCGGCGCGCAGGCCGCGCGGCAGATGCGCGCAGTCGAAGGCCTCGAGGGACGCGACCTTGAACTGCCGCTGCAGCGCGGCCACACCCTCTTCGAGGTGAAAGTAGCCCTTGGGCAAGGTGGTCAGCGGCACGCGCTCGCGATCGCGAAACTCCGTCAACGCCGCCGGAATGTCGAGCGCTTCGGGGTACAAGATTTCCTGCGCATTGAGACGGTAGATCTCCCCGGCGATCATGTCGGGGCTCCCTTCCGCCACGCGGAAATCGCCGGTGCTGAGGTCGAGCCACGAAAGCCCATACACATCTTCGCCCGAGGTTCCGGGCCACACGGCGGCGAGATAGTTGTTCGACTTCGCGTCGAGGTAGTTCTCCGACAAGGCCGTTCCGCGTGTCACGATCTCGGTCACTTCGCGCTTGACCACGCCTTTGGCCGTGGCGGGATCCTCGACCTGTTCGCACACCGCAACGCGTTGCCCGGAAGCGATCAGCCTCGGCATGTAACGCTCCAGGGCGTGGTACGGAAACCCCGCCAGCGGCGTGGGATCCTTGCCGCCGTGATTGCGCTGCGTCAGAGTGATGCCGAGAAGCTTCGAGGCGGTGATCGCGTCGTCACCGAAGGTCTCGTAAAAATCCCCCATGCGGTACAGAAGCAGCGTGTCGGGATGCCGGGCCTTGATGGCCTGGTACTGCTTCATCATAGGGGTGAGGGACATGGCGCGGAAAGGTAGTAGGTAGGGGGTATGAGGTAGGAGGTGAAAACCTCCGCGATCGCGAAAATCCGAGTTTTTTCGGGGTTTTTGGGCGCCTGGGGCCACGCGTCCCGAAGAGTCGATGGCGCCGCGTGTGGGTCGAAGTCCTCACGCCTCGCCCCTACGATTCTCCGAAATCTTATGCCCCCACCCGATTGATGTCCGCCGACTCGAGGATGTAAACGTCCGCCTTGCCCTGCACGACGCGCAACATCGCCCGGCCCAGCCGCTCCGACGTCGTCGCGAAGCGCGGAAAGGTCCGCACGATGAACGGAAACAGCGGCCGAAGAATCGCGATGCCGAGATTGTACGCCCCCACCTGGCTGCGGATCCCCGGGCCGGGGCGGATGAAGCCCGGGCGCACGCAGCCGCTGTGCCTGAACGGCAGCGCCCGGATGCCGGCCTCGACCCTCTGCCGCACGCGCGCCCACATGCTCTTGCCCTCCGCGCCCATCGCGGAGCAATAGCAAAAACTGAAGTCCGGGTTGATGCGCAGCAGCTCCCGTGCCCACAGCAACGTCAGTTCTTCCGTCACCTTTGCGTAGGCCACCTCGTTCTTGCCCACCGAGCTGACACCCACCGCCCAAATACACGCATCGTACCCCGTGAGTTGCGACATGTCTGCAGGAAGATCGAAGAGATCGGGGAGCAGGAGTTCCCGCAGCTTCGAATGCGTCACGCCGCAGGTACGGCGCCCAATCGCCAGCACCGCTTCAATGTCCGGATCGGCCAGCGCCTCGCGGAGCACACCCATGCCGACCATGCCCGTCGCGCCGAAGAGAATGAGTTTCATGATCGAAAGGTAATCCCGGGGATGTGACCCCTGTCACACCGTATTTTTTCGAAAAGCGGTATGATAACCGGATGCCACACGAACGACCCGTCCAACCACAGAATCTTTCCGAACCTTCCCTGTATACCATTCGCGGACATCGTGTCGTTCTCGACTCCGATCTGGCCCGGATGTACGGGGTCACGACCAAGCGCTTCAATGAGGCTTTTAAGCGGAATCAGGGGCGCTTTCCGGAAGGTTTCGCCTTTCGGCTCACCCAAGCAGAAGTCCTCGCTTTGAGGTCGCAATTTGCGACCTCAAAGATATTAGTCGTAACGGAATATTCTGAAGATGGTCGAGGAGGCCGCCGCCATCTGCCCTGGGTCTTCACCGAACACGGGGCAGTGATGGCAGCCAACATCCTTCGTAGCGAACACGCGGTGCGCATGAGCATATTCGTCGTGCGTGCGTTCGTCCGGATGCGCGAGCAAATCGCCGCCAATCACGGGATCCTGGCACGGTTGGCGGAGATCGACGACAAGCTTCTGGAGCACGACGACACCTTGCGCGACTTGTACGAAAAGATCCTGCTGCTGCTCGACCCTCCGCCTGATTCGCCACCCAAGCGAACACTCGGGTTTCATAAGGACGGCTAGCCCTTTCCTTCCCACTCCCGCAAAAAGCGTTCACGAAACTCCAGCAAAAACATGTGGCGTTCCTCCGCCCAGCGGCGCGCCGTCGCAGTGTTCATGCGATCCCTGAGTTTCAGCAGTTTCTCCCCGAAATGATTGAGCGACGAAGACCTGCCGGAGCGGTACTCTTTCGCAGTCATCGCCGTCCTTTCGGGAATCTCCGGATCGAACAACGGCTGGTTCACGTTCCCGCCGTAGGCAAAACAACGCGCGATTCCGATCGCACCCAACGCGTCCAGCCGGTCGGCATCCTGAACAATCTGAAACTCGATGGACTTGTCCGCATCGATGCCGGAGAGTTCCCTGCCGAAGGACATGCCCGCCAGGATGCGCAGCACATGATCCACCGCGTCCCCGGGCATGGAGAGCCCGCGGAGAAACCCCTCCGCATCCCGTTGCGCCTTCTCCGGATCATCGACCAGTTTCGGGTCGGCCACATCGTGCAGCAATGCCGCCAGCTCGACGATGCGCGGGTCTCCTCCCTCGGCGGATTGCAACTTCAACGCAGTGCGCCGCACGCGGTCGGCATGGAAGAAGTCGTGCCCGCAGCTTCGCCCTTCGAGCCGCGCACGGGCGTAGTCTTCGGCGGTGGCGATGGACGTGTCGGACTGGCCAAGCATGTTGGAAAACTTAAGAGTTGGTACGGGAATCGCGGCAGGACACGTATGGGCGACCCGCAGGTCGTCCTTACACAGCTACTATTCTCCCATGTCCTACCGCGGATCCAACAACTTCGACGAACGCGACAAGCTCTTCGGTGCACCTTCGGAACGGCGTCCCGAAGCGAAGAAAAAGCTCGACGCCCTGTTCGCGCCCAAACCCTCCGACGCCTGCGCGCAAGGGCACGCCTGGATCCGCGACTGGGACAGGCAATTCAAGTGCGCGCGCTGCAAAACGCCGAAACCGGCCTGAATTCACCCGCGCGCCCGAGGCGCGCAGGATACCTGTTGCGTCGTGGTTGGGTCCGCCCTAGATTCATCGTGTGATTGTCATCAAGAAACTCCCGAAGCCTTTCCGCTCCTTCCCGTTGCTGCTGGCGCTGGTGTCCGGCATCCCGCACTTGGCTGCCGCGCAAGATTCCGCATGGCAGGAGATCGCCCCCATGAACGTCTCGCGCTCCGAGATGCGCGCGGTGGTCATCGACGACAAGTTCTACGTGGTGGGCGGCTTCAGCACCACGGGCCAGCAACTGTCGAGCGGCGAGGTCTACGATCCCGTCGCCGACACGTGGACTCCGATCGCGCCCGCGCCGCGCGGGCTCGACCACCACATGATGGCCGCTTACAACGGCAAGCTCTACGTGCTCAAGTACGCCGACATCTACGTCTATGATCCCGCCGCGAATTCGTGGTCATCGCAGCCGGACAACAGCGGAATGACACGCGGCGACGGCACCGCGGTGACGCTGGGCCCCTTCATCTACGTGATCGGCGGGGGACCGTTGCCCATCCAACGCTGGCAACCCGACACCGACGTGTGGGAAACGCTCGCGCCGCTGCAAACTTCACGCGGACACGTGCACGCCGTCGTGCTCGACGGAAAAATCTGGGTTTTGGCCGGCCGTTCGGGAAATTCAGCGTTCAGGACCGTGGAGATCTACGACCCGGCCACCAACACCTTCTCGCCCGGCCCGGCCATGGACAGCGTGCGCAGCGGGCATGCCGCCGAGGTGGTGAACGGAAAAATCGTGGTGGCCGGAGGCGAAGTGCCGGGCCCCAATCGCTTGGCCCGCACCGCGGAAGTCTTCGATCCTGCGACGGAACAATGGTCTTTTCTGCCGGATCCCACCGTCACCGTCCACGGCGTGGCTTCCGCGAGCTGGAACGGACGGTTTTACCTGCTGGGAGGGGCGACGGTGGCGTATTCCGCCACCAACACCACCCGGAGCTTTTATCTGGAGATTCCGGGGCCGGTTTCGATCAGGCCTGAACGCCCGGGTGCCCGGAGCGGGTCCGGATCCCGGGCCATGCGCATGGAAGGCGGGAGTATCGTACTGGACAGGGACGGGAAAACGGCGGACCTTCGGGGACGACGGCTTCCGGTTGTCCTTACCACCCCCCGGGACTAAATTTCCGTCCCGAATCGTACCCCCGGAGCCTCCATGACCCGCATTCAAGCCCTCGTCGTCCTCGTCATCTACCTGATCGGTGCCGCCCTGAGCATGCAATGGGCCGTCTCCCGCGAAGCCACCGCCGTGTTGGGCCTGATCCTGTGGACATCGTTCTACGGATTCATCAATGCCGTCATCTGGGCCATCTGGTGGAGCCGCGAGCACTGGGCCGGGAAGTGAGCAATGCGCAGTGTGCAGTGAACAATTAGAACGCTACCGCTGATCCCCTGCTCACTGTTCACTTCAGAAACCTCTCCTTCGTCGCCGGATCGGGCATCGGGCAGGCGTCGTACTTCCCGAACCACCTGTAACGGTTGCGCGCAACAAAATCGTAACCCGCGTCGCGCCATGAGCGCGGCAGCAGGCGGGTGATCTCGACGAAACGCCAGGCTCCCCCGAGATTCGAAAGAACGCGGATTGCCGCGTCGGAACGCACGTGATCCCCTTCGCCATCGCGAAGAATGACCGAACGCGG
Source organism: Fibrobacteria bacterium (assembly GCA_050486505.1). Taxonomy (GTDB): domain Bacteria; phylum Fibrobacterota; class Fibrobacteria; order UBA11236; family UBA11236; genus UBA11236. The sequence goes on along the minus strand of JBJHDK010000084.1, from coordinate 1,142 downwards.
CGAAACCGAATGACCGGCATCAGGAGTTCCGTCGGAGAAAGGAAGGGGGGTACCCTGCGCGGCCGTCTCCCCCTGCAGGGGCGCGAAACGGAACAGTCCCCCCGCATCCCGCTTCACCGTGAAGCTCACGAACCGGTTGCACAGCCCGCATACACCGTCATAGAACACGATCGGCGGCGCTGAACCTGAGGAAACGGCCCGCCCGGGCGCGAAGGCGTGCGGAAGCGCGGTGAGAAACACCAGTACCAGCACGGCCTGCTCCCAGAAGAAAATGTTCATCAACAGAAGCGTTCCCACGTGCAGCGACAAGATCACGGGAACCCAAACCATGCGGAAGCGCGCGTGGAACAGCGCGAGCGGCGCCGCGATCTCCGCGAGGGTGAAGACGAAGAAGGACGCCTTCGCGCCCAGCGCCAGCCAAGGATGGGTCAACGGAAGCAGTCCGTACTCGAAGCCATAGGCGCTGTAGTTGAGCGCGCTCACCGCGAGATAGTTAAGGATGGCGTCGCCGGTGAAGACCTCGATGCCCCCGTGCGCGAAGCGTCGGATCCCCAGCAGCATGTAAACGGTGGCCAGACACAACCCGATCAACACCATGGGCGCGGCATACAGGGCCTCAGGCTTCCTGACGCGCGCGCGGCCAAGGACGGAGAACCCATCCGCGGCGGGGAAAAACGGCAGCAGCCACGCCGCGTAGAGCAAGCCCATTTGCGCATGATTGATGAACCCGCCGAACCCCTTGATGATCCCGTCGAACAGCAGCAATCCCGCGGCGGCGAGCAGCGCCAGCGGCAGAAAGGGACGTACACCCAGCAGGAGCAGGATGCACAGGACGACCAACCCCCAGCGCAGCACCGCAAGAAACTCCGACTGCAACACGAAGAACTGCACTGCGTCGGGCAAAAAGCGTAGTACACCCACGGCATCAAGCCAGTCCGGGGGCAGGTCGCCGAGGCGCTCCACGGGGTTGAGCAACAAGACCGCGATCCAGAGCCCGTACACGACGATGCGGGCGAACCCCAGCGCCTCGGGAGACGTTTTCGCGTGCAGCACCGTCACTCCTCCAGTTCCGCCAGCAGCCGGCGCGTGACCGACTCCGAACCCGCATACCCTCGCACGGGAACGGTGCGATGGTACACCGC
>JBJHDK010000083.1:0-6812 GCA_050486505.1 Fibrobacteria bacterium | reverse complement strand
GTCCTGGGATGGCCGCATTCCCGCTTGGTTCGCCGCCGCCATCATCCTTGGCCCGCTGGTGCGTTACGAGAGCATGGCCATCTCTCTGGCGGCGGTGGGCTGGATCGCGTTGCGCGGGAGCCCGGGACGTTCCCTCGCCTTGTTCGTCCCTGTTGTCGCCCTTCCCGCCGCCTTCTCCATGTTCCTGCTGCGCTTGGGGCTCGCACCCCTGCCGACTCCCATCCTCGGAAAATCCGGTATGGGGATGGGCGAGGGAATCGCCTCCGCCGTGATGCGTCACCTGCGCGACAACCTCGCCAACGAGCGCGCGGCCTATCTCACCGTATGCTTTCTCCTGCTCGTCGCCGCTGTGATTTTCGCGCGCAACGGATTGATACGGCGGTTCGCCTTGGCAGCCGCGCTCGCCGTCGGCCTGCACCTCGTGTTCGGATCCTACGGTTTTTACAACCGGTATGAAATCTATGCCTGGGCGTTCGCCCTGCTGACCCTCGCGGGAGTGTACGGGGAAACTTTGGGGCAATGGCTTCGCGCCGCCGGGCTCGAGACACGTGGCGGGCGCGTGCGACTCGCATTGTTCCTGGCCTTTGTCCTCCTCCTGACCTGCCGGGGGTACGTCGGCGGGCTGTTCAACCTGCCACTCGCCTCGAGCAACATCTACCAGCAGCAGTACCAGATGCACCGGTTTCTCGCGGAGCATCATCCCGAACCCGTGGCGGTGCAGGATCTTGGGCTCGCGGCGTTTCGCAACCCGCACCATGTTCTCGATTTGTGGGGTTTGGCCTCGCCCGAAGCGCTGGTGCATCGCGGCGGTGCGGAGGGCCCGGAGTGGATGGACGTCATGGCGCGGGAGCATGGCGTGCGGCTGGCGATGCTCTTCGAGCATGTCACCGACAGCGAGTTTCCGGAATCGTGGGTGCGACTGGGAGTCCTTCGCCTGGAGGGGAAAAACCTGACGACGGCAAGCCGGGAAGTTTTGTTCTTCGCGACGGATTCTTCGGCGGTGCCCGAGCTGGCCGCGAGATTGCGCGAGTTCGCCCCGACGTTACCCCGGGGTGTCCGGTTTCTTCCCGAGTGATTTCCGCCCAATGAACAGGAGCCCCGGGCTGAACCAGGCGGTTTCGAAACCCCGGTCACCGAACAGCAGCCTGAAGGAGACGTTGAACAAAGGCTGCAGGCGGTGCAGTGCACGGAGAAGGAATGCGCGTCGTGATCCCGCCCGGGGATAGACGAGGTGGGCATTGAAGGTGCCGTAGTATCCGCAAAACGCGTGCTCCAGGTCGGGCCTCGCAAAGAGGGACGCGAATGCGTTCTTGCGCATGATCTTGAGGTTGTGCAGCGGCAGCAGCTGTTTGAAGAATAACCGGAGCAATATGCCGTTGAACCCCCTCAGGTTGGGGATGCTCACGATGAGGGTGCCCCCCGGTTTCAGCAGGCTCATGTGCCGGTCGATCACGTCTTCCATGTCGGTGAAATGCTCGATGAATCCGCGTGAGAGTACGGCATCGAAGGTCTCGCGGTGTTGTTCGCGAAAGGCGTCCGAGAAGAAGTCCGCGTGAATCAGGTTCTCCGGGTTCACGCCACGCGCGGCGAACAAATCCCGGTTCACCCGTGCGCCGGTTTCGGAATACTCCACTCCGTATGGTGTCGCTCCGAGAATCTCCGCGAAGTCGGCGATGAAAACACCGGGCGCGCTGCCGACCTCGATGACCTTTCCGCCTTGCAGGTCGGGCAGGTGGCGCTTGAAGTGCACGTTCCACAGCAGATGGTCGCCGTAGTCGCGCATGCGTTCCGTCAGGGCGGGGCCGAACAGGCGCTTGAGGACGGACTTCGCGCCCTTTCCCTTGGAGGTGCTTCCGGTCGTTTCTGGGCCAGCGTGCACGGCGTTCCAGTGGGACGAGTCACTCAGACGTGTCATGGTCAATTGAGAATTAGGAATTAAGAATTAAGAATTGAACGCAGGAGGCGTTCGTGCCTGGGACGTCTCATGAGCGTTGAAAATAAATCGTCGATCTTCTTCATTCGCGGTTCCCTTTCCACAATTGTTCACTCGCCTTTTTTGCGAAAACACATGCCGCAACTCTTAATTCTCAATTCTTAATTCTAAAAATGCTGCCTTCCTCGAAGCTCTCGATCAGTTCCCACTCCGCTCCATCGAAGAACTCCTCCGGATCGCGCGCTTCGCGGAACTCGATCGTGAACCACGCCACCCAGGCCGTATCATGGCGCAACCATGTTTCCGCGGGAGCGGGGGCGCCGATGAGGGGCTCGGTGATTCTTCCGGTCCATTGCCACACCGCCGGTGCGGAGTTGCTGTAGAGGGGAGGAGTGTCCGACGCCTCGCGCAAGAAATCCAGCAGGGCATTCTCCCGCCACATGCGGCTGTTGTACTGCCCGAAGGAATCGTCTCCCGCGCCCACGCCTCCGCGGGCGAAGGCGGAGACCTGCTGCCCCAACTTGAAGCCCGGCGCCGCGATCATGAACAGGAATACGAGCAGGATCGCGGTCAAGGTGCCCTTTCTTTCCGTCCCGGGTCCTTGTCCCTGCGGGTAGCGGGCGTTCAGCCAGGCGAACATCAGCAAGGTCAGGGGGATGTGGACGGGGGCCAGCAGGCGGTCGGAGATCTGGTCGTAACCCGTGGTGGTGGAACTGTACACCAACAGCCCGGTGTAGAGCAACACGAAGGCCGCGGGCAGAAACGCGGGGGTGTGGACGAAACGGATCCCCGTTCTGCGTCCCTGTGCCCATAGCGCGATCGGAAGCCCCGCCGCGGCGGCCCCCGAACCTCCGGCCAGTTTTTTCAGCAACGCGAAGGCGTGCGTCTCCTTGAGCGGGATGTACCACGCGATGAGGGTGACGGCCACGAAGGCGAGGTTGACCCACAGGGAGAATCCGGAGCCTTCGCGCGGGCCCATCCAGGTTTCCGACAACGCATGATTGCGCAGCAGCCATAGCGCGAAGGGGAGACAGGCGATGGAAAGGAACAGCGCGAGGTTCCCGGCGCGGGTGGCGCGGGCCGTGTCGCAGCGCCACACCAGTATGGCCACGGCTCCCGCGCCGATCACGGTCACGCCGATGTAGCGCGTCATCACCGCACCCGCTGCGGCGACAGCGGCAAGCAGGATCCATCGGCGGGCGGCGGTTTCGCGCCAGGCCAGCAGGGCGGAAAGAAGGACAATCACGCAGAAGTGGAACAGAGGTTCCGAAAGCGCGGTGGCGTTTACCTGGAAGAGGGGGCGGGCGACGATGAGAGTCCCCAAAAACAGCGCGAGCCACAGCCGCGAGAACCCCCAATGCCTTTGCGCGAGGTGTCCGGCGAGAAAGAGCGTGAGCCCGAAGAGCAGGGCGTTGAACAGCGCGGCCGCGTGCAGGATCGGGATTCCGGGAAGCGTTTGCAGCCCGGCGAGCAGCAGGGGATAGAGGGGGGGCTGTACGATGAGCGGTTCGCCCCAGCGGGTGAGACCGGTGCCTGCGAGGAGGCTCTCGGCGGCGGCGAGGTACCCCACCGAATCGGGCGAGAGGCCGATGCCGTAGTGCAACGTGGCGAGGAGGATGGGGAAGGTGCCGAGCAGTGCGAAGAGAAGGCGAACGCGGGACTGCTGTGACGGCATGGCGTGAATAATAAGTGCTTTCCTGCAAACTCCTGCCGGACAGTGTTGCTACTTTTGGCCGAAATTTGGCGGTGGTTTGCGATTTCAAGCAGACATTCAAGGTATGGAAAAGGACGGAAGATGGCGAACAAAGTTGCGTTGATCACGGGGATTACCGGCCAGGACGGATCCTACCTGGCGGAGATCCTGCTGGAAAAAGGCTATGACGTGCATGGCATCGTGCGGCGCACGTCCCTGTTCAACCGGGCCCGCATCGATTCGGAAATCCGGCGTGCACGCAAGGCAGGGAGCGTGTACGAGTTGCACTACGGTGACATGTCCGATTCCAGCAGCCTGAACCGAATTCTTGCGCTCGTTCGCCCCGATGAGGTGTACAACCTCGCGGCCCAAAGCCATGTGCGTGTTTCTTTCGATTCTCCCGAATCCACTGCCGACGTCGATGCCACGGGCGTGCTGCGCCTGCTCGAGGGCATCCGCAGCAACAAGCTCGACTCCCGCTTCTACCAGGCCTCGACCTCGGAGCTCTACGGCAAGGTCGTGGAAACCCCCCAGACCGAGACGACCCCGTTTTATCCCCGCTCCCCGTACGGCGTGGCCAAGCTCTACGGGTTCTGGATCACCAAGAACTACCGCGAAGCCTACGGAATGCACGCCAGCAACGGCATCCTGTTCAACCACGAGTCTCCCCGTCGCGGCGAGAACTTCGTGACACGCAAGATCACGCTGACCTTGGCCAAGATCAAGGCGGGGCGCGAGCAGGTGCTTCGCCTCGGGAACATGGATGCGAAGCGCGACTGGGGCTTTGCCGGCGATTATGCCGAGATGATGTGGATGATGCTGCAGCAGCCCGAGCCCGACGACTATGTGGCGGCGACGGGCGACACCCGCACGGTGCGTGAGTTCGTGGAACGCGCCGCGACGATTTGCGGCTACGACATCGCCTGGGAAGGCGAAGGCGTGAACGAGAAGGGACGCGATCGCAAGAGCGGCAAGGTGCTGGTGGAAATCGACCCGAAGTTCTTCCGCCCCGCCGAGGTCGACCTGCTCGTCGGCGACCCGTCCAAGGCCCTCAAAAAGCTGGGCTGGAAGCCGAAGGTGAACTTCGAGGGACTTGTCGAGATGATGATGAAAGCGGACCTTGAGGAACAGTTAAGAATTGGGAATTAAGAATTAAGAATTAGGAGGGGGATGGCGTATTTGGCTCGCACTCTACCCCGAAGCTCCGGGCGAATCAGCGACCTGCACCTCCGCTCCCGATCACAGCCATCCGTTTTTCCTGATCCAGCTCTCATTCTTTGTGTTCAATTCCTAATTCCCAATTCTTAATTCCCAATTCTCCCTCACACTCCGTAGTACTCCCTGTACCACTCCACGAACGCCCCGATCCCCGTCTCGATCGACGTCGCGGGCTTGAAGCCGGTATCGCGCATCAGGTTATCCACGTTCGCGTAGGTGTCGGGAACATCGCCTAGCTGCAGGGGCATGAGGTTCAGCTCCGCCTTCTTGCCCAGCTTTTGCTCCAGCACCTTGATGTAATCGAGAAGCTCCACCGTGTTGTTGTTCCCGATGTTATAGATGCGGAACGGCGCATTGCTCGTCGCCGGGTCGGGGTTCATGGGATCCCAGTCGGGGTTCGGCTGCGCGGGGCGCATGGCCGTGCGGTACACGCCCTCCACGATGTCGGCCACGAAGGTGAAATCGCGGCGGTGCTTTCCGTGGTTGAACACGTTGATGGGCTTGCCCTCGAGGATGTTCTTGGTGAACAGGAACAGCGCCATGTCGGGGCGGCCCCAGGGCCCGTACACCGTGAAGAAGCGCAGGCCCGTGGTGGGCAGCTGAAAAAGATGGCTGTAGGTGTGCGCCATCATCTCGTTGGCCTTTTTGGTGGCCGCGTACATCGTCAGCTGGTGATTCGCGCCCTCGTGCTCCGAGAACGGCATCTTCGTGTTCGCCCCGTACACCGAGCTGGTGGAGGCGTAGGTGAGGTGTTTCACGCCATGGTGGCGGCAGCCCTCGAGAATGTTGAGGAACCCCACCACATTCGAGTCCACATAGGCGCGGGGGTTCTCGAGACTGTAGCGCACCCCTGCCTGGGCCGCGAGGTTGACCACGATCTCGGGTTTGAACTCCGTGAAGGCCTTCTCCACCGCCGCCTTGTCGGTCAGGTCGTTCCGGTAGAACCGGAAGCCCGGGTATTCCGAGAGGATTTTCAGCCGCGCTTCCTTGAGCGCGGGATCGTAGTAGTCGTTGACGATGTCGTACCCGGCCACCGCATGCCCGCGCTCGAGGCACAGTTTCGCGAGGTGGAAGCCGATGAACCCGGCGGTGCCGGTGATGAGGAGGGGGGGGAGGGAGTGATGGGTCATGGGCGATGGAAATTAAGAATTAGGAATTGGGAATTAAGAATGAGGGGCAGTGGGCTGAGGGGAGTGCGTGGGGATGAGAGGGGAAAATTACGAATTACGAGTTACGAATTACGAATTGAGCACAAGGATGGGGGATGCGTGGGGCACTGAGTGAGTGAGAGTCAGCGGTTACGAACTGAATCCGAACTCAATTTGGGTGAAAGACCTTGTTGCTCCATGGGCGCTCGCTGTGGGCATCCTGTTTTAATAACATTCCTCCTTGATTCGTAACTCGCAACTCGCAACTCGCAACTCGCAACTCGCAACTCGTAATTCTTAATTCGTAATTCGTAATTCGTAATTCTTAACTCTCACAGCCTCCACAGCGTCACCCCGTCCGGGGTTTCCGCCCGCGGCAGCAGGTTCTTGACATCGGCCACCACGCCCTTGCCGTCCTCGAGGAAGTTCGTGATGCCCTGCCACCCCGCGGCCTTGAAGGGCGCGTGCGCCACCGCCAGGATCACCGCCTGCGCGGGTTTCGCCTTCTCCGCGGGAACCAACGTCACGCCGTACTCGTGCGCGGCCTCGTCGGGGTAGGCGAGGGGATCGACCACCTGCACGTCGACGCCGAACGAGGCAAGCTCGCGGATGATGTCGATCACCTTGCTGTTGCGCAGGTCGGGCACGTCTTCCTTGAAGGTCAGGCCCAGCACCGTGACCACCGGCTTTTTCCCGACGCTTGCGCTGCCGCCGCGCAGCAGCAGCTTGACGGTTTCCCGGGCGACCCAGGCGCCCATGCCGTCGTTGATGCGGCGGCCGGCCAGGATCATGTGGGGGTGGTAGCCGAGCTCCTCGGCCT
>JBJHDK010000082.1:0-6941 GCA_050486505.1 Fibrobacteria bacterium | reverse complement strand
ATGCAACGCTCGGCGATCGTAAGCTTCCGATAGTACATCCGTCCTTGTGTTTATTGCTGTACTGCTGTATTGCTGTATTGCTGTACTGCTGTATTGTTCTATTGTTCCATTCCCCATGTCCTACATCGACACCCACTGCCACCTTGATTCCATCCTGAAACGGATGAAGCTTCCAGACTTTGCCACGCTGCGCACGCAGCACTTTCCCCCGGAGTTCGAAGCCTGCGTCACCATCTCGTGCGACCCCCACAGCATCGAGCCGGTGCTGGCCCTGCTCGACAACGACGACGTGTACGGAGCATTCGGCATCCACCCGCACGACGCACAGCATTACACGCCGGAGGTCGAAACGCGCATCGCGCAGGCCTTGCGACACCCCAAATGCGTGGCCTACGGGGAGATCGGCCTCGACTACCACTACGACTTTTCCCCGCGCGACACTCAGCGCGAGAACTTCGCGCACCAGCTTCGCCTCGGCATCGAGACGGGAAAACCGCTGGTGATCCACACGCGCGAGGCCGAAGACGACACTTTGACGATGCTGAAGGACCTGGTGCCGCGCGACTGGCCCATGCACGTGCATTGCTTCACGTCCTCGACGTCACTGGCGGAGTCGCTGCTCGCGGAGTTCCCGAACCTCTGCATCGGCTTTACCGGCATCATCACGTTCAAGAACTCGGGAGACCTCCGCGAAACGGCGCATCTCGTCCCGCTGGAACGCATGCTCGTGGAGACGGACGGTCCCTACCTCGCCCCGGAGCCCTTCCGCGGTCAGCCGGCCCACCCCGGACACATTCCGCGCATTCTTGAAAAGCTGGCGGAGGTCAAGGGCACCACGGCGGAAGAGGTGGCCGCGCAAACCACGGCAAACGCAAAGCGACTCTACAAGATCCCCTGACCGTCAGGATCGTCAGGATCGTCAGGATCCGGAAGTTGCGGAAGGCAGCTTCGCCGCATTGAGCCACTCCCGCGGCCACACGTCGAGATACAACAGGTCCTCGTCGATGCCGTCGACGACCGCGAAGGTGCGATAACGCTCCTTCGGAACCCACGCGAACTCTTCGTGTTCGGTGTCGAGCCGGATCTCGCCGCCCTCATGGCGAAACAGGAAGAGGTGCACCTCGAAGATGCCCCCGTACAGGGTGTCACCCAAGGGGCCCGCGCGACGAACCGGCCGCAGGGAATGCCCCCCGCCCAACTCTTCCTGCAGCTCTCGCCGGATTGTCTCCCCGGGATCTTCCCCGTCCTGGATGTGCCCCCCGGGAAGCCCCCACAGGCCGGGCGCGAAATCGTCGGAGAGGGAGCGACGCACGAGCAACAGGGAGTCGCTCGCATCGAGAAGCGCCGCAAGGCAGAAGCGCGCGCGCGGGGATTCAGGAGGCGGGGGGTGACGTGGTGGCATGGGAATACCCTGTCGCCTTCCAGGCCTTGTAGCGTTCGACGAGATCCGCGGCGGTCGTCTCGGGACCGATCCAGTGCACGGGGAGCCCGCGCCGCTCCATGCCGCGGAAATACGTCTCCTGACGCTTCGCAAGATGGTGGATCTCCCGCAACAACCTCGCACTCATCTCCTCGGGGGAACATTCGCCGCGCAAATGGGCGGCGACTTGCCGATACTCCATGCCCAGAAGGTCGAGACGCTCCCACGAAAGCCCCCGTTCACGCAGCGCGCGAACCTCGTCGACCAATCCCGCGTCGATGCGTTCCCGCAGACGGTTTTCGATGCGGGCGCGCAGGCCCGGGCGTTCGATCCGGGTCACGAAAATCAGGGGATTCAGATCCCAGTCGGGCAGCCGGCTGGGCGGGATCGATCCCCGCGGCGTGAGCGCGATTTCGAGCGCGCGCACAATGCGCTTTTTGCTGGAGAGATCGGTGCGCGCGTGCAGTTCGGGATTCAGCTTTCTCAGCTGCTCACGAAGGGCCTCCGCTTCCTTTTTCATCAGGCGTGCACGCAGCCTCGGGTTTTCGGGAACCTCGGCAATCGCGTACCTGCGCAGCACCGCCTCCAGGTACAGCCCCGTGCCTCCAGACAGGATCGGGGGGACGTCTGGACCATATTCCCCCAGAAACGCGTCGAGCGCCAGGTACGCATCGACCTGAAAGCGAAAAAGGCTGTAGACCTCCTCGGGCTCCACGATGTCGATCAGGTGATGCTTCACCGGCGGTTCGAAGCGCGCATACTCCTCAAGATCCTTGCCGGTTCCCAGATCAAGCCACCGATACACCTGACGCGAATCCATGGAAAAGATCTCACTCCCCAGCTCATGGGCAAGTGCCGCGGCAAGACGCGTCTTTCCCGACGCCGTGGGACCCGTCACGACGATACAAGGCCAGCGGAATCGCGTCATGGCAATGGACTCCGTTTTTTCTCCGGATTCCGGGAAAAGCCCGCGAGCGCGGGAGGCGAAAATCGCTTCAGGAGGATAACGGACACTCTCATTCCGGATACATCTTCACTCGATTCAACAGGGTCGACACCTCTGCCGCAGTGTCCCCGATGCATGCAAGGGAGCACCGCGCCGAAAAAGATAACAGCGGCGAGAGCCGGATGACACCCTGTTGCGCAGAATGGTCAAAAGACATTTCGTCAATTATTTTTCTTTTTGTCACTTGTCCCAATGCCCTGCGCGAAATCCGCGCGGAAAGATGCATATAAAAGACGACCCGATCAGGGAAACGCACAGAGAGCCCGTGGACGGGCGATGCCATCGACATTCGTGCATTGATGTCCACGAGGGCACGAAAACCAGCCGTTCCGTCGGTCGCATGCGCGTACATGTCGAGCCCGACCGGCCCGAAATAGCCTTCGCGAAACAGCGCGCGCGCCACGGCATCGACCGCGTCCATGGCGGACTCCCGGTAAGGCGCGAAGTCGGGATCGCCGCCAGGCAGCACCAGCGCGCCGTCATAGCCGCCCTGCGCGCCGGACAGTAACCGGTGCACGCGCACTCCGGAGCGCGAGCCGTCGCGCGCAATGCGAAAGAGAATCCCCCACTCCCTGAGGACCTGCTGGCGTAATTCGATCACGACCCCGCCGTGCCGGGAGCACAGGCGCGACAAGGAAGCCTTCAACCGTATCGGATCTCCGGGAAGACGGAAGCGGAGCTGCCCGATGCCCGCATGGGCGTGATTGCCTTTGGCCACGTACTCTCCCGGCTGCGCGGCGACCAACCAGCGCACGAGAGCGATCCTGTCAGCGCAAAACACGGCGGAACACGCCGACTCCGGAAACAAGCGCTGCTCCAGTTCGAGGCCGAACTCCCTGCTGTTGACACGCCGCACCACCCCGGGGTCGGGGTGCGACGCAGGAACCGGTAGCTCCGCGTTGCGACGCACGGCCTCCGCGTTCCATCCGAAGGGGGTGAAAAGGAACCGGGGGTTCTCCCGCACCGCCGCGCCCACCCCCGCATCCGTCACGAAGCGCGGCGGCGCCAGGCCCTGTCCGGCGAGCGCCTCCAGAAAGCCCTCCGGAGGGGGTTCGGGGACGATCAGGGAATCCTCCTGACGCAGGGCCGGCCACAGGTGCCAAGCCATGCCGCGTGCCGCGGTCAGGATCTTCGCGGGCATCTTGCCGCCTCCGTGGGCCAGCGTGAGGTCGAAGTCGGCGTGGCACCACCAGAGGCGCGGCGCGGCGGCCGCACGCGGCGACGCCAAGACTGTCGCCGCCGACGTGCACACCCCCCCTGTATGGGCGACCAGCAGGTCGCCCTTACCTATGTTTGCGTCATGCGATACCTTGTCTTGACCGCCCTCCTGTTGACCCTCATCGGCTGCGGCGCCGCCACCACCGCCGACTGGCGGCGCTGCTCCTTCGATGTCACCGAGGTGGCCTTTCAGGGGCTCCGGGAAAACCAGGCCGAGTGGCGCATCGTCCTCTCCGCCATCAACCCCAACGCGAAAAACCTGCGGCTCGAGGGGCTTCACTTGTGGGCTCTCATGGAGGGGGATACGCTGGCGCGCCTCCGTAACCCCGGACGCATCGATCTTCCCGGCCGCGATACCACCGAAGTCACGTTGCACGTCTCCGTCCCGCCCGCGGCCTGGAATGCAGCCCTGCGGCAAATCACGCGCGGAGGCTCCTCCGAAGTCTTCATCACGGGAGACGTCGAGGTTCCGGGGATGTTCGGCACGCGCAGGGTCCGCAACGCCGTTCGGGAAACACACACCATCAATCTGTCCTCCTTGATGGGCGCCGGGGATTTTTTGCGGGGGTTGTTTCGGTAAACACGGGATGTAGGGGCAAATGGTTATTTGCCCCTACATCGTACATGAATCCAATTACCCAAACACCGGGCTGCTGAGGTAACGATCCCCCCGGTCGCAAATGATGCAGACCACCACGCCGGATTCGAGGCTGCGGCAGACGTCGAGCGCGCACTGCACGACACCCCCGGACGAAATCCCCGCGAACAGGCCTTCGCGCCGGGCGAGTTCGCGCGCCATGGCCTCGGCTTGCAACTGGCTCACCTCCATGATGCGGTCGACGCGCGTTTCGTCGAAGATCTTCGGCAGGTACTCTTTCGGCCACTTGCGGATGCCCGGAATGCAGGACCCCTCCGAAGGATGCGCGCCGACGATCCGGATTCCGGGATTCTTCTCCTTGAAGTAGCGCGAGCAGCCCATGATGGTGCCCGTGGTGCCCATGGAAGAGACGAAGTGCGTGACCGCACCTTCCGTATCACGCCAGATCTCGGGCCCCGTGGTTTCGTAGTGCGCGAGGGGGTTGTCGGGGTTGGAGAACTGGTCGAGCATGAGGTACCCGCCACCCGCGACCATTTCGCGGGCGTAGTCGATGGTTCCCTCCATCCCCTTGTCGGCGGGAGTGAGGTGCACGACGGCGCCATAGGCCCGCATGGTACGTACCCGCTCGGGCGTGGCGCTCTCCGGCATGACGAGATGCATCTCGTACCCGGTCATGGCGGCGATCATGGCCAGGGCGATGCCGGTGTTCCCCGAGGTCGGCTCGACCAGCTTCATGCCCGGCTTGAGGGTTCCCCGCTCGATGGCCTTGAGGATCATCGATTTCGCGGGACGATCCTTCACGGAGCCGCCGGGATTGTTGCCCTCGAGCTTGGCGTAGAGCCTGACCTTGGGGTTGGGGTTCAGCCGGGTCAACTCCACCATGGGGGTGTTGCCGACGACATCAAGCATGTTCATGGAGCTCCCGTTTGTTTTTCGTTCGTGGCGGGAATCCGGAGAAACCTTTTCCGTACTCGCTCGACTCCGCTTCGGACGCTGAATGAAAGGCCCTTCGGGCCAGTCGGTCAAGTGGCGATCCGATGCTCGCCTCGCTTCCGTGCGGAAAAGGTTTCTCCGGATTCCTGAAGCGCCGACTGCAAAATGTCGAAAGGCCCGTTATTGGGCAAAAAGATACCTTTCCCAACCATGACTCCCCGTAAAATTGCCCCTGAAAACGCTCCCGAGAATGCTCCGGGAAACGACGTGCAGGCCCGCATTCTCGACCTGCGTCGCCGCCTGCAGGAGGCCAACGACGCGTATTATCGTGCGCATGCGCCGAAGATGACGGATGCGGCCTTCGATGCGCTGCTCAAAGAACTCGAAGAACTCGAAGCCGCATATCCGGAGTTTCTTGACCCCGATTCCCCCACCCAGCGCGTGGGATCCGACCTGACGGAGGAACCCCAAGGGACGGCAGGATTCCGCAAGGTTCCCCACCTGCATCCCATGCTCAGCATCCAGAACACGTATTCGGAAGAAGAGGTGCGCGACTTCCACCGGCAGGTGACGGGGAAAATCGCGGAGAGCGACCTCGAATACGTGTGCGAACCGAAGATCGACGGCGTGGCGATGTCCCTGGTGTACGAGAACCGCAAGCTGGCGCTGGGCGTGACGCGCGGCGACGGCACGCGCGGCGACGATGTCACGCGCAACATCCGCACGATCAAGTCGATTCCGCAGGCGCTGCCGAAGGACTGGCCCGCCGGGCGCGTCGAGGTGCGCGGGGAAGTGTACATGACCGAGGCGGACTTTCTGCGCTTCAACGAGGAATTCACCCGCATCTACGGACGCGAGCTGCAAAACCCGCGCAACACCGCCTCGGGCAGCCTCAAGCTCAAGGATCCCGCCGAGACGGCGAAGCGCCCCCTCTCCTTCTTCGCCTATGCGATTCTTGAAGAAAATGCCGGAAAATCCGATGGTTCGCATTGGGAGAACCTGAACCGTCTCGACGCGGCGAAGTTCCCCGTCAACCCGCTGCGGGCCAAGGTGCGGGGGGTCGACTCCGTCATGCGAACCTGCGCCGAGTGGGAATCGCTGCGGGACACCCTCCCCTACCTCATCGACGGCGTGGTCATCAAGGTCGATTCCCTGAAGCAGCAGCACAGCCTCGGCCGCACAGCCAAGAGCCCGAAGTGGGTGATCGCCTACAAATACAAGACCGAGGCCGCCGAAACCGTGCTCGAGTCGGTGCACTTCCAGGTCGGCCGCACCGGCGTGGTCACTCCCGTCGCCAACCTGAAGCCGGTCCCGCTCGGCGGGACGGTGGTCAAGCGCGCCACGTTGCACAACTTCGACGAGATCGAGCGCCTCGGCCTGCAGGTTCCCGACGTGGTGCGGGTCGAAAAAGGCGGCGAGATCATCCCCAAGATCACCGCCGTGGTCACGGAGAAACGCCCGAAGGACAGCCGCCCGATCTTGCCGCCGACGGAATGCCCGGTTTGCGGGAGTGAGCTTGTGAAGGTCGAAGAGGAAGTTGCCTGGCGCTGCGACAACCTCCAATGCCCCGCGCAGGTGCAGCGTGCCCTGCTGCACTTCGGCAGCCGCGGCGCCATGAACATCGAGCATCTCGGCCCCGCCCTCATGGACTCCCTCATCGAATCGGGCAAGGTCAGGGACCCGGCGGATCTCTACGCGCTCAGGCAGGAAGACCTCGAGGGCCTCGAGCGCATGGCCGCAAAGTCGGCGCAACGCGTGATCCGTTC
>JBJHDK010000081.1:0-7548 GCA_050486505.1 Fibrobacteria bacterium | reverse complement strand
GGTCCGAAGAGGTCGTCGAGCTGCGCGAGCGACTTGCAATATTGCAGGAGAAGGAAAACGAGCAACGCGAGGCAGGGGGTCCGCTCCGGCGCGAGGATGACTCCCCGTTGTCGTTGGAAGAGGAAATCGAAATCGTCAACGAAGCTCTGGCCGGAATCAGAATGGAAATGTCGCACTACTATCCGTTGATGATCGCAGAACTGTTTTTGCACGACCTCAGGAAGCCGGACAGCGCGCGGGCTCATCTCAACCGCATCCTAGCGGACGGGCGGGACGACTCGACGTTCACCCGCAGCGCGTTGTATGCCTTGGCATGGATCGAGCGGGAGGAGATGGGCAACCGTGACCGTGCCGATTCCCTTTTTCGGGCGATTCTCGATCGATATCCCGGAACCCTGTGGGCCAAGCAGGCCGAACAGGAACTCGGCCTGGACGCGACCGTAAAAACGAGGGAGGATCTCGCCCGTGAGGCATTCCGCGATGCCGAGCGTCGCCACCTTGCAGGCGAACCCCTCGCGCGCGTTATTTCACAGTTCCGTCGCGTGGCCCAGATGTGGCCTGATTCCCCCCACGCTCCACGCGCGTTGTACACGGCGGCTTACCTGCTTGAAACCCAGGCACTGGCGCGCCCCGCCGACCGTGTGCTCAGGGATTCCGCCATTGCAGCCTATCAGGTCGTTGCGGAACGTTTCATCGGTACGCCCCAGGGAAGCATGGCCGCATCGAAGTCTACGCCCATGCATGACGACGTCGACGAAGAGGTCTCCTCTCGCGACAGGGATCAGGGCGGACGTTTCGACGAAATGGATGAAGGCGACGGTGATCATCACGAGCGGAGGGGGAGCGAGCCGTCGGGGCGGGGGATTCAGGAACGACTTGATCCGGTCCATGACGACGATTACCTCTATTGAACCCTTCCGGAGAGGCTGACACCCGCTCCGGAAGGGTTTAACTACATTTCGCGGCGCTGGTCGGGTCAGGAGCCCGGCCCCCCCCATCCCGACATCAAGGCGCGTGCGAGGCCCCCGTTTTTACCGGGTTCGGGCCGGAGCCCGCCGGGGGTTATCGGGGTCGCAATTGCACTTCCGCACCACCGCCTGAACTCCAGGAGCACCATGCAGGACAATGAATCCAGGGACGCCGCCTTCGGACGGGACGAGGAGGATGAGGAACTCTATCTCCGGAACACACCCGAAGGCGCTGATGAGGAAAGTGGGTCCGATTCCGATGACGACGAGGATGATGACTTCGAGGAAGAAGGAGCTCCGAACGGGAACGTTGCGGGACACTCCACTCGAGGGGCTGGCGTGATGCAGATGGACAATCAGGCCCTGGTGACGCACGAACCCAACGACAGTTCCCGCCGCAGACGCAAGCGCACCAAGATGAACAAGCTCACCGGTCGCAACGGGAAGTCGGGCCAAGGCCGGCGCGGCCGCGAACCGCAGGATTTCTCCCCCGACTTCGATCCGCGCTCAGAGGCCGAAGAGTATACCGCAATCATCCAGGTCACGGATGCCGGTCACGCTTTCATGCGCTCGGAGCGTCTCAATTTTCAGGCACAGGATCATGACATCGTGATTCCCCGCGACATGGTGAACCGCTACGGTTTGCGCACGGGGCACCAGATCCGTGCCATCGTGCGGGGCAAGCGCAATCGTCGCCAGAAGGTGGTCGCCCAGCTCCTCACCGTGCAGGACATCCCGGTGGAGCGCTGGCGTCCCGTCGCGCCTTTCCATAACCTGACCAGTATCAACCCCGAAGAGATGTACCACTTGTCCTCTGCAGATGACTCCGACAAGAGCATGATGCTGCTGGAACTTCTCACTCCCATTGGAAAGGGGCAGCGCGGTTTGCTGGTGGCTCCGCCGCGCACGGGCAAGACCATGCTCATGGAGAAAATCGCCAACGGCATCGCCCGCAACCATCCCGAGGCGGAGATCCTCATGCTGCTCATCGACGAGCGTCCCGAGGAAGTCACGCACCTCTCGCGCCGCATCAAGGGCAAGGTTTATGCTTCGTGCCTCGACCGCCCCATCGAGGAACACATCACGCTCACCCAAATGGTGCTTGAGATTGCGCAGCGGCGCGTGGAGTGCGGGCGTGACGTGGTCATCCTCCTCGATTCGATCACGCGCATGGCCCGCGCCTTCAACAACCAGCTGAAGTCCTCGGGACGCACGCTCTCGGGTGGCGTCGACGCGAAAGCCATGATGGAGCCGAAGAAATTCTTCGGCGCGGCCCGCAAGGTCGAGGACGGAGGCTCCCTGACGATCGTCGCCACCGCATTGGTCCAGACCGGATCCCAGATGGATGAGGTGATCTTCCAGGAGTTCAAGGGCACGGGTAACATGGAGCTTGTTCTCAACCGCAAGCTGGCGGAGAAGCGCGTCTATCCTGCGATCGACATCGGCATGTCCGGAACGCGCCGCGAGGAACTCATTCTTCCGCCGGTATGGTACAAGGCCTCTCAACGTTTCCGGCGATACCTCGCGAACCTTACGGAGGCGAACCAGACTCCCGCAGCCATCCAGGCACTTGAGAAATTCAAGACGACCGAAGAATTCGTGAACGCGTTCGAGTGAAGGAGCTTCCCGTGAAAATATCCCTCCACGGCACGCCGGATTTCCGCTTCGAGGCGAAAAGCCCCGACAACGGCTACAGCTTCCGGATCGGTGCATCGAAGTCGATCGGTGGCGACGAGAGCGGCTTCCGGCCCATGCAACTGGTGCTGGCCGCCGCAGCGAGTTGCGCCGGAATCGACGTCATCAACATCCTGAAGAAGTCGCGCGTCGACTTCGATGCGGTGGACGTCGATGTCGAAGGAGATCGGAAGCAGGGCGGTGTTCCGACGCCGTTCACCGCGATCAGGCTGGTCTTTCGTGTCACGGGGAGATCCGTGGACAAGGCGAAGGCAGAGAAGGCCGTGAGTCTTTCCGTGGAGAAATACTGCTCCGTCATCTCCTCGCTTGACCCCGCAATCAAGGTCGAAGCCGTGACGGAAGTGGAGGAGGCATGATTCCGGCATTCCGTGTTTCCGGCTGGCTCGAAGGCGGTTCCTACCTGCTTCTCTTGCTCGTGGCAATGCCCCTGAAGTACGTCTGGGACATGCCCGAGGCCGTCAGCATCGTCGGCATGGCGCACGGGGTCCTGTTCATCCTGTATTGCGGCATGGCGCTGCTGCTTGTTCGCACACACGGCTGGAGCTTCCGTAAATTGCTCTACGCGTGGATCGCGGCCCTGTTGCCGTTCGGCCCTTTCGTTTTCGACGCGAAGTATCTCCACAAGGATTTTTAGGGGGTTTTCTCCGCGAGGCCGTGCCTTCCGGGGACACCCTTTTATATTGCGGTCAGGTTCGCGTTCCCGTCCAGGGTGCGATCCGCAGCGAGTCCCCCCGTGCGGTTTTTCTTTCAAATCCATTTCGCCTTGCTCCTGACGGGGCTGTTTCTTCTTCCGGTCGCGGCAAGCGAGTCCTCCGCGCGCTCCCTTGCCGTGGATCCGGCATCCATGGTCGAAGTCGAGGTGGCCGGGGTCAGCGTCGGCCCGGGCGGAACACCTGTTGTTCTTTTGCGAGAGCCCGGCGCGCGCGCTGCGGTTCCCGTTTTCATCGGAACCGTCGAAGCGGAGGCGATTCTGCGTGGGTTGCGCGAGATGCGCCTGCCGCGTCCCCTGACGCACGACCTGTTCGCGGATGTGCTCGATGCCGTGCCGGTCAGGCTCGATCGCGTCTACATCGACGATTTCCGCGGCGACTCGTATTACGGGATGCTCCAGCTTCGCATCGAGGGGCGCGAGGATCCCGTTCTGGTTGACAGCCGTCCCAGCGACGGGATCGCGTTGGCGTTGCGCACGGGTGCGACGATCTTTGCCGCGCCGCGAGTGATGGCCGTGGAACGTGTCCGCATCGCGGGAGAAGAGGATCCCGCGGCGACCTTGGGAATCACCGCCGCCCCCGTCTCCGAGGCGATGCGCGAGGTTCTGGAGCTTCCAGAGTCCGGCGGGGTGTTGGTAAGCAGCGTGAGCGGTCCCGCGGAATCGGCAGGGCTCCGTCCTGGGGCCTTGGTGCTGGAGGTGAACGGCAAGCCCGTCGCGTCGCCGCGGGAGTTTCTGGAACAGGTGCGCGAGACTCCGCGCAATCATCCCGTGAAGCTGCGTTACTGGCAGGATGGGGAAGAGGCGACGGTGGACGTGTCGCTCGAGCCGCAGGTGCCGGTACGCGAGACGCCGCCCG
Organism: Fibrobacteria bacterium; assembly: GCA_050486505.1. Classification (GTDB taxonomy): domain Bacteria; phylum Fibrobacterota; class Fibrobacteria; order UBA11236; family UBA11236; genus UBA11236. The sequence continues at coordinate 3,317 of JBJHDK010000081.1, read as the reverse complement.
AGCATCGGCTTTAAGCGGATCGACTCAGGCGGCTTTTCCCACCGTCACCCACAGGAAGGTCTCCCCGCCGATCTCCCGATCGCTCGCGTCTTCCACCGAGAACCCCACGCCCATCAGATCCTGATACAACGCCTCGGGCGTCTTGTGCCCGTAATAAAGCGCGTTGCCCATGAACTCCTTCGTTCCGTCGAATTCGGGCGATCCGGTATACGACTCCGTCGCGTATGTAAACACACACTTGCCTCCCGGCTTGAGCCAGTCGAAAATGCGCGAGAACAGAGCCGCGTGGCTGCGTGTCGGCAGGTGGAAAAGGCTGTAGAAGGCGGTCACGGCATCGAAGGATCCCTCGGGAAACTCCAGCGCCCGCATGTCTCCGTGCACGGTTTGCATTTCGGGAGCGTATTGCGCCGCCAGCTCCAGCATCTTCTGCGAGAAGTCCGCTCCTGTCACGGCCCAACCGCGATCGAGGAAGTGGCGGCCCACGGGTTCCCCGGCACCGCATCCCAAGTCAAGCAGATTCCCGGGAGCGACAGGCAGGCGCGCGCGGAAGTCTTCGAGGACCGCGCTGACGTCGAACAATCCGCGGTTCAGGTGATACGTCTCCGCGAAACCGTCATAGACGCGCTCAAGGGACATGATCAATCTCCCGATCCGGAGACTTCCGCTTGATCGCCGGATTCGGCCTGGCGCTTCTTTTCCAGCTTTTGCTGCAATTTCTCTTCCTTTTTCTTGCGCTTGGCGATTTCCTTCTGGCGTTTGGCGAACTCGTAATTGGGCTTTGCCGGCATTCAGGCTCCTTTCAGGTCGTTTGTTTCCGGGGGGAAGGATAGGAATCACCGCTTCGTCGGGGAACCCGCCCGAAATCCGCTTCCCGAAGGGAATTTGCGCTGCGCAGGGCTCAGCACACCCCCTGGGCACGCAAGGCGTCCGCCACGCGCACGAAGCCCGCGACGTTCGCACCGTCCACATAGTGGACGCGTCCGCCGTGGCGCTCACCGTGCGCCACGCAGGCCTGATGGATGTCCTTCATGATCACATGGAGGCGGCTGTCGACCTCTGTGGCCGGCCAGGCGAGGCGCTGGGCATTCTGGGCCATTTCGAGCCCTGAGACGGCCACGCCGCCGGCATTCGAGGCTTTTCCCGGTGCGAAAGGAACTCTTGCCTTGTGGAAGGCTTCCACGGCTTCGGGCGTGCACGGCATGTTCGCACCCTCGAGCACGCAGCGTACCCCGTTGCGGATCAAGGTCGCCGCGTCTTTCCCGTCCAGTTCGTTCTGCGTCGCACAAGGCAGTGCGATTTCGGCGGGGATGCCCCAAGGTTTTTTGCCCTTCAGGTACTCAACACCCTTTCCCTTGCCGGAAAATGCCTCGAGCCGACCGCGGCGCTCGAACTTGAGGGCCATCAGAGCCCGAAGTTGTTCGGCGGACATGCCGTCGCGAAAGACAAGGGCGCCTCCGGAATCCGAGATGGAGACGATGCGGGCACCCGATTCAAGGGCTTTTTCGGCGGCGTAGAGCGCAACGTTGCCTGACCCCGACAGCGCGACACGCATCCCCTGTAGCGAGGCTCCGTTGCGCTGCAGCATTTCCTCGGCGAAGTACACGGCTCCGTAGCCGGTCGCCTCGGGGCGCATGAGACTGCCGCCGAGGACGACGGGCTTGCCCGTGAACGTGCCGGTGGTACGGTTGGAAAGTCGCTTCATCATGCCGACCATGTACCCGATCTCCCGGCCGCCCACGCCGATGTCGCCCGCCGGAACATCCGTGTCGTCGCCTACATGACGGTAAAGCTCCAGCAACAGCGCCTGGCAAAAGCGCATGACTTCACCGTCGCTTTTGCCTTTCGGATCGAAGTCGGCGCCGCCTTTGCCGCCGCCCATGGAGAGGCCGGTGAGGGCATTCTTGAAGGTCTGCTCGAAGGCGAGGAACTTGAGAATGGACAGGTTGACGGTGGGGTGGAAGCGCAGGCCGCCCTTGTAGGGGCCGAGGGCGGAGCTGTGTTGCACACGCCAGGCCCGGTTGACCTGCACTTCGCCCCGGTCGTCGACCCAGGCAACACGGAACTGGATCACCCGTTCCGGTTCGATGATGCGCTCGAGAAGCCCGTCTCGGGCGTATTCCGGACGCTCTTTCAGGAACGGCACAAGGCTCGCACCCACTTCATGGACCGCCTGCAGGAACTCGGGTTGGTGCGGGTCGCGGGTTTTTGCGGTCTTGAGGAAATCCTTGAGGTTGAACGCGGTCATCGGGTACCTTTCAGGAAGCGATGCGGAAGCAAAATGTGGATAAAAATATCCATTAATTGCGCGTTGTCCTCAACGTTCTCCCGGCGGTGCTTTCACTTCGAAATGCAGGGCCAGCCACACCGCGTCCCCCGACACGGCGGCGACGCGGTGCTTCACATGCGCGGGGATGAGCAGGGCATCGCCCGCCTTTATGTCGCGCGCCGCGTCCCCCCGAAATTCCAGCCTTGCCGTTCCACGCAACAGCGCGACCCACTCGTCTTCAGACTGGTCGTACCAGAATCCGGCCGGATTGGCCTGTCCGTTGGAGACGATGTGTTCGAGACGGAACGCAGGATGGCGGAGGATGGGGGTGACGTCCTCGTCCGCCCTGCCGGAGGGGGCGGGGAGGAGGTTGATGACGGAAGGGGTCATTCGTTGACCCGTTCCAGCGGTTCATCCACCGACCATTGGTCGTAGGCGTGCGTGCCGTACTTCGCTGCCAGAACGCGCCCGTCTGCCCTCACGAGGAAATCCGCGGCTCCCTCCGCAGGAAAAGACAGGGGCTTGCCGTTGACGGTTTCGACGGAAAACCCGCTCAGGTTGGAATCTTTCGTGATTTTTGTGTCTGGACTTGACATTCAAAGCTCCGGGGGCCGTTTCGTGCGGGAGGCATGTCTCCGGCAACGGTGGCGTCAAACCAAAATGCTTATTTTGTCCCGCGTTCATTCCGATGGGGGAGACCATGTTCATGCAGCGTCATCGTGCCCTTGTGGCCCTGTTCTTTCTGCCGGTTTCGGTTTTTGTCCCTGAAACGAAGGCCCAGCCGGCCGTGGACCTGCCGCGGCAAAGTCCGGCGGCCGTGGTCGTCCAGGACTTCGGCTACACCACGGTCACGGTGCGCTACTCTCGCCCGGCCGTGAACGGGCGGATCATCTGGGGCGGGCTGGTTCCCCATGATCGCGTGTGGAGGGCCGGAGCGAATGAAGCCACCACGGTGGAGTTTTCCCGCGATGTCGAAGTCAACGGCGAGCCTTTGCCTGCGGGCAAGTACAGCCTGTTCGTGCTGCCGACGGACACGACGTGGACGTTCATC
>JBJHDK010000080.1:0-7625 GCA_050486505.1 Fibrobacteria bacterium | reverse complement strand
TCGCACTTCAGGTCCCGCTGATTGGTCTGGGGGCGGGGTGGGGTCGGGGTTGTTGTTCCTTCGGTAGGGTGTGGACGCTATGGTCTGGCTGGTTGGCAATTCTGCTGTCCATAAAGTCCAGCCAGTCCATCGCGTCCATTGCCCCCATGCCCCCTACACCACAAACCGGGTCGGCTCCCCCCGCAACCCGTTCACGAGATCGAGTCCGGAGATGCGCGGCTTGCCTTCCCACTGCACTTCGACCAGCTCCAGCCCTCCGTTGCCCGTGCCCACGACGGGGACCCCCACCCGGGGAAGCAACTCGCCGGGCTCGGCGTCGAACCCCGGCACCACGCGCGCATGGTGGATGCGCAGCACGCGCTCCGAGCCGGCCTCGTGCGTGAAGCACACGGGATAGGGGTTGAACGCGCGTACGCGATTGTGGATTTCCGACGCGGGGCGCGACCAGTCGATGAGCCCGTCTTCCTTCTTCAGCTTGGGCGCGGAGGTGGCGAAGCCGTGTTCCTGCGCATGTGGCGCGACCGTGCCGGCCTCGAGTCCCGCCAGCGTTTCGAGCAAGAGGTCGCGTCCCGCGACGCTCAAGAGGTTGAACAGCTCTCCCGCAGTTTCTTCCGGGCCGATCGAGACCTTGGCCTGCGCCAGGATCTCCCCGTGGTCGATCTCGGCATCGAGTCTGAAAATCGTCACGCCCGTCTCCGTTTCACCACGTGCGATGGCCCACTGGATGGGGGCCGCGCCGCGGTACTTCGGAAGCAGGGATCCGTGGATGTTGACGGCTCCGAAACGCGCAAGGGGGAACAGGGTGTCCGGCAAGATCCTGAAGGCGACAACGACGAGGAGATCGGCCTTCTGGTTGGCGACAAGTTCGTGGAAGTCGGGCGCCTTCAGCGAGACCGGCTGTGCGACCGGGAGTCCCAGTTCCAGGGCTTTTTGTTTGACGGGGGGCGCCGTGAGTTTTTGGCCCCGCCCTTTGGGCTTGTCGGGCTGGGTGACGACAAGGGACACCTTGTGCGCGGCGTGCAGGGACTCCAGCACCGGAACGGCGAATTCGGGGGTACCCATGAAGACGAGGTTGAGCATGGGAAGAAAGGTAAGAGGTGTGAGGTAGGGGGCAGGGGTTGAAATGTCGTACAAAATACGCCCAGATACACGTCGGCGATTAATGCATATTAATTGTTTGACATCATATGTATGTAAAGAGTAATTTGATCAGTATGAGAACAACCTTGATCCTCAAAGACGACCTGATGGCCCGAGCCGCAGAACTTACAGGGGTTCGGGAAAAGACGGCATTGGTGCACCTTGGGCTGCAATCATTAATTGCCCAGGAAAGCCGTAAACGCCTGATCGCACTGGGCGGAAGCCAGAAATCGATACGCGACATCCCAAGGCGACGCAGCGGCAACGGCAAATGATGGTTCTTGCGGACACCTCCGTCTGGATTCAACACTTCCGGGAATCCAGTAAAACCTTGGTTCGGCTTCTGGAAGCAAACCAGGTTGCGATTCATCCGTTCGTCATCGGAGAACTCGCCTGTGGAAACCTCAAGAACAGGCGCGAAACCATCCAAGAGCTGGAAATCCTTCCAAGAACTTCCGTGCCCGGGTATTTCGAGGTCATGGAGTTTCTTGAGCGCTATAGGCTCTTCGGAAAGGGAATCGGTCTGGTCGACGCACACCTGCTCGCATCATGCGCACATTCCGAAGCCGTATTATGGACCCGGGATCTGCGCCTGCGGCGAATTGCTCTCGGAATGGAAATTGGGCTGAGGGATTCTTGAGGTTGCATTGTAGGGGTGCCCGCGAAGCACACCCTCTACCTCTTGCCCGTTACCCCCTACCCGACTTCAACCGCCGCCACCAGCCTTCGTTCCGGCGATACCACTCCACCGTCGCGGGCAGGCCGGTGTCGAAGGTGTGGCGCGGCTCCCAGCCGAGCTCGCGGCGGATCTTGTCCGCGTCGATCGCATAGCGGCGGTCATGCCCCGCGCGATCCTCCACGAAGCGGATGAACGACTCGTCCTTGCCCATCAAGCCCAGGATCGCGCGGGCAATGTCGATGGTCCTGCGCTCGTTGCGTCCGCCGATGTTGTATGTCTCTCCCGCGCGCCCTTTCTCCAGCGCGAGCAGCACGCCGCGGCAGTGGTCTTCCACGTGCAACCAGTCGCGTACATTGAGCCCGTCGCCGTAAATCGGAATCCGCAATCCATCGATGAGATTCGTGATGAGCAGCGGAATAAGCTTCTCGGGATACTGGTACGGCCCGTAATTGTTCGAACAATTCGTGACGACCGTGTCCATCCCGTAGGTGTGATGGTAGGCGCGCACCAGCATGTCGGACCCCGCCTTGCTCGCGGAGTAGGGCGAGTTCGGTGCGTATGGCGTCGTTTCGGTGAACAGTCCCGTCGGCCCCAGCGAGCCGTACACCTCGTCGGTGGACACGTGGAGAAAGCGCGCCGTCCCGGACACTCGTGCCTGCTCCAACAGGATTTGCGTGCCCAGCACGTTGGTCTGCACGAAGATCTCGGGACCCATGATGGAGCGGTCGACATGCGACTCGGCCGCGAAGTGCACCACGGCATCGGGACGTTGCGGGCCGGATGCGGAAAACAGTTTCGCCATCGCACTTTTGTCGCGGATGTCGGCATGCACGAAGGTGTAGCGGGGGTTCCCTGCGACGTCGGCAAGGTTCCCGGGGTTCCCTGCGTAGGTTAGCGCGTCGACGTTGGTGATGCGCCAATCGGGTCGCTCAGAAAGAACGAGACGCACAAAATTGCTGCCGATGAAGCCACAACCGCCAGTGACGAGAAGATGCATGGGGGAGGAAGTTAGGAATTAAGAATTGGAGGGTAGTGGATTATACCAGCATTCCACGTCCATTACCTATGCAAATGAAGGCAGCACGCGGTGCCTCCCACCTGTGTTCCATTCTTAATTCTTAATTCCCTGCCATCTCCTCCGAAGCTTCGACCACAAACCGACTCCCTTCTCCCATGATGCTCTCGGCCCAAACCTGCATCCCGTAACGCTGCGCGGCATGCTTGACGATCGCCAAGCCCAGGCCCGTTCCTTCGTTGCGCGCGCGCGCGGAATCCCCCCGGTAGAACCGCTCGAAGATGCGCGACAACGCAGCTTCAGGAATTCCGGGCCCGGTATCCTGAACGCTCAACCGGCAAGCTTCCGGATCCCAGTCAACCCGAACCTTTCCCCCTGGAAGGTTGTACTTCACGGCGTTCCCCACCAGGTTTCCGAGGATGCGATCCAGGTCGCGAGGCTCCATCCTCCACGTCAACTCCCAAGGAACACGATTCTCGAAACGAATCCCCACACGCTCGGCCGCGGCCCGGTGCGCATTCCACGCCGACTGCACGAAGTCGCGCACGTACAGCGTCTCGACCTGCGGCGCTTCCTCGCTCTCCAGCCGGGACAGGTTCAACAAGTCCTGCACCAATCCTTGCAGGCGCATGGCATTCGCATGGATCTTGCGCAGGAAGGGATCGCGGGCCGCTGGATTCTCCGCAGCGCCGTCGAGCAAGGTTTCCGCATAACCCAGAATCGAAGACAACGGAGTCTTCAGCTCGTGCGAAGCGTTCGCCACGAAGTCCGTCTTCGCCCGATCGAGATTCCGGAAGCGCGTCACGTCGGCCAAGGTGAGCAGCATCTCTCCCTCGGGATGAACAGGTTGGAGTACACGCAAGTGGCACAGCAGGTCGTATTCGCTATCGGGGCCCTTGTCGATCTGGAGCACGGAATCACGGGCTGATCCCGGCTGTTCCTGCTCGACCCAGCGCCCCAGCCTTTCGTGGCGAACCACGAGCGCGAAGGGACTCCCTTCCAGCATGCTGACGTCTTCGCGCAGGGGAAGCAGCCGGCGCGCGGACGCATTGACAGCCCGTATACGGCGCGCGGAATCGAGAAGGACGACGCCCTCCTCCAGCCGGTCGAGCAGCGCAAGCAATCGGTCCCGCTCCTGCCGCACGCGTGCCGTGAGGTTCTGGACGGCGTCCGCATACTCGACGAAGGCGTCGTTCAGGATCTCGGCCTCGCGGAAAGGCGCGTCCCAACGAAGCGGCTTGGACACGTCGCGGGCTTCACCGCGCAGCCGCAGAAGGGGGATGCTGATGCGGCGCGAGACCCACAGGGTGATCCCTGCGGCCGCCGCAAGAAAAAGCAGCAGCGCCATCGCGGCCACGCGCCGCGCAGCCGCCGCAAAGGCCCCCAATGTTGCCGGCCCGGCGGAAATGCGCAACACCGCCTGATCCGGCGACGGCGCCAGCGCGACGTAGAACATCTCTTGGCGCACGGTTTCTGAATGGCGCCGCTTCACGCCGATGCCTTCTGCCCTTGCCTGCACGACTTCCGGTCGGGAACCGTGGTTGTCGATTCCACCCAGTCGATCCGCGGGAACATGGGACTCCCCGATGACGCGGCCATCCGGGGCGATCACGGTCACACGGTACCCCTTGTACTGCGACATCGCCTTGGCGAGGGAGTCGACCCGGGGGAACTCCAGCAACTCGGGGTCGCCCTCGGCAAGGTCGGCCATCCACTGAAGATCGCCCGTCAACTCCCGCTGCAGTTCCTTCGTCAGGATCCCTTCGGTGGCGCGATAGAGGTAAACGGAAAGGACCAGAAACCCGGCTCCGAGGATTCCCAGCAAGAGGAAAAGGCGGGAGAGCAGGGAGGGGCGGGTTCGCATCGCCGGTATATATAGCCCCTTGTAAGGGCGAGCTGCAGCTCGCCCATACGAAGTGCTCCTAAGACCCTGAAACCGGCGAGGCGAACCCCTCCGGATCCCACTGGTAACCAAAGCCCGTCACCGTGCGGATGCACGTGCCGTAGGGGCGAATCTTGTCCCGCAATCGCGTGACAGCTACGTCGACGCTGCGCAAACCCGCCTTGGCATCCATCCCCCACCCCCGCTCCAGCAACGTGCCACGATCGACCGTCTTGGGCTTGGCCTCGAGAAGCACCTTGAGCAAGGAGAACTCACGCGGAGAAAGGTGCACACGGCGACCGTCGATCTCGACGCGGTGGCTGTCGAGCGTCACCCGCAAATTGCGAAACACGTAGTCCTCGCCACCGCGCACGCGCCGGATCAGGGCATGCACGCGCGCCGCAAGCTCCTTGGGCGAGAAGGGCTTGGTGACGTAATCATCCGCACCCACCTTGAATCCCACGAGCTTGTCGGTTTCCTCGTTGCGCGCGGTCAGGAAGATCACGGGAATGCGTTCCAGCCTTTCATCGCGCTTCATGCGCCGGCAAATTTCGGTGCCGCTCATGTCGGGCAACATCACGTCGAGCACGGCGAGATCGATGGTCTCGTCATTGAGAATCGACATCGCCTCGCCTCCGGACTTCGCGGGGTGAACCCGAAAGCCATCCGCTTCGAGAGCGTAGGTTACCAACTCCAGGATGTCGGCATCGTCCTCTGTGACAAGCACGGATGTTCCGTCCACAGGGCCTCCATTTGCAACAGTTGTTCAAAAGTCATCAAGTCCCCTCAAAATCTACCGACCGCACCGGCACCCCCCAAGGCCAAGGGCATTTCAGCAGTGTTGCAGCCTTCGACGCCGTGACAGGTAAATTTCGCCCATGAAAGACACGAATCCCCCCATCCTGCTCGAAATCCGGAATGTCACCTTGCTGCGCGGTGGCGTCCGCACGCTGCGGGATTTTTCGTGGACCGTGCGCACGGGGGAACATTGGGCGATTCTTGGGCCCAACGGTTCGGGCAAGAGCACCTTGATCCAGATGCTGCAAGGACGCCTTTGGCCGCAAGGCGGCTCCCTCTCCGTGCTGGGCCGGAGTTTCGGCGATGACGACGTGGCGGAACTGCGGCGGCACGTGGCATGGGTCGGCAACGAGGCCGAGCCCGAATTCCCCGCCTGGCAAACGGTGGAGGAGGTGGTCGCCTCGGGCACGACGGGAACCCTCGGCCTTCAATTCGAGGCACCCGGGAAGGGAGGCTTCGCGGAAGCCCGTCGCGCCCTGCGGCGTACGGGGGTCAGGCACCTGGCCGGACGAACCTTCAACGCCCTCAGCCAGGGGCAACGCCGGCGCGCCGTCATCGCACGGGCACTGGCCATGCGACCCGAGTTGCTCCTCCTCGACGAACCCGCATCGGGTCTTGACCCTGTCGCACGCGAACGCTTCCTGCGTTCCATCGCCAAACTGCTGCGACCGGACTCGCGCCCCATGGTGATCTACATCACGCATCACACCGAGGAAATCCTCCCGGAGTTCACCCACGTTTTACTCCTGCGCAACGGCAAGGCGGTCGCCGCGGGACCGAAGCACAAGGTGCTCACCCCTTCCCTGCTGGAGAAAACCTTCGGCGCCAAGCTGCGCCTGACAAATCGGGATGAAAGAACGTGGCTGCATGTCGACTAACGCGCCCCCCGCCTTCCATTCTTAATGATTCGTTTGCTCCGCGACCTCATGGGACTCAATTCCCAATTCTTAATTCTTAATTCTCAATTCTTAACTTCCCCCCATGCCCACGCAGAAACCGCCCCCCGCCAAGCTCGGCCAGCGCCAGACGCGTCAACGCGGCGCCATCGCCGACATTCTGGAGAAGTCGCACGGTCCGCTGACGATTCCGGAAATTCATGAGCTCGCACAACGCGCCAAGCCCGGCTCCAAGGTCGGTATCGCCACCGTTTACCGGACCCTCAACCTGCTCGTCGAAAACAAGCTGGCCCAGATCGTCATCATGCCGACAGGAGAAACCCGGTACGAAGCCGTGGGCCACGGGCACCACCACGACCATTTTCAGTGCCGTGGCTGCAAGCGCGTCTACGACATCGACACATGCCTGCTCGGGATTCCCGACGGAGCCCTGATCCCGGGAGGGTTCCGCGTCGAAGGGCACGAACTGACCTTGACGGGGTTGTGCCCCGCCTGCGACGGGCCGAAAATCGCGGCAAAGCGTACTCCCGTGAAATCCCGGGCGAAAACCGCCTGACGAAAAAGACTCTTGACCGGGCTTGCAGGATTTGGTAATGATATTGTATTATCATATTCTGCCACAACCCAAGGAGTTCCACATGGCCGCCGCAACATCCCGTTTCCTTCCCGCCTTGCTTGTCGTCGGCGCCCTCGCGCTGACCGGCTGCCTGTTCGATTCCCACAAGGATCATGACCACAAGCACGGCCACGGCGAAGGCCCCGCCAAGATGTACCTGATCGACCGCGCCGCCGACCACGCCGAAGTCGCCGACACACACGGCGACCACTGGCACGGTTCCCTGCGCGAGATCAAGCTCGGCGAGCACATTTCCGTGGGCGCCCGCTTCGTGGATGAAGACGGCGACGACCTGCCCCTGACCGGCGATTACTCGCTGCGTGCACGCCTCGCCGACGGCGCTCCCGATAGCGTGGTCGGCTTCGTCTTCCATGGCGATCACTTGCATTTGCAAGGACTCGCGATCGGCGAAACCCAGGTCATTTTCCAATACTGGCACGATGGCCACGCCGACTGGGAAACCCCGGCGTTGACCGTCACCGTCAGCGAGGACGGCCAAGCTCCCGGAGAAGGTGGCCAAGGCGGCCACGATCACGACCATGATTAAAGCTGGATGGAGGGGTACCCTTCGGGAATCCTCCTCCGTTCGGGGGATCGCG
>JBJHDK010000079.1:0-8035 GCA_050486505.1 Fibrobacteria bacterium | reverse complement strand
CTCCGTCCCCCCCGAACCCCACACCCAACCCCGGCGCCCGCCGCGGCGAAGACGAGCGCGTCGAAGCGATCCATCACGCCACCGTGGCCGGGGATGAGGTTGGAGGTGTCCTTTGCAAGGGCCCAGCGCTTGAAGGCGGAGACGAACAGGTCGCCCGCGATGGAGGCGACGGCCAGCACGGCGCCGAGCGCCAGCGCTCCCGCGACGGAGAGTTGCGCGTATCCGGAGAAGGCCCAAGCGACGAGCACGGCCGCGAAGATGCCCCCCAATGCCCCTTCCCGCGTCTTGCCGGAACTCAACTCGGGAGCGAGCTTGTGCTTGCCGATGGCGCGTCCGGTGAAGTAGGCGCCGCTGTCGGCGGCCGCGATGCAGGCGAGGGTGAAGACGAAAGGGGCGATGCCCGCGAACCCCGTGGCCGTGGTGGTGAGTTCGAACAGCTTGCCGCCCCAAAGGCCGAGATAGCCGATGAGAAAGGCATTGAGGCCGATCCATGGAGCGAGGGTGGTGATGCCGATCCGGGCGAAAGCGAAGGCGGTGAGGGCGGAAAGCGCGATGACCGCGACGATCCAGTTCCAGGCTTGAGGGGCGACCCAGCCGGGAAAGTGGGGGAGCGCGAAGGCGAACACGGCGAGTCCGGGAATCCAGGCTGCGGACGGGGATGCGAGCTTGCGCCCGACCAGGCGGGAGAGTTCCCAGGCGCCCAGCACCAGGACAAGGGTGATGGCGGCCCAGCGGGAGGGGAGACTGAGCGTGAGCGCCGCGACTCCCGCAGCCAGAAGAACGGCCGCGGAGAGGATGCGAACCGTGAGGTTCGACATCAGGTCTGTTCCTCGGGGACGCGTCCGAATCGCCGCTGGCGGCTGTGGTACTCTTCGATGGCCTTCACGAGCTCGGCCTTGTCGAAGTCGGGCCAAAGCGTCGGGGTGACATAGAGCTCGGTGTACGCGATCTGCCAGAGCAGGAAATTGGAGATACGCATGTCGCCGCCAGTGCGGATGAGCAGCTCGGGATCCGGCATCTCCGGGTGGTACATGGCGCTCGAGAGCATGGCCTCGTCGATGCGTTCGGGATCGACCGTTCCCGATTTCGCGTCCTCGGCGAGGCGGCGGCAGGCGTCCACGATCTCTTCGCGGCCACCATAGGAGACGGCGAGGTTGAGGACGAGCCCGGTGTTGTCGCGGGTCTTGCTCATGCCCCACTCGAGTTCCTTGAGGGTGCGCGCGGGAAGTTTGGAGAGATTGCCGAGCGCCTGCAGGCGCACGTTGTTCTCCATCAGTCCGTCGATTTCCTTGCGGACCATCTCGACCATGAGATCCATGAGGCCGTCGACTTCGGGGAGCGGGCGGGCCCAGTTCTCGGAAGAGAAGACGTAGGTTGTCAGATACTTGACGCCGAGTTCCCCGCAGGCCTCGACCACGCGCTTGGTCGCCCGGGTGCCGGCGCGATGCCCGAACAGGCGGGGCTGCAGGCGTTTTTTCGCCCAACGGCCGTTGCCGTCCATGATGATCGCGATATGCTGCGGGGGGGGGCGCATGGGGGAGAAAATTAGGAATTAAGAATTAAGAGTTAAGAATTGGGAATAAGAACCAGGAAGGGCACCGGAACTTACTGACTTAAGGCCGGGTTTGATACGCAAGCGTTTTGCCGTCCGCGTTTCCTTTGCGTTCGATTCTTGATTCTTAATTCCCGATTCTTAATTCCGGTTTGATCCGCCGCGGGCGGATCAAACCGTCATAATGTCCTTTTCCTTGTCCGACACGACCTCATCGATGATGGCGGTGAACTTGTCGGTGATTTTCTGCACCTTGTCGAGTTCACCCTTGAGTTCGTCCTCGGAGGCGCCGGAATCCTTGGCGGCCTTCTTGAGGTGCTCGTTTTCGTCGCGACGGATATTGCGGACGGCGACCTTGGCCTCTTCGCCGATCTTGCGGGCGGTCTTGGCCAGCTCCTTGCGGCGTTCGCCCGTGAGCACGGGGAGAACGAGGCGGATGTAGGTGCCGTCGTTGACCGGGTTGATGCCGAGGTCGCTGGTCTGAATCGCCTTCTCGATGGCCTGCATCATGCCCTTGTCCCAGGGCTTGATGGCGAGGGTACGCGGCTCGGGAACCGAAACGGCCCCGACCTGGGGAATGGGCGTTCGCGTGCCATAGTAATCCACGAAGACGTTATCGAGCATGGCGGGGGATGCCAGGCCGGTACGAAGCTTGGTCAGGTCCTTGCGAAGGGCGTCGACCGACTTCTGCATGCGGGATTCGAGGGATTGTACGTCGAACATGTGCTGTCCTTTGTCACCCGGTCATTCGCCGGTGCGGGTCACCAAGGTACCGATGCGCTCGCCGCGCGCCGCGCGAACCAGGTTTCCGGATGTGTTCAGGTCGAAGACCATGATGGGCATGTCGTTTTCACGGCAAAGCGCGATGGCCGATGTATCCATGACTTTGAGTTGGCGGTTGATCACCTCGGTGTAGCTCAAGGTCTCGAAGCGTGCCGCGTCGGCATGCTTCTTGGGATCCTTGTCGTACACGCCGTCCACGTTGGTGGCCTTCATCAGGATATCGCAACGGGTTTCGATGGCGCGCAGGGTTGCGGCGCTGTCGGTGGTGAAGTAGGGGTTTCCCGTGCCGGCGGCGAAAAGCACCACGCGACCCTTCTCGAGGTGGCGCAGGGCGCGGCGGCGGATGAAGGGCTCGGCGACCTCGGTCACGTTGACCGCGCTCATCAGGCGCGTGAACACACCCTGTTTTTCGAGCGCGTCCTGCATGCAAAGACAGTTGATGAGGGTGGCGAGCATGCCGGCCTGGTCGCCGGTGACGCGATCGACGCCGCATTCGCTGAGCGAAGCGCCGCGAACGATATTGCCGCCGCCGATGACGATGCCGACCTGGACGCCGGTCTCGTGCACCTGACGGATCTCAAGGGCGAGGCGGGTGAAGGTGGCGGGATCGAGACCGAACTCGTTCCCGCCGGCAAATGCTTCTCCGCTGAGCTTGAGAAGGATTCTCCGGTACCGCAAAGGAGGCTGTGCGGACATACGGAGAAATCCTTACTGACCCAGCTGTAACCGGTGAAACGCCGCGACGCGGAGATTGTCCACGCCGAGGGACTTGGCCGTGGCGGCCAGATGCTTCTCGATCGAGGTCTTGTTGTCCTTGATGAAGGCCTGCTGCAGGAGGCAGTTCTCCTTGAAGAACTTTCCGAGCTTGCCTTCGACCACGCGCTCCAGCATGTCGCCCGTCTTGCCTTCCTTGGCGGTCAGCTCGCGGGCGATTTCGCGTTCCTTCTCGACGACATCGGAAGGGATGTCCTTCGGCTCGATGGCGAGCGGGGCGCTTGCGGCAACCTGCATGGCGACGTCGCGGGCCAGCGCGGAAAGCGCGGCCTGGTCGTTGGGAGTTCCCGTGAAGGCAAGCTTGACCAGCACGCCGATCTTCCCGCCCATGTGGGAGTACGTCTCGACGGTTTCGCCTTCGCCGGCGGTTTCCACGGCGAAGCGGCGGAGGGAGATGTTCTCGCCGGTCTTGGCGATGACGGCGGTCAGGACTTCTCCGAGCGTGGAGGCGTCAAGCGGAAGCCCCTTGGCGGCCTCGGCGTCAGCGGGCTTCGCGACGGCGATGGCGGCCACGGCCTTGGCCGTGAACACGGTGAAGTCGTCGGAGGAGGCGACGAAGTCGGTCTCGCAGTTCACTTCAAGGGCGGCGGTGTTCGTGCCCTCGGTGGCGAAGACGATTTTGCCTTCCTTGGTCTCGCGGCCGACGCGCTTGGCGGCCACGGCGGCTCCCTGCTTGCGCAGGAGCTCAATGGCGGCGTCGATGTCCCCGTTGGTTTCCGTCAGCGCCTTCTTGCACTGCATCAACCCGAGGCCGGTCTTTTCGCGAAGTTGGGCAACAGCTTGGGCGGAGATCTCAGCCGTTTTCTCAACCATTTGCCGAACCCTCCGCGACGGAAGCGGTGACGGCCTCGGCGGCCTTCTCGGCGGGTGCCTCGGACGTGCCGGCGAGGGCGTCGGAGATCACGCGGGTCAGCAGGCTCACCGACTTCAGGGCGTCGTCGTTGCCGGGGATCGGGTAGGTCACCAGATCCGGGTTCGAGTTCGAGTCCACGATGCCGATGACGGGAATCTTGAGGCGGTTGGCTTCGTGCACGGCGATGTGCTCATGCTCCGTGTCGGAGACGAACAGCGCGCCGGGAAGGGTCTTCATGTTGCGGATACCGCCGAAGATGGCCTCAAGCTTGGCGTGCTCCTTGTTCAGCCCGAGCACTTCCTTCTTGTTCAGCTCCTTCATCACGCCGTCGGTCTCCATCTTTTCGATGTCCTCGAGACGCTTGATGGACTTGCGCACGGTGGGGAAGTTGGTGAGCATGCCGCCCAGCCAGCGCTCGGTCACGTAGAACTGGCCGGCGCGCAGGGCCTCTTCCTTGATGCAGTCCTTCAGGGTCTTCTTGGTGCCGACGAACAGCACCGGGCGGCCCTGGCGGCGGATCTGGCGGACGGCCTCGACGGCGCGCTCCAGCCCGGTGCGCGTCTTCTCGAGGTCGAGAACGTAGATGCCGTTGCGCTCCGTGAGGATGTACGGGCGCATCTTGGGGTTCCAGCGCTTCGTGAGGTGACCGAAGTGCACCCCTGCGTCGAGCATTTCCTGAATCGTGGGGATCGACATGTCGTGTGGTTTCCTTTCGTCGGCTCAGCGCTTGGAGAACTGGAAGCTGCGGCGTGCGCCGGCCTTGCCGTATTTCTTGCGTTCGACCGCGCGGGCGTCGCGCGTGAGCAGCCCGTGCTCGCGGAGCATCGGACGGAACTCTTCATTGTGGGCCACGAGAGCGCGGGCAATGCCGAGGCGGATGGCTCCGACCTGACCCGAGATGCCGCCGCCGTTGGAGGTGGCGATCACGTCCCATTCCTTGGCCGTGCCGGTCACCACGAACGGCTGTTCCGCGATCATCTCACGAATCTCGTTGCAGAAGTATTCCTTGAAGTCGCGATTGTTGATGGTGCGCTTGCCTGTACCGGGCACGAGAACAACGCGGGCGACGGCAGTCTTGCGGCGGCCGGTTGCGCGGTGCTGGGGTGCGGCCTTCTTTTCGGTGGCCATAAAAAGATCTCCTTGCCTGACTTTCGGGGTTTAGGACGCCTTACCGATCTTGAGCACCTCGGGCTTCTGGGCCGCGTGGGGGTGCTTGTCGTCGGCGTAGATGAAGAGCTTCTTGGCGATCTGGCGGCCAAGCGGATTTTTCGGGAGCATGCCCAGAATGGCGTGGCGGACAGGATAACCCGGACGGTTGGCCGATACCTCGTCCACGGAAAGGTTGCGCCAGCCGCCGGCGTATTGGGAGTGGCTGAAATAGCGCATTTCGAGGCGCTTGTTGCCGGTCATGACGATTTTGTCGGCGTTGATGATCACCACGAAGTCACCGTGGTCGTGGGCGGGGCTGTAGCTGGCCTTGTGCTTGCCCATCAGCAAACGCGAGACCGTGCTCGAAAGGCGGCCGAGAACCGCATCCTGGGCGTCGATCACCCACCACTTGCGCTCCAGCGTGTCGGGATTTACGGTCACGGTATTCATACTTCCAAATCCTGCTAAAAGGGGATGCGAAACGTAGTAAAGGCCAAAGGGGGCTGCAAGGAACCATGGTGAAAGGAATGGGGGGGCCTGCGGCGGGCTTCCCGGTGTTCGGGGCACGCCGCGGCCGGATTGAACCGGGCGTTCAAGGGACGCTACGCGGGCTGATGCGCCGCCTTGGCAAATTCTTCAAATAGCGCCGAATTCCGGTCTTTCTCGAACAGATTCCCCACCACGATGGCATCCGCGCCGGCCAGGACACGATCCCGAACATCCTGGGGATTCCGAAGCCCACCCCCCACAATCAGTTTTAAACCTGTGGATTTCCGTACCGCTGCCACCATTTCAACCGGAACCGGGCGCTCCGCCCCGCTGCCGGCCTCGAGATAGACCCAGCGCAGGCCCAGCAGTTCGGCCGCCACGGCGTGGGCCGCGGCGATGCCCGGCTTGTCCGACGGCAGGGGCTTGGTGTTGCTGATATACTCCACCGCCGTCATGCGGCCTGATTCAACGAGCAGATAGGCCGTGGGGATGGCCTCCATACCGAGACCCTTCACGAGCAACCCGCCGCGCACCTGTTCGTCCACGAGATATTGCGGGTTGCGGCCCGAAAGCAAGGTGGTGAAGAGGATTGCGTCGGGGCCGGGAATGACCTGCGAGGCGCCGCCGGGGAAGAGGATGATCGGAAGATCGGTTCCCTTTTTGAGTTCGGAAGCGATGCGGGGGAAGTGCGGGTTGCCCACGAAGGAGCCGCCGAGCAGCAAGGCGTCGGCGCCATGCTGTGCGGCGAGGAGGCCGCATTCGACAACGCTTTCAGGCGCCCCCGCGTCGGGATCGAGCAGCACGAAGAACAGCGCCTTGCGGGTTTTGAGGGCGTCGACGAGGGCGGTTTCGATTTTGCCGGTCATGGCGGGGGAAGATAGACAATGGGCCATGGACCTATGGACAACAAGGACGAAATGGACTTGATGGACGGGCCGATGAATAACGCCGTTTGATCGGCCCGTCCATCAAGTCCATTTCGTCCACCCTGTCCATTCATCTTTTACCCGAACACCTTGGCCAACAATTGCTCGGCGGCGGCCAGCACCGCGTCTTCCTTGTCCACCGCCTTCGACCCCGCCTGGGCGCGATCGGGACGCCCGCCGCCGCGCGCATCGGCGACGGGCGCGAGTTCCTTGATCAGGTCGCCGGCCTTGATCTTCGCCTGTGCGGCCTTTCCCACCACGGCGAAAATCGACAGGGAATCCCCCGCCACCGCCGTGAAAACACCCGCGCCCCCCGATCCGTTCGCGAACTGCGCCGCGACGGCATCGAGGAAGGCCTGCTGCGACTCCTTGTCGCCCGCGTCGATCTTCGAGACGATCACTGTCGCGTCACCGGCCTTGCGGCCCTTCTCCGCGAGCAGGGACTTCGCCTCTTGCGCCGCCTTGAAGCCGCGCAACTCGGCGAGCTCCTTCTCCGTCGCCTTGAGGCGTTGCGCGAGTTCCGCGACACGCACGGCCTCATCGCCCGGCTTGGCCTTGAGCGACTGGCCGATTTCCGAAAGTCTTGCGAAGCGGTCGCTGACGAGATCGAGCGCGCCGGTGCCGGTCACGGCTTCGATGCGCCGGACTCCCGCGGCGATGGAGCTTTCCGAAATGATTTTGAAGAGTCCGATCTGCCCTGTGGCTTCGGCGTGCGTGCCGCCGCACAGCTCGCGGCTGAAGACGGCATCCTCGCCCGAACCCATGGTGATGACGCGCACGCGGTCACCGTATTTCTCGCCGAACAGGGCGACCGCGCCCAGCTTCTTCGCCTCGTCCATCGAGTGAATCGCCTTGGAGACGGGGAGGTTCGCGAGGATTTGCGCATTCACGATGGATTCGATGCGCTGCATTTCCTCCGGGCTGATGGCCTGCGGGTGGGTGAAGTCGAAGCGCAGCCCCTCGGGTGCGACGCGCGACCCCTGCTGTTGCACGTGCTCCCCGAGCACATCGCGCAGCGCGGCATGCAGCAAGTGGGTGGCGCTGTGGTTGCGCACGGCGGCGGCGCGGGCGTCGGCGTCCACGCTGCCCGTCGCGTTCTTCAGGGCCTCGGGTGTCAGCAGACCGTCGGTGAGCGCGCACTTGTGCACCACCATGTCGAACACCTTCACCGTGTCGAGCACGGTGAGCGTGACACCCTGACCCTTGATTGTTCCGGTGTCGCCGACCTGGCCTCCGGCCTCGGCGTAGAACGGGGTGCGCGCGGCCACCAGCAACACGGTGTCGCCTTCCTCGCGGTAGCGCAGCACGGGCATGGCGTCTTCCAGCGTGTCGTAGCCCGTGAACTCCGTGTCGAGCCCCGGCGCGAGAATCGTCCAGCCCTCGTCGCCCGCGATGGCGGCGGAAAACTTCGCCGCGCCGCGGGCGCGCTCGCGCTGCTCCTGCATGTGCGCGGCGTAGCCGGCCTCGTCGATGGCAAGCCCCTGCTCCTCGGCGAGCAGGCGCGTGAGA
>JBJHDK010000078.1:0-8437 GCA_050486505.1 Fibrobacteria bacterium | reverse complement strand
TTCATAGCCATCGGCCATGAGGTCGAACTTGCTGTTGTAGCAGAAGTTCATCGCCGTGTCTGCAAGTTCGAAGCTCTGGCCGGGGTTTTTGCTCGTCAATTCCATCAGGATGGCTTCCTGCGGCTGGATCTTGAACACAATGCGGTTCTGGTCCGCTTCTTGGCCACGCGCATTGAAGAGCACGTTTGGAAGCTTCTTGAAGGTAACCACCACCTCGGTGCCCTTGCGCCCCATGCGCTTGCCCGAGCGCAGGTAAAACGGGACGCCCGCCCAGCGAAGATTGTCGACATGCAGGCGCAACGCGACAAAGGTCTCCGTGCTGCTGTCTTCCGCGGTTCCCTTCTCTTCGCGGTACCCGATGGCGGGCTTTCCGTCCACCGTGCCCGGCCCGTATTGCCCGCGCACCGCGACCGGAGGCTTCACCTCGTGATCGAGGGGACGCAGGGCGCGCAGCACCTTCACTTTTTCGTCGCGAATGGCCTCGGCTGAAAGGTTCACGGGAGGCTCCATGGTCACCATGCAGAAGATCTGCATCAGATGATTCTGAACCATGTCACGCAAGATCCCGCTTTTGTCGAAGTAATCCGCACGCTCCTCGACACCGAGCATCTCCGCTCCGCTGATTTGCACGTGCTCGATGTAGTGATGGTTCCAGATCGGCTCGAACACCGCATTGGCGAAGCGGAAGACCAGCAGGTTTTGCACGGTCTCCTTGCCGAGATAGTGGTCGATGCGGTAAATCTGCTTTTCGGCGAAGGCCGACAACAACTTGTCGTCGAGATCGATGGCGCTTGCGTGGTCACGACCGTAGGGTTTTTCCACCACCAGTCGGCTCCAGTGCTCCCCTTTCGGGGGGTGCACCAGACCGCCCTCAGACAACCCCCGTGCCAGCTCGGCGTATCCCTTGGGGGGAACCGCAAGATAGTGGAGATAGTTGGGGGCAATCCCCTCTTCCTTGCAAATGCGATCGCAGGCGGCCTTCAAATCAGCGATTCCTGCGGCATCATAATTTGTGCGCAAGTACAGGAAATGCTTGCGAAACTCGTCGGAGTACTTCCCCATCGACAGGAGTTCGTCCACCTGCATGTCCTTGCGGCCGACCGCCAGGATCTTGAACTTCTTCGGCATCTGTTTTTTGGCGTGCAGGTTGGCCAGCGACGGAAACAGCTTGCGCTTGGCAAGGTCCCCCGAGCCGCCATAAATGATGAGCAGACAGTCCTGCGGTTCGCGGCGACCGCCGAAGAAGTCAGAAGAGCTCCGGTGTTTCTCGTCCAGGCTGAAAGACATGACGATTCCTTTGGAAGTTGCAAGGGTGAAAAAGTTAAGATTTTCCGGTTCGCTTTCCCTCATTTCCCGCCCCTTCACAGGCCTGATGCAACTCGGCACGTTCGAAAAAACTCTTGCAGACGCATGGCAACGCAAAAAAAAGCTGCTTGGCCGCACGCAATGCCTGCGGTTGCTGAATGCTGAAGCCTCC
The DNA here is from genome assembly GCA_050486505.1 of Fibrobacteria bacterium. Classification (GTDB taxonomy): domain Bacteria; phylum Fibrobacterota; class Fibrobacteria; order UBA11236; family UBA11236; genus UBA11236. The sequence continues at coordinate 6,960 of JBJHDK010000078.1, read as the reverse complement.
GGAACACCCGGCCTCGTATTCGAACTCTTTGCCGGAAACGCGGTCCTCTACGATTACGGAAACCCGGAACGGCATGGATGGGGGCTTTCCCTGCGGGCGGCGGCGTCTGAATGGATCCGGGATTTCGGCTGGGAGTCCGTCTCCCTGATCGACCGTACCAGCGCCGGCGATGCCGACCGCACCGGGAACCATGCCCTGGCGGGGGAACCAGCGGAGTCCGTCGTCGCGCGCGAAGACACGCTCCGCTTTCGCCTTGAGCTTCGCCACCCGCGCAATGTGGGACTCTTCCTCGATACCCGCGTGTTGCGCGAGCATCTGCACGACAGCGCAGAGGGAACACGCGTGCTCAATCTTTTCGCCTACACCGGATCCCTTGGCCTCGCAGCCCTGGCCGGAGGCGCGGCTGCGGTCACGCAAGTCGATATCTCCGCGCGTTACCTCGATTGGGGGCGCGAGAACCTGCGCCTGAATACGCTCCCTGAAGACTCCTGCCGTTTTTCCCGCATGGACAGCGAACGCTATCTCGATTGGGCCTTGAAGAAGCAACGACGCTTCGACCGGATCATCCTCGATCCACCGGTCTTTTCACGTTTCGACGGAAAAGTCTTTCGCTTCGCCGATGATTACTTCCGTCTCGCCGGGAAGTGCGCGGCGTTACTGGCACCCGATGGGGTTCTCTGCGCGGTCACCAATTACTCGGGAGTCCGTCCCGCGGAGTTTTCCATGGCACTGGAGCGAAGCCTGCGCGATGCCGGGTTCAACATGCCGCCGGCGCGACGCGTCCCACTCCCGGAGGACTACGACCTGCCGGATGATGCGGAGGATTTGCCCGAAGGCAACGCGATGATCTTCCAGATCGCTCGACAATAAAAAACCCCGGACGAATGTCCGGGGTTTTTGCGTTGGCAGGGCGAGGCAGCCTGGCGTGCAGGGGCAAATGATCAGTTGCCCCTACACCCCCAACGCCGCAATTTTCTTCACATTGGCCTTGTATTCCGCGAGGTACTCCTCGGCGACCTTGACCACGTTGTCGGCGGTGTAGCCGAACTTCTCGTCGAGCACCTTGAACGGGGCCGACGCGCCGAAGCGGCTCATGCCGTACACCTTGCCCAGCGGACCGACCAGATTGCGCAGCGTCGACGGCTCGCCTGCCGTCCAGCCAAGCACCGGGGCACCGTAAGGAACAACCTTCTCGCGGTAAGCCTCGGTCTGCTCGCGGAACAACCCTTCGGACGGAGCCGAAACGACGCGCACTTTCAGGCCCTTGGCCTTAAGCTTCTCCGCACCCTCGACGAGGAGGGACGCTTCGGAACCGTTCGCCAGCAGGACCAGATCAGGCTTGTCGGCCTCGACGACCACATAAGCACCCTTCGACATGCCATCGACCGTTTCCTTGAAACGGTCGCCCGACACCGGCGGCAACTCGGCCACGGGCTGGCGGGTCAGCACGATGGCCGCAGGGCCGTGCGCTTCCAGCGCCAGCTTCCATGCGACGGTCGTCTCCGACGCATCTCCGGGACGCAAGGCCAGAAACGCCCGCTTGCCTTCGAGATTCTGCAAACGCTCCAGCAATCGCAACTGGGCTTCCTGTTCGATGGGCTGGTGGGTGGGGCCATCCTCGCCGACGCGGAAGGCGTCGTGGGACCAAAGGAAAATGACCTTCGCCTCCTGCAGGGCAGCCAGGCGCAAGGCCGGCTTCTGGAAGTCGCTGAACACGAAGAATGTCCCGCCCACGGGAATCAAACCGCCGTGCAGGGCGATGCCGTTCATGATGCCGGCCATGGTCAGCTCGGCCACCCCCGCCTGCAGGAAGGCTCCGGAGAAATCCCCCTTCTTGAAAATCGACGTCTTCTTGAGGAAGCCTTCGGTGTAGTCGGAGTCCGCAAGGTCGGCCGACATGACCACGAGGTTCTCGACCTTGCCTGCGAGGTATTCCAGCACGTTCTTGCTGGCGGCGCGGGTGGCCTCGCCGCCCTTCTGGGGCACCGCGGACCAATCGATCGCGGGCAGTTCACCCTTGAACCAGCTCTCGAGCTTCTTCGCCTGTTCGGCGTTCTTCGCAGCCCATTCGGCGCCGACCTTCTTCGAGGCGGCGGCGGCGGAGATCTTCGCCGCGATCACCTTGTCCATGGCTTCCTTCACATCGGGGAAGATCACGAAGGGGTTGGCCGGGTCGCCGCCCAGATTCTCGATGGTCTTCTCGAAGCTGGCCTCGCTCTTCGAGAGCGGATTGCCGTGCAGCTTCGGGCTGCCCTCGTAGGGCGTGCCGTCGGCCTTCACCGCGCCGCGGCCCATGATGGTCTTCGCGAGCAGGAAGGTCGGCTTGTCGGTGCGGGCCCAGGCGCGCTTCAGCGCGGCACGCATCTGGTCGAAATCGTGGCCGTCGACGGTTTCGACCGCCCACCCCCAGGCTTCATACTTCTTCGCCGTGTCTTCGCTCATGGTGTCCTTGGTCATGTGCGACAGCTGGACATCATTCGAGTCGTAGAACATGATGAGGTTGGAGAGCCCGAGGTGACCGGCGATGCGGCCGACGCCCTGCGAAGCCTCCTCCTGGATGCCGCCGTCCGTGATGTACGCGACGGTCTTGTGGTCGAGCCAGTTCCCGAAACGGGCGGACAGAACGCGCTCGGCGATAGCGGCGCCGGCGGCCATCACATGTCCCTGACCGAGGGGGCCCGAGGTGTTTTCAAGGCCGCGCGGCACGTCGCGCTCGGGGTGGCCGGGAGTGGGGCTCTCCCACTGGCGGAAGTTCGCCAGTTCATCCATGCTGTACTTGCCGAACAGCGACAGTGTGCCGTACATCATGGACGACAGGTGTCCGGCGTCCTGAAAAAACCGGTCGCGGTGCGCCCACGACATGTCCTGCGGATCGAAGTTCAGGAATTCGGTGTAAACCAGCGCCATGAAGTCGGCACCGCCCATCGCACCACCGGGATGCCCCGACTTCGCCTTTTCAGGCATGGAGGCCGCGAGAACGCGGATGTTGTCAGCGATGCGCTTGAGGGTTTTGTTGTCCAGAGCTGTCAAGGGAAACTCCTTTGTCCGTTGAAACCGGTCATTTTGTGGCTTTTTGCTTCGAATCGTGGCACGAAAAGGTAATAACGCGCCGGTTTTTTGTGTTCCGGCGCGACGACACACCGATCACGGGACGCGCCGAAACAACCGGACGCGCCGCCCAAAGGAACGCATGACCGCAAGGCGTCCCCCCGCGAATTACCTTCCCCGCATCCCCACTGATCCGAAGGGAGTCTCCGGTGACACGCACGCCAAAGCGCGGGAATTCCGCCGCCAGACCCGACAAGTACGCCAAATCTCCACTCGGACAGCCGCCCCGGTTTCACCTCGTTTTCATTCTTGCCGCCATCCTCGTGGTGTTCTGGGGCCAGCGCCTCTTCCAGGCCACGCGCAACGTCGCCGACCTTCCTTACAGTCAGTTTCTGGAACTCCTCGAATCCGGCGAGATCGACTCCGTCTCCATCGTGGGCGACCGCGTCCGCGGCACGCTGCAAACACCACTCGAAACCGGCGAAGAATCCTTCGTCACAACCCGGGTCGACGACGAACTGGTCGCGCGCCTCAGGGAGCACGACGTCGCGTTCTCGCGCCAGATCGAAAACACCTTCTTCCGCGACGTCCTGTTATGGACCTTGCCCCTTTTCTTCTTCATCCTGCTCTGGCTCTACCTCATCCGTCGCATGGCCGGGGGCATGGGCGGCGGCGGAAACTTCCTCTCGGTCGGCAAAAGCAAGGCGCGCATCTACGCCGAGACCGACCTGCAGGTCGGCTTCAAGGACGTGGCCGGCGCGGACGAAGCCAAGGCCGAGCTTCAGGAAGTCGTGGACTTCCTGAAAAACCCGGCGGCCTACGGCCGTTTGGGAGGACGCATGCCCAAGGGGGTGCTCCTGGTGGGCCCTCCCGGGACGGGGAAAACCTTGATGGCGCGCGCCGTGGCAGGGGAAGCGGGGGTTCCCTTCTTCTCGATCTCGGGTTCGGAGTTCGTGGAAATGTTCGTGGGCGTGGGCGCCGCGCGCGTGCGCGACCTCTTCGAGCAGGCTCGACAGAAAGCGCCGGCCATCATTTTCATCGACGAGCTCGACGCGCTGGGCAAGGCGCGCGGCGCGGGAGGTTTCGGCGGCGGCGGGCATGACGAAAAAGAGCAAACGCTGAACCAGCTGCTGGTGGAACTGGACGGCTTCGACTCGAAGGAAGGGTTGATGCTCCTCGCAGCCACGAACCGCCCCGAGATCCTCGATCCCGCCCTCCTGCGGGCCGGCCGCTTCGACCGTCAGGTGCTGATGGACAGGCCCGACAAGGAAGGACGCAAGGCGATTCTCAAGGTGCATTTGAAGAAAATCCAGTACGACCCTGCCGTCGACCTCGACGTGGTGGCCTCGATCACCTCCGGGTTCACCGGGGCGGATCTGGCCAATCTCGTGAACGAAGCCGCCCTGATCGCCACGCGCACGGGCGCGAAGATCGTGACCACGCAGCACTTCACCGAGGGTATGGAGCGCATCGTGGCCGGACTTGAAAAGAAAAGTCGCGTGCTCTCCCCGCGCGAGAAGGAAATCGTGGCGCACCACGAAATGGGGCACGCGCTGGTCAGCGCCTCCGTGCCGGGATCGACCACCATCCACAAGGTCTCGATCATTCCGCGCGGCATCGGCGCGCTGGGCTACACCATCCAGCGGCCGACGGAAGAGCGCTTCCTGATGACGCGCGAGGAACTCGAGCAGAAGCTGTGCGTGCTGCTCGGCGGCCGCGCGGCCGAGCATGTCATCTTCGGGCACCTGAGCACGGGTGCCGCCGACGACCTCGCGCGCGCCACCGATGCCGCACGCAGCATGGTGACGCGCTACGGCATGGTGGAGTCGCTCGGACACGCGGCTTATGACCGTGAGCCTCCCACCTTTCTGGGACAGCACATGCCGCATGCACGCGATTACAGCGAACAAACGGCCGCCGCCATCGACGCCGCGGTGCAGGAGATCCTCGACCGCGCGTTCAAAAGGACGCGCACCTTCCTTGAGTTCAACGTCGGGCTTCTCCGGGAAAGCGCCCGCGACCTGCTCGCGAAGGAAACCCTCACCGAAGAGGAACTCAAGCCGTACTTCGCGAGGATCGACACAACGGCCCTTTCGGGTCCACGGGAGTGATGCCGATCCCGAAGGAGCCGGCGATCAGGGCTGCTTTCTCCGGGCGGTTTTTTTGTTTTCATCCCCTGCATTTACCTTAAGGGGCAATGGCACCGAACCCGCAAACACCCCGCGAAGACATCACCTGGCACTCTCTTGGCGCCGACGACGCGGCCCGTCGCCTGGAGAGCGATCCGGGGCAAGGGCTTTCGTCGGATGAGGCGGCGCGGCGCCTGAAAGAACACGGCCCCAATACCGTGACGGGCAAGGGAGGAACTCCCGCCTGGCTTCGTTTCCTCCTCCAGTTCCACCAGCCCCTGCTCTATATCCTGCTGGCCGCCTCCATCGTCACCTTGCTCATCGGGGAATATGTCGACTCGGCGGTCATCTTCGCCGTACTCTTCATCAACGCACTGATCGGGTATCTGCAGGAGAGCAAGGCTGAAGCGGCCATCGAAGCCCTGTCGAAAATCGTGGTCACCGAGGCCACGGTCAAGCGCGGGGGAACGAAGTCGCGCATCGCCTCCGCCGAACTCGTTCCGGGCGACGTGGTGCTCCTGCAATCAGGCGACCGCGTGCCTGCGGACATGCGCCTGGCCTCGAGCCGCGAGCTGCGCGTCGACGAATCGATGTTGACGGGAGAGTCGTTGCCGGCGGAGAAGGGCACCGATCCCGTGCCGCAGGACGCGTCCCTCGGAGACCGCACGGGGATGGCGTACGCGGGCAGCCTGGTCGCGTACGGCCAGGCAACCGGCGTGGTCGTCGCCACGGGCAACCGCACCGAAACCGGCCGCATCGCGCGCATGCTCTCCGAGGCGCACGAACTGCAGACTCCCCTTACCCGAAAAATCGCCGAGTTCAGCAAGATCCTGTTGTACGCGATCCTGGGACTTGCGCTGCTGAGTTTCGTTCTCGGCATCGTGCGCGGCAACCCCGCCATCGAAATGTTCATGGCCGCCGTCGCACTGGCCGTGGCGGCGATCCCGGAAGGACTCCCCGCCGCGGTGACGATCACCCTGGCCATCGGCGTTGCGCGCATGGCAAAACGCCGCGCCATCATCCGCAAGCTCCCCGCCGTCGAGACCCTGGGCAGCACCACGGTGATTTGTTCGGACAAGACCGGAACCCTGACCCAGAACCAGATGACGGTTCAGGAAATTCATGCAGGCGGGGTTTTGTTCCATGTCACCGGAACCGGATGGGAACCCAAGGGGGAGATCCGTCACGGGGATTCCCCCGCCTACCTTCCGGACAATGTCGCGCTGGTGGAATGCCTCGGCGCCGGGCTGCTCTGCAATGATGCCCGCATCGTGCTGCATGACGACAGGCCAGCCGTCGAAGGTGATCCCACGGAAGGCGCACTGATCGTGGCTGCCGGGAAAGCCGGCATGTCGGGAGACGATCTGGAACGCCGCATGCCCCGCATCGACGCCATTCCGTTCGAGTCGGAGCACCAGTACATGGCGACCCTGCACGCAGGCGACGCGGACGACCCGAAGTCTCCCGCGCAGGTGGTCTACCTGAAAGGCGCGGTGGAAACCCTCCTCGACAAGTGCGAAAACGCCATGGCGCCCGATGGAGGAACGGTCCCCCTCGACCGGGAATCCGTATCAGCCCGCGCGGAGGAAATGGCGAAGAAGGGGCTGCGCGTGCTGGCGTTCGCGAGGCGCTCCATGGACGGACCCCGCGACGGGATCGGGCACAGCGATGTCAGGGAAGGCCTCACCTTTCTGGGACTGCAGGGGAAAATGGATCCCCCCCGTGCTGAAGCCACGCGCGCCGTTGAGCTCTGCCAACAGGCCGGCATCCGCGTGAAGGCTGT
>JBJHDK010000077.1:0-8807 GCA_050486505.1 Fibrobacteria bacterium | reverse complement strand
CGACGCCATCCCCGCGGGCAATGCCGCCAACCTCGAATCGGGCTGGGCACCCCGCGCGGGCATCATCGGTCTTGCCGACACTCTCCGCGGATCCACGGGAACGGGAGCCGCCGCCCGCACGGCCGGCGACCACCTCAACCTCGGAACCGTCGGCGCGCGCGACTTCTCGGGTGGCTTCACCATCTCCATGTGGGCCAAGCCCATCGCCGACCCCGAGTACGACGGATGGATGCAGTACATCAGTCTCAGCAACGGACAGGCCAACAACAACATGTGGATGGGCCGCCGCGGCGGAAGCATGAACCTCACCGCCGAGTACTACGCCGGCACCTCCTCCGGAGGATGGATCGACATGGACGAGGTCCAGGCCTACGGCCAGTGGTCCCACCTCGCCTGGACGGTCACCGCCGCCAGCGTCGGACAGCTCTTCCACAACGGCGTCGCCGGGCTCACACAGGCCGGCAACGTGCCCATGACCAACAGCACCACGCGCTCCACCAACCAGATCGGCCGTTCCCCCTGGGCCGACCGCAACTACGTCGGCATGGTCGACGAGGTGCGCATCTCCTCGGTGGCCCGCTCCGCGGACTGGCTCAAGCTCGAGTTCGAGAACCAGAAGGCCGCCCAGACCCTGGTGATGGATTCCATCCCCGACACCACCGGCTCGGCGGTCATGGCCGCACGCGCGGCCACGGGCAACCTCTCCTTCCAGGCACTGGGAGAGGGGCTGCTGTTCCGCATCCAGGCCGAGGCCGCGGCCAATGCCCGCATCGCCATCATCGACATGCACGGTCGCACCGTCTGGAGCCGCAACCTGGAGGCCAATCCCGGCATGAATCAGGTTGCATGGAACGGACGCACCGCCGCAGGCCAGGCCGTGGGCGCGGGCATCTACGTGGTGCGCATGCAACTGCTCGACGCCAACAACAACCCCACCCATCGCCTCGAACGCAAGATCCCCCTCGCGAGGTGAACCCGGAGGGGAATCACCCCGAACATCGCAAACGAAAAAGCACCCCCGAAAGGGGGTGCTTTTTTTGCACAAAGCGGAGAAATAATACCAGCTCCATCGTGCCTGCGGAGATTGTTGTTGCGCTTCTCGCAAGCAGGGCCTGAAAATCCGCACTTCGTGCACTTTTTCCCTGTCATTTGGCGCTCATGGCGATAGATTTGCACGAACAGCGCTGCCGCTGCGGGCAAGCTTCCGGCGCGATGCGCACGAACTCAACGAAGGGAGAAACCAGATGAAGACTACCAAAGTGATCGCTGCCGCGATCGCCCTGTCCATGACGGTGGCGGTTGCGCAGGAGAACTACATGACGAACTGGAGCCAGCATACCAACGTGGTCATCAACACCACGGCAGCAGGCGCCGGAGTATTCAGCAACGTGCAGAATTTCCCGATTCTGGTGCGTCTCGGGAATGCCGACTCCGCTGTCTTCTCGCAGGCCAACGCCAATGGTTCCGACATCCGCTTCACCAAGGCGAACAACACGACGCGCCTCCACCACGAAATCGAATCGTGGAACAGCGCGACGCGTAGCGCAGCGATCTGGGTGAAGGTCGACACGATCTACGGAAACCGCAACAACCAGCACATCCGCATGCACTGGGGCAACGCCTCGGCCGCGGACAGCTCGAACGGGGCGGCCGTCTTCGACACTGCCAACGGGTTCCGTGCAGTGTGGCACATGAGCGACTCGGGCGACGTTGCCGACGCAACAGCGAACAACTTGACGGCAACTGCGAGCGGCTCTCCCGGCGTGGTGGCCGGAACGGTGGGCGGTGCCCGCAGCTTCAACGGCACCTCCAGCTTCTTCAACGTTCCCGGGAGCGCCTCCATCCTGAATTTCCCCGCGAACTCGAACTACACCATCTCGGCCTGGGTGAACGCAACACAGCTCGCTTCGCACGGTACCGTGGTCTCCAAGAGCGACTTCGCCTACGCGCTCAAACTCCAGAACGGCGCGGCGGCCTGGGAGTTCTTCGAGTACAGCGGCGGATGGAATGCCGCGGTCGCACAAACGTTCCCCGAAGCCAACGTATGGCTGCACATCATGGGAGTTCAACAGGGCTTCGAAACCCGCATCTACGTGAATGGCGTCCTTGAAAACCCGTTCGGTGCGACCCTGACCGAGGGTGGCAGCGGCCGCCTCGAGACGACCAACGTGAACATCGGCCGCGAGCCGCAGGCCACGGGTGGTCGCCGCTACTTCAATGGTATCATCGACGAAGTGCGCATTTCGGGCGTTGCGCGCTCCGCGAACTGGGCACGCCTCGAGTATCAGAACCAGCGCAGCGGCCAGACCATGGTGCAGTTGCTGGGCACCGTGCCGGCTCTCGACACCACCGCCGCCCCCGGCGCGCCCACGGCTGTGACGGCCTCCCTGGGTGCCTTCCCGGGTCAGGCCACCATCTCCTGGACTGCACCCGCCAGCACCGGCGGCTCGGCGATCACCGGGTACTCCGTGGCCGCCTCCCCCGGTACGGGCACCTGCACCACCACCGGCGCGACCACCTGCTCGATCGTCGGCCTCACCGCCAACACCACCTACACCTTCACGGTGCGGGCCTCCAACATCGTCGGCCAGGGCCCCGCATCGGCGCCGTCCGATTCGCTGACGATCCCGGTGAGCCTGCGCAGCGCGCTGGTCATCAACGTTGCCGGTAACGCCAATCCCTTCGTGTTCCGCCTGCCCGCAGATGTCGCCGAAAGCTCCGAAAACCTGACCTTGAGCGTCGTCGACATGTGGGGCCGCACGGTCTGGACCCGCACCGTCAACCCCGCCCGCGACCAGATTTCGGAGATCTCCTGGAACGGCAAGAACTCCTCCGGCCAGCAGGCCTCTGCAGGCATGTACGTGGTTCGCGCCAGCGTCACCGACCACAGCGGTCGCACCACGCGCCACGACGTGAGGGGGATTACTCTCGCTCCCCGATAATGGCATGCGATGCATCCCCTGCGGTGCATCCATCAAGAAAAAGGCTCCCCTTCAGGGAGCCTTTTTCTTTTTCGCGTAACCGGGAAATTCGACGATTCCTGCGTGAAGAATGGTCGGGACTGCCAGATTCGAACTGACGACCCTCTGCTCCCAAAGCAGATGCTCTACCAGACTGAGCTAAGTCCCGGACAGGGGGGCAAATCTACATCCGTTTACGAACGGCGGCCGCGTGGTGATGAAAGCCCTCCGCGTCCGCCAGCGCCGCGATGCGCGCGCCTTCCTTGCGCAAGGCCTTGGCCGGATACTCGATCAGGCTCGTGCGCTTGTAGAAGTCGTACACGCCCAGCGGCGAAAAGAAACGCGCCGACCCGTTCGTGGGCAACACGTGGTTCGGCCCCGCGAAATAATCGCCCACCGGCTCCGAGGAATACGGCCCGAGGAACACCGCGCCTGCATTGCGAATCGCCGGAAGCAGGGAGCGGGGGGACTCCGTGATGACCTCGAGATGCTCGGGGGCAAGGGCGTTCGCCACCGCGCAGCCCAGCTCCCAGTCGGGCACGGTGAAGATGCGCCCGAAGCGCCCGACCGCCTTCTCCACGACCGCGCGCTTGGGAGAAGTCTCCGTTTGCGCGCGCACGCATTCCGCAACCCAGCGGGCCGCTTGCGGTGAGGTGGTCACCCCCACCACCGCCTCGTAACCCGAGCCGTGCTCGGCCTGCGAGAGCAGGTCCGCGGCCACCCAGTCGGGATCGGCCGTCTCGTCGAACATCACCAGGATCTCGGACGGCCCCGCGACCATGTCAATGTCGACGGTGCCGAACACTTCCTTCTTCGCAAGCGCAGCGTAGACATTGCCGGGCCCCGTGATCTTGTCGACGCGCGTCACCTTCGTCGTCCCGAACGCCAGCATGGCCACGGCCTGCGCCCCCCCGACCTTGTAAATCTCCGTCACGTCGAGTTGCAGTGCCGCGTAGGCCACCGCAGGGTCGAGTCCCTGTGCGCAGGGGGTCACCATCGCAATTTCCGGAACGCCCGCGACGCGCGCGGGCACGGCGTTCATAATCAACGTCGAAGGGTAAACTCCCGCCCCGCCCGGCACATAGATGCCGATGCGATCGAGCGGGCGAATGATCTGCCCCAGGGTTTCACCATGCATCCCGCGAAACGTCCACGAGGATTCCTTCTGGCGCATGTGGAACTTGCGCACGTTGGCGATCGCCTTGCGAATGGCCGTACGCACCTTGGCGGGCGCCGTGTCCGCCGCCTTGCGCAACTCCGCGGGCGTCACACGCAGGTTCCCCTTGAGCCCGTCGAAGCGCCGCGCATACTCCAGAACCGCAGCGTGCCCATCCTTGCGTACGCGCACGAGGATGTCGGAAACGGTCTTTTGGATTTGGGGGGACGGGCTCGGTTCACGCCCCGTGAGACGGGAAATCTCCGGGTGGCGCAACGATTTCAGGGGCACGATTTTCATGGGATTTCGGCCTAAATGATAGGTTTTTAGATTGGACGCATGGCCAACAACCCCGATCCCGAAACCGGGAAATGCACGCACTTTCAACCTGCCGACCTTATCGCGCTGACCGAGAAACACCTGCGGGACGCAGGGGTTCCGGAATCGGAATGGGAAGGCCGCCGCTTCGAATGGGGCGGCCCCATCGACTCTCCCCCGTTCAACGGGCTGGTGCTCGGGTGCAAGCGCAAGAACGGCAGCTGGGTGATCATCCGCCTCGACCGACGCAAGGATGGTGTGCCGGACGATCAGATCGGGTTCAGGGAGATCGTGGGGGCGTAGATCCGTGTAAGGGCGACCCGCTGGTCGCCCTTACCTGCCGTGGCCTCCGCGACGCAAGGGCAAATGATCATTTGCCCCTACGGGCATTCGCCAATCAACGCGGCCACGGCAGGTACGCCCCCACGAAAATCGGCTCGCGTTCCAGCGTGATGCCGCTGTGCTCGCGGACCCGCAGGATCACCTCGCTGGTCATGTCCCAGATCTCCTGCGCAGTCGCATCGCCGAGGTTCACCGCGAAGTTGGCGTGCTTGTCCGACATTCCGGCGTTGCCCATGCGGAACCCCTTGAGGCCGGCGGCTTCGATCAGGGCGCCTGCGTAGTTTCCAGGCGGGCGTTTGAACATGCTGCCGGCGTTGGGCAGGTGCAGGGGTTGCCGGTCGGCGCGGCGGCGCACGATCGCTTCGGCCTGCGCGTGCAGGGCCGCGGGGTCGGCTCCGGGACGCAACTCCATCGTCGTTTCGAGAATCCATTCATCGAGCTCGACGAAATGCGAGCGCCGGTAGCCGAAACCGCAGGCAGCGTTGTCGCGACGCACAAGGTTCCCGGAAGAATCCAGCGAAACCACCTCGGTGATCACGTCCTTGAGCTCCTGCTCGAAGGCCCCGGCGTTGATCCATGTACCGCCTCCGAGCGTGCCGGGAATGCCCGCGAGGTTTTCCATGCCGGAGAGTCCCCGTTCCACCGACTGGAACACCACGTCCCAAAGCAGGGCGCCGCATTGCGCCGTCACGCGCGAGTCGTCCCAACGGATCCCCCCGAAACGTTCCGTGAGCACGACAAGGCCGGAATATCCCGCATCCGAGATCACGAGGTTGCTTCCCTTGCCCAGCAGGAAGCAGGACAGGTTCCGCGCGGTCGCAAAGCGGCGCGCCTCCACGAATTCGGCCCGGCTGGCGGGGGCACAAAACCAGCGGGCCAGTCCGCCGACGCGGAAGGTCGTATACGGGGCGAGCGGCTCGTTTTCACGGATCAGCAGCGACATCGCGCGAAAAGATAGCCGGTCGGTGGTGGACGCCCGCGCCCCACGGCCTACGATTCACTGCCACTGTACAGAGCACACTACGCACTGCACACTGAACTAGCTTCTCCCCATGGCCTCCAAACCTCCCGTCGACCCGCAGACCGACCTGTTCCCGGATGCGTCGCCGCCGGAACCCAATGCGACTGCATCGCGGCCGCAGGAGCCCGGAGCGAAAGAAACCCCCGATAACCGGACGCAAGCCATCGAGACCCTGCTACGCTGCTGCTCCCCGGTGCGGGCAGGCAGTCACGCTGCAGCCTGGCTGAAGTCGCGTCGCATCTTCAAAAAAACCTGGGAATCGCAGCGGCTGCGCGTTGTGGACGAATACCGGAACGCGTCCTTCACGCTTTCGGGAGCCTTCCCGATGGATCGCCTGCAAGCCTGGGGACTGTTCAACAAGGAGGGTCACCTCCGCTTCTACCGCCACTCCCTGCTGCTTCCCTGGCTGGATGGCGGTCACGCGGTGTGGCTGCAGGCGCGCGCACCGGATCCCGAAGTCAAGCCCGCTGAACTTTCCCTCACCGGTCCGATCCCCTGCCCTTACAACGCGCGCCTGCTCGACGGCGCTCCCGGCCGCCTTTACCTGTGCTCGGGAGCCCTCGACACGCTGGAACTCATCGAGGCGGGATTTCCCGCCGTCGGGGTTCCCGAAGGCACGGGCCTGAAACCCGCATGGGTGACGCGCTTCCGGGGCAAGTCGGTGTATGTCGCCTTCGACGGGGATGCCGACGGTGAGGCCGCCGCAACAAAGGCCATCGCCCTGCTCACGGGCGCGGAAGTCGAAGCCCACCGCCTCGAGATTCCCGCAGGCAAGGACGTGGGTGAGTGGGTGGCGGGGAGGTGAGATGGAATTAAGAATTAGGAATTAAGAATTAAGCATCGAACACAGGGTTCTTTGAGTGAAGATCCTGCACGATACGAGTGGAAGTCGTGCAACGCAACACTCAGAACTCCTTCTCCCCGTTCTTAATTCCTAATTCTTAATCCCTAATTCTTAATTCCCTTCGCCACCACCGCCGCGGCGCAGGAATCGCCATAGACGTTGACGCTGGTGCGGCACATGTCGAGGATGCGATCCACGGCGAGGATGAGCCCTAGCCCTTCGATGGGAAGCCCGATGGCCGTCAGGATCACCGCAATGGCGACCAGGCTCGCTGCCGGGATTCCCGCGACGCCGACGGAAGACACCAGGGCCAGCGTCACGACGAGGAACTGCGTGGCGAACGTCATTTCCAGCCCGTAGGCCTGCGCGATGAAGATCGCCGCGACGCATTCATACAGGGCCGTCCCGTTCATGTTGATGGTCGCGCCGAGCGGCGCGACGAACCCGCCCACGCGTCGCGGCACGCCCGCCTTGTTCTCGAGGCATTCAAGGGTCTTGGGTAATGTCGCGTTCGACGAGCTCGTCGTGAAGGCCATCAGCACGGCCTCCCCCATTGCACGAAAATGCTTCCAGGGATTCACCCTGCCCCACGCGACGAGCATCACGGACAAGGTGACGAACATGTGGAACGCCAGCGCCAGCAGCACCACGAGGAAGAAGGTCAGCAGCGGGCCGAACGCGGACGCCCCTGAGACGGCGAGCGCGCGCGCCACCAAAGCAAAGACGCCGACCGGGGCGAAAACCATCACCCAGCGCGTCATGGCGATCATGATGTCGTACACGCCGCGCCAAAAATCGAGCTGGAGCGTCGCAGCCTTGTCGGGAAGTCGCGGGATCAACAAGCCGTACAAGATCGCGAAGGTGATCAGGGCCAGCATCTCGGCGTTGGCTGCCGCCGACACGACGTTGTCGGGGATCATGCGCATGAAAATGCCCCAAAGATCCGTCGCCGTGCGGTCAGTGACGCGCGCCATCAAATCCGGGGTCGCGGGGCTCAAGCCAATGAGATCCCGGGCAGGCTGCCCGTTCACGATCCCCGGACGGAAGAGATTGACGAAAACGAGCCCCCCCGTCACCGCCAGGGCCCCCGAGACCAGATAGAAGAGCAGGGTCTTGCCGCCCATACGGCCGATTCCCGTGCCCGCGCCGGCGACCGCCTGGATCATCGCGGCCACGATCAGGGGTACCACGAGCATCATGAGGGCGCGCAGGAAGAGCGTCCCGAGGAAGTCATAAATCGCGTAGGGGTTGACGAAGCCGAGGCGTGTCTCCGGCGTGACGAGCAGCCCCGCCGGAACCGCAAGGACAAGCGCTCCGAGGATGAGCCAATACGCCTGGACGCGAGGGAAGGTCATGGGGGCTTCTCCGAAGGAAATGCTTTCGTCAGGGTAACAAAAAACCCTCCGCCTGGGCGGAGGGTTTTGAAAAACACACGCCCCTTCTGGGGCGGGGAGATTATTCCGCCCTGCCCTTCGCCTGTGCGGAGTATTTCTTGATCAGTTCCTCGCCGACATTCTTCGGCACCGGAGCATATTTCTCGAACTCCATGGTGAACTCCGCCTTGCCCTGGGTGAGGGAGCGAAGATCCGTGGCATAACCGAACATCTCGGACAGCGGAACCTCGGCGTTGATGATCGTGAAGTTGGCTTCCTCAGTGGAACCGATGATCATTCCGCGCTTCTGGTTGATCTGCCCCATCACCGACCCTTGGAACTCGGTCGGCGTCGAAACTTCGAGCTTCATGATCGGCTCAAGAATCTGCGGCTTGGCCTTGGGATAGGCTTCACGGAAGCCGCCGCGCGACGCCAACTGGAAAGCGATGTCGCTTGAGTCGACCGGATGCATCTGGCCGTCATCGATGACGCAGCGCATGCGCACGATCGGGAACCCGATCAGCGAGCCGCTGGAGAGGCATGCCTGGAAACCCTTGTCACAGGAAGGAATGAACTCGCGCGGAATCACGCCGCCGACGATCTTGTCGACGAACTCGTAATCCTTGACTTCCTCCTCGTCGTCCAGAATCGGCTCCATGTAGCCGGCCACGCGCGCATACTGGCCCGAGCCGCCGGTCTGCTTCTTGTGCGTGTAGTTGAAGGTCGCCTTCTGGGTGATGGTCTCGCGGTAGGCCACCTGCGGGCGGCCCGTGGTCAGTTCCACGCCGTACTC
>JBJHDK010000076.1:0-9591 GCA_050486505.1 Fibrobacteria bacterium | reverse complement strand
AGACAGACCGGATTACGAAGAATTACGAATTAAGAATTACGAATTAAGAATTGAACACAAAGAGGAATCATGATTCATGAGTCTTCGCGCCATCCTCCACCGAAGATTCAGATGTACGGCCATCATTCTTGCCGCCCCCGCACACCACCCGCATCATACCCTGCCTTCAATTCGTAATTCTTAATTCGTAATTCTTAATTCCCCCATGCCCTCCCTCTCCCCCGCATTCCTTTCCACCATCATGGGGTTGCGGATCCGGGCCGCCGCCGTGCTGGAGGGAACTCTCGCGGGAGTGCACCGTTCCCCCTTCCACGGCTATTCCTCCGAGTTTTCGCAATACAAGGGTTACGTGCCCGGTGACGACACGCGCCACCTCGACTGGAAGGTCTACGGCCGTCGTGACCAGCTCGTGCTGCGGCAATACCGGGATGAAACCAATGCGACCGTGCATCTCGCCATCGACACGTCCGCGTCGATGGGCTATCGCGCCGAAGGCGACGCACTCGGAAAAATCGACTATGCCCGCATTCTCGCTGCCGCGCTGACCTTGCTGGCTGAGAGGCAACGCGACACCGTCGCCTTGGCTCACGGCGGCACTTCCCTGGAATCCTTCCTCCCCCCCGCCGGCGGACCGCGCGCAACCGGCGACATTCTGCGCCGGCTCGACTCCCTCAAGGCGGAGGGCGAAACCGATCTGGAGAAACTGTTTGCCCAGGAAGCCGCGCGCATCACCGGGCAAAGCTTCGTCTTCCTCTTCACCGACCTCTGGCAGGATCCCGCCGCCATCGCCGCGGGGCTGCGCCGCGTGCGCCGCAAGAGCCGCGCCGCGACGGTGGTGCAGCTGCGCACGCGCGACGAGGACGAGTTCCTGCCCGACGGGGCATGGCGGCTGCGCGATGTCGAGTCGGGCGTCGAGGTCGAAGTCGCGGCGGCGCAGGCCCGGCCGGCCTATCTGGCCGCGCTGAAGGCGCACGCGCTCGAAGTCGCCCGCGAGTGCGCGCAGCTCAACCTCCGGATCGTCACCCTGCGCACCGACATGCCGCTGGATGTCGCGATGCGGAGGGTCCTGCCGTGATCTCGCTCCTGACACCCTTCGCACTCTGGCTCGCGCCGCTGGCGGCCGTGCCGCTCATGATCCACCTGCTCGGTCGCGCGCGGCCGAAACCGCGCGACTTTCCCAGCCTGCTCGCCGTGCAGGGCGGCCTCGAGCATGCCATGAAGCGGCACCGCCTGAAGAACTGGCTGCAACTCATCCTGCGAACGCTCGTGATCCTCTGCCTGTTGCTCGCCGCCGCCGACCCCGTCTGGCGTGCGCGCGACGGCTTTGCCCCCCCCGCGGCAGCCGGGCTGCTGCTCCACAACGGGGCTTACGGTGCCGTCCCCGCGGAAAACAAAAACGGCACCTTGCTCGCGGCGCAACAAGGCCTGCTGCAAGGCCTGGACTCCCTCGCGAACGGCAATGCCTTCGCGGCACCCCTCTTTCCGGAGGCGGGGGGATCCTCCGCGGTTCCCCGCCTGGGAGGGGACGCGGCCGCGCTTGGCCGCCTGCTGCTGCGCGCCGGGGAAGCATCCGCGCAGGGAGCGCACATCTTCATTCCCGTCTTCGACCCGCGGACGCTTGTCCTCGACGGAAGCGCGGAACGGCTGCGCGAATGGCTCGGATCCGGCCACGACGGCCCCCATCGCCGCGCCGTGTTCATCGACTTCACGGATGCCGCGGCGCGCCTCACCCCGTTCGCGGAAGCTTCGACCGACTTCTCGCGCGACGGCATCGTCCTGTTGCGCATCCCCGTCGCTGGCGATGCCGCTCCGGTATGGACTCCGCGCGCCGGCGCACCGCGCGAGACGACGCTACGCGACGGCAAGGCGGAAATCGCACTTCCCCTGCCCGCCGATGGCTGGATCACCGGAAGCTTCTCTCTGCCCGGGAGGCCGGGCGCGCGCTACGGCTGGCCGGAGTTCCCCGTCAGCCTGCGCGTGCCGCCCCCTGCGACCCTGTGCCACCTGGGCGCGCCGGGATCTTTCGCTTCGCTCGCGACCCTGGGAGCCGGCGGTCCGCGGCTACGCGTGATGCCGCTTTCCGATGCCGGGGACATCGAACGACACGACTGCACCCTGCTTTACCTCGATGATCCGCCCGGCCTCGACAGCCGCACACTTGCGCTCGCAGCGGGACTCGCGCGCTCGGGCGGACGCGTCATCTTCGGCACGGGCCGCCGCACCGATCCCGCGCTCTGGAACCGGCACCTGCTCGGGCCGCTCGGCCTCGGCCGCATGGAACCGGTGCGGCAACACGAGCCCTTGGCCGCGCGCGCGAACGTGGACGCCCTGGAAGCGCTCGGCTGGCGTGCTGAAACCTGGGGCGACCCCGGCACGGTGCGCGCGCGCATGGGCTTCACTGCCTCCCCCGAGGCCGCCGTGCTCGTCGCGGCGGGTGCACCCGCATCGGAGCACCCCCTCCTGGTGCATCGCTCGTTCGGTTCGGGAGCCTTGCTGCTGTGGCTGACGGCGCTCGACGACCCGGATTGGAGCGACTTCGCGCTCGGTCCCTGGCCCGCGTTGTTGCACCAGGCTTTCGCCGCGGATGCGTGGAGCGCGGGCGTCGCGCCCTTCGGGACGGCCTCCGGAACATCGCTTTTCCTTCCCGCTGCGGATGACACCCCGCTCCGGGTACTTTCACCCGAGGGCATTCCGGTCGAAAGCATGATCCCGGAACCCGGGGGCGTGCGCGTCGGTCCGTTCGAGTCCGCGGGAAATCATGCAGTGGTTCAAGGGCGCGACACCGCCTGGCTGGCCGTGCATCCACCCTTGGTCGCGGCGCCTGATGCCGTGGATGGATGGCGCATGCTCCACGAAGCTCTCGGCTCCGAGGTCGCGGCTCGCACGGTGCGCGTCGATGCGGACGACTGGAGGCGGCCCTACGGCGGCGAGCGCCTGCGCCTGTGGCTGTTGCTCGCTGCGGCGTTGCTATTATTCGCCGAAGGCGTCGTCTCGCTTCGCCTGTCTTCCCACCGGAACCCCGGCCTTTTGATCTGATGCAACGCATTCGCGGAACAACCCGTCTGCTGGGACTGCTCGGCCATCCCGTGGCGCATTCCCTGTCGCCCGCGATGCATAACGCGGCCATCGAGGCCCATGGCCTCGATCTTGCCTATGTTCCCCTCCCCGTCGCCCCGGAGAAACTCGCCGAGGCCGTCGCGGGGTTGCGCGCCGTCGACTTTCTAGGCGCAAACGTGACGATTCCGCACAAGCAGACGATCATTCCCCTGCTCGACGAAGTTTCCGACATCGCGCGCCGCATGGGCGCAGTGAACACCATCACCCACCGCGACGGAAAGCTGCATGGAACCACCACCGACCCCGAGGGGTTCCTCGCCGCGTTTCGCGCGGCAGGACACGACTTCGCCGGCAAGTCGGTCGCGGTGCTGGGAAACGGGGGCTCGGCGCGCACTCTCGCGTTCGCCCTGGCCCTGATGAGCGGGGCGGCGCGCGTCAGTCTCGTCGCCCGTGCGCCCGAGAAATCGGGGCGGCTGCTGGCCGAGATCCGGGATGCGGCGCCCGGCTTCGACATCGCCTCCGTCCCGATATCGGAATACGGCGACGTTCGACGCAACCACGACATCGTCGTGAATGCCACGCCGGTCGGCATGCATCCCCGCGTGGAAGCCTCGCCGCTCGCTGAAGACCTGCTTGAGCCCGGCCAGACCGTGTACGACATCGTGTACAATCCCGAGGAAACCGCCCTCCTCCGCGCCGCGAAGGCGCGAGGGTGCGCCACGGTGGGGGGCATCGGCATGCTCGTGCACCAGGGCCTGGCGTCTTTCGAAGCATGGACAGGCATCCGCCCCTCCCCCGAAACCTTCCTCGCCGGCATCGACGCCGCGCGCAACCACGGGAATCCGCAGTGAGCCTTCCGATCGCACGCAGCATTTTCTTCACCGGCTTCATGGCCTCGGGCAAAAGTCGCATCGGGACCCTGACGGCGGCATCCCTCGACTGGACCTTCCACGACACCGACAAGCTGGTGGAGAAAAAGGCCGGCAAGGGAATCCCCGAGATTTTCGCGCAAGAAGGGGAACCCGCCTTCCGCGCCCTCGAACTTGAGGTCCTGCGCGAGATCTGCGGCAAGGGGCCCATGGTCGCAGCGCTTGGGGGCGGCACCCTGCTGAACCCTGAGGCCGTCGAGCTCGTGCGAAAGCACGGCGTGCTCGTCAACCTGTACGCGCGCCCCGAGGTCATCCTGAGCCGCGTGAACCGCAAGAAGGACTCACGGCCGCTGCTGGCCGGTCTCGATGACGACACCAAACTCGCGAAGATCAAGGAAATGCTCGCCGCGCGCAAACCGGTCTACGACCTGGCCGACCTCCACTTCGAATCGGAAGAAGACGTTCCCCACCACAGCATCACGCGGCGCATCATCCACCGCTTGCAGATCGAGGAGCTCGATCCGCTCTGGGTCGAACTGGGCGAGCGGCGCTATCCCATCTACATCGCCGAAGATCTTTCGGGCCACGTCGATTCGATCGCCGAAAAGGTCGGCTGCGGCTCCGACTTCGCGCTGGTCTCCGACCAACCCCTGCGTTCGGCGCAGGCGCCAATGCTCGACCGCATGCGGCGTTCATTGGGGGGAGCCCCCGCGTTCTACTGGAAGGGAGGGGAATCCGAGAAGAATCTCGCCTCCATCCAGAAACTGCTGACCTGGATGCTCCGCAAGGGTTTCTCCCGCAAGGCCACGATCGTCGCCTGCGGCGGCGGCGTGGTGGGCGACATGGCGGGTTTCGCCGCCTCGATCTACCTGCGCGGCATCGACTTCATCCAGGCGCCGACCACGCTGCTCTCCATGGTCGATTCCAGCGTGGGCGGCAAGACCGGGGTGAACCATCCCCTGGGAAAGAACCTGATCGGCGCCTTTCACCAGCCGCGCGCGGTGGCCATCAGCCTTTCCGCGCTTTCGACGCTTCCGCGCGGGGAGTATCTCGCGGGGCTGGCCGAGGTGATCAAGTACGCGATCATCCGCGACAACGGGCTCTTCTCGTACCTCGAACAGAACGCGCCGGCCGTGCTCGCCATGGATCCCGACGCGCTCAAGCACATCATCCGCACCTCGTGCGCCATCAAGGCCGAGGTGGTCGGCCGCGACGAGCGCGAACGCGAGGAAGGTGCGGGCGGCGGGAGGGCAGTGCTCAACTACGGGCATACCTTCGGGCACGCCTTCGAATTCCTCGCGGGGTACCGCGACCTCCCCCACGGGCTCGCGGTCGCGTTGGGCATGCGCTGCGCCGCCCGGTTGGCCGTGCGACTCGGCATGTTGACCGAAACGGATGCGGCGCGCCACGATGCCTTGCTCGACATGCTCGACATGCCACGCCATTTCAAGGGAACCCTCGACGTGGAAAAAGCCTGGGACGCCACCGGGCGGGACAAGAAGGCCGACCGCGGCCGCCGGGTGTTCATCCTTCCCACGCGCATCGGATCCGTGGCAACGGTCGTCAATCCTCCCAAGGAAGACGTGCTCGAAGCGTTCCGCTCGGTGGAAGCCCCGGGGACACAGGCATGAGCATCCTGGTCACGGGGTCGAACAGCACGCTGGGCTACCACCTGCTCAACCTGCTCCCGCACGATGCGGGCCTCGTTGCTCTCGCATCGGAACCGGTCCCCGACCACCTTCGTCTTTCACACGTCACCTACGTGACGTCCGATTTCACCGACACCCGGGCCATGCAAACGCTCGTTTCGGAATGGAAGCCCGAGGAAGTCTACCATCTGGTCTCCCAGGAATTTTCACTGGGAACCACGGGCATGCGCTCCTCGACCCTGCTTCCGTTTTTCGTCGCGGGTGCCTACAACCTCTTCGAATCGTTGCGGCACTACTCGCCCAAGGCCCGCGTCGTGATCGCGTCATCCGCGGAGATTTACGGCGGCAGCAAGGGGATGATGGACGTCCTGCATCGCGAAACCGACCTGTTCCAGCCCCTCACGCCCTACGCGACGGCCCAGGCATCGTGCGAGCTTTTGGCCAGGCAATTCAACCTGGCGCACGGAATGGACATCGTCATCGCGCGCCCCTTCAGCGTGACGGGTCCGCACCAACCCGAAAAGTTCGTGCTCCCGTCGACCGCCTCCCAAATCGCGGCCATCGAGTTGCATGACGGCGAAACCGCAATCTACGTCGGCAACCTCGACATCTCGCGCGACTACATCGACGTGCGAGACCAGGCGCGCGCCATGGCCCTGCTGATGAAGCGCGGCAAGGCCGGCGAGACCTACAACATCTGCTCCGGCAAGCTGCGCACCATCCGCGATCTCGTCCAGTTCCTGATCCACCTTTCAGGCTGTCCCATCGAAATCCGCATCGACCCCGCCCTGGAGCGTCACATCGACATCCCCTTGCTTGCAGGTTCCCCCGAAAAGTTCATGAGCCTCACCGGCTGGAAACCCATGATCTCGATGGAAGACAGCCTTCGCGACCTTTATTCTGAAATCAAAAGCCGCCGCGTTGCGGATGCGCCACCGAAAACCTGACATGATATCCCTGCTGCTCTCCGAATTCACCGGCTTCCAGTTCTTCCAGGATCGTCTGTTCCGTGCGGGAGCGGCCTCGCTGTTCGCCGCCCTCGTCGTCTTCCTGCTCATGCCGCGCTACATCGCATTCCTGCGCCGCGTTGATGCCACCGCGGATTTCGACCACGGCAAGACTCCGGCCCCCCCCATCCTGGGGGGGCTGCTGTTGGTCTTTGCGGTGATCGCGGCGTCCCTCATCTTCGCGCGCTGGAACGCCTACTCGATCTCGACCATCGTGATCCTGCTCGCTTACGCCGCCACGGGCGGCGTGGACGACCTGATGAAGGTCCGCAACAAGCGGCTTGTCGCCTTGGGGAAACTCAGCCGCGCCGAATACCAGGCCAAGGCCGACGGCATTTCGGCGCGCCTTCGCCTGTTCCTCTATTTTCTGTTCTCGCTGATCGTCGCCATCTTCGCCTACAAGCTCATTCCGGGGCTTTCCGGAGAGGTCACGATCCCCTTCGTCAAGCCTGAAATCTGGTTCCCGCACCTTCCGAATTGGGCGTTCATCGCACTCATCTGCCTCGTCATCGCATCTACGGCCAATGGGGCGAACTTCACCGACGGACTCGACTCACTTGTCAGTGTCCCCCTCATCACCACTGCCATTTTCGCCGGCATCGTGGCCTACATCTCCGGCAATGCCATCTTCGCACAATACTTTCTGATTCCTCATCTTCCGGGAGGAGACGAGCTTGCCCCCATCTGCGCGGCCATGGTCGGGGCGCTGCTGGCCTACCTGTGGTACAACAGCCCGCCCGCGGAGATCTACATGGGCGATGCGGGCGCGATCGGCCTCGGCGGCGCCGTGGGGATGATGTTCGTGCTCCTGAAGATCGAATTCTTCCTTCCGATCGTCGGCATCGTGCTTGTTCTTGAAATGATGTCGGTGGTGCTCCAGATCAGCGGATTCAAAATCACCAAGCGCCTGTCCCCTCACGGCAAGGGAAAGCGCATCTTCCTGCGCGCACCGCTGCACCACCACTACCAGTTCAAGTGGAAGGACAGATTCCCCAACGCCGCGGCCCTCAATTCCAAACTCATCTGGCGCTTCCATCTCGTGTCGATCCTCGCCCTGATCGCGGGATTGCTGGTGTTCTTCAAGATGAGGTAGGGGGAGACCCGGTCGAACGCGTCGTCGCGTAGCGTCCCACACCTGACGGGTTCCCATACCAACTGCTCCGTATGGGCGAGCTGCAGCTCGCCCTTACTTATCTTGTCCCCATGACCCACGCCGACGCGCTCGACCTTCTCTCCCGCCACAACCAACAGCACCTGCTCCGTTTCTGGGACGAACTCGACGATGCGTCCCGCGAAACCTTGCTCGCGGACATCGGCACGGTCGATTTCGACCTTGTCGCACGCCTGCACCGCGACCTCGTCCTGAACAGGAAGCCCGCGGACGTCACTGAGGGTCGCATCGAGCCGCTCCGCGGCCATGCTCCCGATGCGGCCGCACGGGATACACTGCGAAGCGCGGGCATACGAGCCCTGGCCGAAGGCAAATGCGCGGCATTCCTTGTGGCCGGAGGACAGGGAACCCGGCTTGGGCACGACGGCCCCAAGGGCGTCTTCGACATCGGCCTGCCCTCCGGAAAGTCGCTGTTCCAGTTGCAGGCCGAACGCCTCTTGCGCTTGGGGGTATTGTGCCGCAAGCCCATCCCGTGGTACATCATGACCAGCCGTGAGAACCACGACGCCACCGTGGAGTTTTTCCACGCGCACAAGTTTTTCGCGCTGCCCCCCGAGCAGGTGATGTTCTTCAAACAGGGAGAGCTCCCCGTGACGGATGCGAACGGCAAAATCCTGCTCGCCGACAAGGGCCGCCTCGCGCTCGGACCCAACGGAAACGGAGGATGCTTTCCCGCCCTCAAGGATTCCGGGGCCCTCGACGACATGCGCCGACGCGGCGTGGAATGGGTGTTCACCTACAGCGTCGACAATGCCCTCGTCCGCGTGTGCGATCCCGTGTTCCTCGGCTTCGCGATGGACTCCGGCCTCCCTACCGCGAGCAAGGCGGTGGCCAAGGCCGGGCCCGACGAACGTGTCGGGGTGTTCTGTCTCCGCGAAGCCCGCCCATCGGTGATCGAATACAGCGAGATGACGCCCGACATGTGCGCTGCACGCGATGCCGGGGGCCTGCTCTTCGGGTCCGCCAACATCGCCATCCACCTCTTCCGCCGCGACTTCCTCGAAGAAAACGCCGCGGCCGCCCTGCCCTGGCATGTCGCGCACAAGAAAATCCCGCACGTCGGCGAGGACGGCACACGCGTCGTCCCCGAATCCCCCAATGCCCACAAGTTCGAACTCTTCATGTTCGACCTCTTTCCCAAGGCTCCCGGCATGGCCGTGCTCGACGTCGAGCGCGCCGCGGAATTCGCGCCCGTCAAGAACCGGGACGGCGTGGACAGCCCGGCCACGGCACGGCAAATGATTCTCGACCTGCACCGCGCCTGGGCACTGGCGGCGCGCGTCCCGAATGAAACCCTGACAGGCATGGACGTGGAAGTGTCCCCCATCACGTCCTACGCGGGCGAAGGCCTCGTCGCCGAATCGTTCGTCAAGATCCCGGAACGCAAGCTGTTGCGGGCCTAGGGGATCCCACGCATGCGCACCCCTGCGGGCCTGCTCGCCGTCGCGCTGCTGCGGGGCATCGGCCGCCTGCCGATCAGGTGGATGCTCGCGGCAGGGACCGTCCTTCTCCCCGCCTACATCCCCCTCCGTCGCCGCGTCGTGCGAACCCTGCGCCGCCTGCCCGTCCCCGTCGCGGCACTCGCCTACTACCGCATGCGCTTGCGCCTTGCCCTCCTGTCGTTGCGACACATG
Organism: Fibrobacteria bacterium; assembly: GCA_050486505.1. Lineage (GTDB taxonomy): Bacteria > Fibrobacterota > Fibrobacteria > UBA11236 > UBA11236 > UBA11236. The sequence continues at coordinate 204 of JBJHDK010000076.1, read as the reverse complement.
CTCGACAAGCCGGATGGCTGCACAGTGGAGGTGATCGGGGGGGACTCGTACCGGGCGGCCCTCACGTCGGGGAAACCCGTGGCATTGCTCGGCTGGCACCAGGGCCCGGTGGAATTGCTGCACCGGATCCCTGCGGAGATCCTCACCCCTCCCCCTGCCCCCTCCCCTCTCCATCGCGCAAGCGATGATGGAGAGGGGCGCGGG
>JBJHDK010000075.1:3410-9706 GCA_050486505.1 Fibrobacteria bacterium | reverse complement strand
GCGCCAGCGATACTTCCCGCCCACATGAGTCGCCATCTCGCACACCGGCATCGACCATCCCGGCATGGCTCGGCATCGCACAAAACATCGCAAAGCTGCGTGATTTCTCGGCACGCCTCGCCCCATTCGAGGACGCCACCCCCGACACCCTGCGCGCCGCAGGCGAACCACCGCTTTTTCAGCGTGAACAATACCGGGCCGTGCAGGTCTCCCGCCGCACGGGCCTGCCGATCGTGGTCCAGGAAACCCGGCCTTACCGGGAGGACCTCTCCGACGAACTGGACCCCGCAGAGGTCCCCCCGCCTCGTACCGATGCAGCCATCATTTGGCTGCGGGACAACTGAAATCCCCGCGTCCTGCACGAAAATTCTTCCTTTTGGGGCGCCATGACTGCATTTTCCGGACTCCCGAGCTTTCGTCACCCCTCCCTTCCGCTCCGCTCCGCGCTCGCTGGCGCGGCCGCACTTCTGGCCGTCGGCTGTGCCGGCATCGCGCCCGGCCCCTCCCCGGCCGCCGAGGCCGCAATCCAGGACCTCGAGACAGTGCGCCCCTCCTTGACAACCGCCGAAGACTCCCTGATTCTCGACCTGTTGGTCGGATACCGCACGCTCGCCGCGGGGGGTACCGATCGTGACGCCCTGCGACGGGCGCACGCGGCACAGACCCGCCTCGAATATTTGCTCCGTCACGGAGGAGTCTCCGCTCCCGGCGGGGAAGCCCGAGTCGTCACATTGCCCGACGGGCAGCGCCTCACGCTGGCGGAGGCCGTGGATCAGTTGTCCGCCGCCCTTCTGCGCAACGTTCCGGAAACCGCATGGCGTCCCGAATCGGAGCGCGCGCGGGAAATCCGGAGGCACCGTGGTGAACTGTCCTTCCTGGTGGAGGATGCGGAGTGGGTTCTCTCCCTCGCCGCCGCCCTGGAAGGGTCTCTTCCCGAGACGGACAAGCGCCGCCTGCGCCGCCTGCACGAGGCATACGCTGCAGAGGCACCGCACGCCGACGTCGCCGCGCAGGTGAACGCGCTGCTTGCGGACATCCGCGACGAACGCATGCAGCGGGAACTGAAAAAGCTTGCGAACCGGAGCTGGGAACGCGAACGCCGTGCAGGAACAACCGGCGAACCGGCCCCCAAGCCGGTCGTTCCCGTGCCGGTTCCTCCCGTGCCGGAAGACGCCACGCCCGCCCCGACCGCTCCCGTCACGCCCGCGCCATCCATTCCGGAGTTTCTCGCGGCGCCCCCCGATGCACCCGCCGCCGGGGATACGCCCGTCATCGACACCGCGGACATCCCCGCACCGTTGACCACGCCCCCTGAGCGCTACTGCGAAGACCGTCGCACGGCGGCGGCGCGCGCCTTCGCCTCCGCGCGGGCCGCGACGGATCCTGATGCGCGCCGCCGCTTTCTGGAGCAGAGCCTTGAACAGCTCGACGATTGCCTCAACCGTCATCCCGAAACCGAGGCTGCCGAAAAGGCGAGGCGCAATCGGGAGATGGTGCAGCGGGAACTGAACGCTCAATGACCCGCACTCTCCCCGCATTTCCGATCAAATCTTTGCAGGCGCTGCTTCCGATTGCCTTCAGCGAGGATGAGGGTGCGGGTGACGTAACCTCGCAAGCCACGCTCGACCCGGCGCACCGCAGCCGGGGGACACTGCTCTGCAAGGAGGACGGCGTGCTCGCGGGTGTTCCCGTCGTCGAAGCGGTTTTCAGGCAGCGCGGGCTCGCGCCGCGCATCGAGTGGCTCGCGGCGGAAGGCGACTCCATCCGCGCGGGACAGGCCTTGGCGCGCATCGAAGGCGAGACTCACGGCCTGCTGGTCTGCGAACGCATCGTGCTGAACTTCCTCCAGCGGCTGTGCGGCATCGCCACGACGACGCGGTGCTTCGCCGAGGCCGCCGCCCCCGTGCGCGTGCTCGACACCCGCAAGACCCTGCCCGGTTACCGGGCGCTCGACAAATACGCAGTGGCCGTCGGCGGCGGCACGAACCACCGCCACGGCCTGCACGACCAGGTGCTGATCAAGGACAACCACGCCGCGGCGTGCGGCTCGGTGCGCGCCGCCGTGGACCGGGCCGCTTCACGCTACGGGCGCTCGATGGTGATCGAGGCGGAGGTGCGCACGCCCGAGGAAGCGGAGTCCCTGCTCGACGCGCCCGTGGACATTCTCCTGCTCGACAACATGGACGACAAGACCCTGAAGCGCGTCGTGGAGCGCGTGCGCGCGGCCGCGCCGGGCATCAAGCTGGAAGCGAGCGGGAACATGGACCTCGAGCGCGCGAAGAAACTTCGCAAGAGCGGCCTCGACTTCATCTCCGTCGGGGCGCTCACCCATAGCGTGAAGGCCCTCGACCTGTCCCTCAAGATCGGGGGGCTCCATGGCTGACCGGAAAAAACCGTCCGGTGGTGCTGCGCGCGACCACCGTCTCGTCCTCGATGTCGGCAACACGCAGACCGTGATGGGCCTCTTCGAGGGGGACGTGGTCCTGAAGCGGTGGCGCGTGGCCACCCGCAAGGACGTCACTGTTGATGAGATTACGCTGTGGTTGCGCGGACTGGTCGTCCCGGCCCTCCCCCCCACCGCCATTCTTTCCCCCTTCGGGGGCCGGGGGGCAGACGTCCGCTGCGCCTACGCCTCCGTCGTGCCGGCGCAGGATGGCCCGTGGTTGGCCGCGCTCAACGAAGTCTTCGGCTGCGAGCCCGTCGTGCTCGACCACCGCAACTGCGGTGGCCTCAGGCTCGACTACGAAATCCCCGCGCAAATCGGGGCGGACCGTCTCGCCAACGTCCTCGGCGCGGCCGCGCTCGGCATCGACGAGGGCATCGTGGTGGACTTCGGCACGGCGACCACCTTCGACATCTTTTCCAGGGGCGCCTACCACGGTGGCGTGATCTGCCCCGGCCTTCAAAGCGGCCTGCGCTGGCTCGCCCAAGGCGCGGCGCGCCTCTCCGAAACGGAGCTGCGCTGGCCCGGACAGGTAACCGGACGCACCACCGACGAAGCGCTGCGTGCAGGCATCCTGCACGGAGCCGTGGGAATGGTCGAGCACCTCATCGATGAAATCCTCGCCGAGCGCGAGATGAAACGCCCGGTGATCCTTGCGACGGGCGGCCTCGCCCACTGGATGAAGGGACGTGCCACCAGCATCCGCCGCTTCGAGCCCGACCTCACCTTGATCGGCATCAACCGACTCCTCTCCACACCGACCGCGCCGGTGCGCGGGAGAAAACCCGGGAAACGGTCATGAAAATCCTCGTCACCGGCGGCGCCGGTTTTCTCGGATCCCATCTCTGCGACCGCCTGCTTGCGCAGGGGCACGAGGTAATCTGCCTCGACAATTTCTTCACCGGTTCCAAGCGCAACGTGAGCCACCTGCTCGACGAGCCACGCTTCGAGTTGATCCGCCACGACGTGATCGAACCGATCCTGCTCGAGGTCGACCGTGTGTACAACCTGGCCTGCCCGGCGTCCCCCGTGCACTACCAGTACAACGCCGTAAAAACCATCAAGACCAGCGTGATGGGCACCATCAACATGCTGGGCTTGGCCAAGCGGGTGAAGGCGCGCATCCTGCAGGCCTCCACCAGCGAGGTGTACGGCGACCCCGAAGTGCATCCGCAGCCGGAAACCTACTGGGGCCACGTCAACCCGATCGGCATCCGCTCGTGCTACGACGAGGGCAAGCGCGTCGCCGAAACCCTGTGCTTCGACTACCACCGCATGAACGGAGTCGACATCCGCGTGATGCGCATTTTCAACACCTACGGCCCGCGCATGCACCCCGACGACGGGCGCGTCGTTTCGAACTTCATCGTGCAGGCACTGCGCGGCGAAGACATCACCCTCTACGGCGACGGGCAACAAACGCGCTCGTTCTGCTACGTGGACGACCTGATCGGGGGCATGACACGTTTCATGGAGCACCCGTCCCTGCTGGGCCCGCTCAACGTCGGCAACCCCGACGAATTCACCATTCGTGAACTCGCGGAAGAGGTCATATCGCTGACCGGGAGCAAGAGCCGCATCGTGTCCCTTCCCCTGCCGAGCGACGATCCCCGCCAGCGCCAACCCGACATCGCGCTCGCCCGCAAGGAACTCGGCTGGGAGCCCAAAACTCCGTTGCGCGAGGGGCTGGTCAAGACGATCGCGTACTTCGACGACCTGTTGAAACAGAAGTAGCGCACCGGGATCCCTGCTCCGGGAAGGCGCTTGACCCCCCGGGGGGAATACCTAAATTTCCCCGGAAATCAACGTTTTCCCGCATCGGAGCCCCCTTGACCGCCAAGACCGCGCAGGAATCCCCACTCCGGGCCCGCCTGCGCTCCTTCATCGAAAACAGCCGCGTCCAGCACGGCATCCTCGCGCTGATCCTCATCAATGCCGTGACTCTCGGACTCGAAACCTCGCCGTCCGTGATGGCCGCCACCGGAGGCGCCCTTCTCATCCTCGACAAGGCCATCCTCACCGTCTTCGTCATCGAAATCGCCATTCGTCTCTACGTGAACCGGCTGGCGTTTTTCCGCGACCCCTGGAGCCTTTTCGACTTCACCGTGGTCGGCATCGCCCTCATGCCCGCAACCGGGCCACTCTCGGTGCTGCGTGCCCTGCGCGTGCTCCGCGTTCTGCGCGTCATCACCATCGTCCCGTCGATGCGCCGCGTGGTGGGCGCGCTGATCTCCGCCATTCCGGGGCTGCTCTCCATCGCGGCGGTGCTGGTGCTGGTCTTCTACGTCTTCGCGGTGATCGCGACCAAGTTGTTCGGGGGGGAATTCCCGGAGTGGTTCGGGTCCGTGGGGCGCTCCCTGTACACGCTGTTCCAGATCATGACCCTCGAGGGCTGGTCGATGGGAATCGCACGCCCCGTCATGCAATCGTTCCCGTTCGCATGGGCCTTCTTCGTGCCCTTCATCCTGGTGGCCACGTTCACCGTGCTCAACCTGTTCATCGCCGTGATCGTGAACGCGATGCACACGTTCTCGGAGCCCGAGCACCGGGAAACGCTTTCCACGGTGCATCAGGCGCGCGACCACATCGAGTCCGACATGCACGCCGAGATGCGCTCGCTTCGCCGCGAGCTCGCGGAGCTCAGGGAGACGTTGCGCGGAAGAACCTGAGCGGGTCGAGCGCCAGGAAGGCCAGCACGCTGAGCCATGTCACCAGCGCCAGAAGGCCCGCAAAGAACAGGATCAGGAGCCAGCGGACGGGCCCCGGAAGCCGCTTCCATGCCGCATGCAGGGGAGGCCAGACGCGGCGCAGAAACAGTTCCGCGCGATCGAGGACTCCGGCCATGATCCGGGATTCCCCGCCCAGCAGCACGCAGCCGATCACGGTCATGGTGATCCCCGGGCCGGGGATGGCGAGGAAAAGAATCCCCGCGAGAATCAGAAGCACGCCGAAGGCGATGTGAAAGACCTTGAGGAAGTTGACGCGCCCCCCCGAGACCTTGCGGCGACGGGCGTACAGTTCCGCGAAGCGCCGGCCCGGGGGATCGTCGAGAAACTGCCTGAATCCGTGCCGCGTGTCCTTCAGCATCGGTGGAAGATAAGAGTTCGACACCGGCGGATCCACGTTTGACGTGTTTCCGATAGATTCCCGTGTCGCATCTGACCAAAATTTTCCCGCACGGGCACTTTACGCATTTGAAAAGATTGTCTTGATTGTCCCACCTTTTCCCGGCCGGACGCGTTGCGGAGAAAAACACTTGACCTCGACTGCGGTTGAGGTCGCATCTTTGGAAGCCATGAACACGGAACTCGCGATCGAGGCGCATGGCCTCGTCAAACACTTCGGAAAAACCAGGGCGGTGGACGGCATCGACCTGCGCGTGCGGCGCGGGTCGGTGTACGGCGTGCTCGGGCCCAACGGCGCGGGCAAGACCACGACCGTCCGCATGCTGGCCACGCTCATCCCCCCCGACGCGGGCCGCGCCACCGTGCTCGGCCACGACCTGGTCGCCCATGCCGACGCGGTGCGCGGCCGCATCAGCCTCACGGGACAGTTCGCCTCGGTGGACGAGGATCTCACCGGTCGCGAAAACCTGATCCTGCTGGCGAAGCTGCTCGGGTTCCGCGGCGGCGCCGCGAAGCGGCGGGCCGACGCGCTTCTCGAAGCCTTCGACCTCGCCGATGCGGCGGGCAAGCAGGCCAAGATGTACTCGGGCGGCATGCGCCGCCGCCTCGACATCGCGGCCTCCCTCGTCATCGTGCCCGACCTTCTCTTCCTTGACGAGCCGACCACGGGTCTCGACCCGCGCTCGCGCAACCAGGTGTGGGACATCGTGCGCTCCCTGGTCGCGGAA
>JBJHDK010000075.1:0-3400 GCA_050486505.1 Fibrobacteria bacterium | reverse complement strand
GACGGTGCTGCTGACGACGCAGTACCTCGAGGAGGCCGACCAGCTCGCCGACCGCATCGCCGTGATCGACCACGGAAAGGTCATCGCGGAGGGAACGAGCCACGAGTTGAAGGCGTCCGTCGGGTCAGGTGTACTGCACATCCGCCTGGCCGATTCCGCGGACAGGGAAAAAGCCGTCTCCGTGCTTTCCGAAGCGGCCGGGTCGGAGGCCTACGTCGAGGCCGACCCCGCGGCGCTGGCGGTGCAAATCGAGGATGCGGGCAGGGCCGCCCACGCCGTCTCGCAGCTTGCCGAGGCGGGAATCGGCATCGCGAGTTTCTCGATGGGGCAACCCACGCTCGACGAAGTGTTCTTCGCGCTGACAGGGCGCCCGGCCGAACCCCAGGAACAGTCGCCCGGCGAAGACGGAACCACGGAGAAAACCCCATGACCCCCCGCAACGGAATCACCACGCCGCGACTGCATTCGGTGCTCTCGCTACGCGAGCGCCCCCCGCGTCCGGGCGCCCTGGCGAACACGCTGTCGTTCGGCTGGCGCGCGGTGCTGAAGATCAAGCATGTGCCCGAGCAGCTCTTCGACGCGATCATCACGCCGATCATGTTCACCGTGATGTTCACCTACATCTTCGGGGGCGCACTGGCGGGGTCCCCGTCGGACTACCTGCAATTCCTGCTGCCGGGCATCATGGCGCAGACGGTGATCTTCGCATCGATGTACACCGGGGTCACGCTGAACACGGACCTTTCGAAGGGCGTGTACGACCGTTTCCGCTCCCTGCCCATCTGGCGCCTCTCCCCCATCACGGGGGCGATGTTCGGCGACTTCGTGCGCTACACCTTGTCCTCGGTCATCGTGGTGCTGGTGGGGCTGCTCATGGGCTACCGACCCGGCGCCGGGTTGGCGGGCGTGCTGCTCGCCGTGCTGTTGCTTAATGTCTGCGCTTTCGGTTTCGGCTGGATCTTCATCGCGATCGGACTCGCGATGCGCACGCCAGGAACGGTGATGACCATCAGCTGGATCTTCCTGATGCCGTTGACCTTCGCCTCGAACGTCTTCGTGGATTCGTCCACCATGCCCGGCTGGCTGCGCGCGTTCGTGGACGTCAACCCGGTGTCGTTGCTGGTGACGGCCATGCGCGAGGTGCTTTCGAACGGCGCGGCCTGGGGTCACGTGGGGCTCGCGCTGATCGCACCGGTCCTGCTGACCGCGGTGTTGTCGCCGCTGGCGCTGGCGCTCTACCGGCGACGGCGGTGACGGGCGTCACCTCCCCTTGGGAAGGCTTCCTCCGGCGCCCGGCGAGAGGCTATTTTCAGCCTTGAACGGTTTTCAAGGGAGGAGACATGTCGACTGCGAACATCAAAGACGAAGCCCACAAGCTGATCGATCGCCTACCGGCCGGGGCCACCTGGGAAGACCTCATGCATGAGATCTATGTCCGGGAGGCGATCGAGAAAGGGTTGTCCCAAAGCTTGGGCGATCAAACGATGGGTGTCCGTGAGCTTCGTGCGAAATACGGTCTTGACGCATGATGGTTCGTTGGACGGCCGCCGCAAGCGACCATCTCGATGCCATCTTCAATTACATCGCGCGCGACTCGTCGGGTTATGCGAAACGCATTGTCGATCGCCTGACACGACGATCACTACAAATCTCCGAGCATCCGTTCTCGGGACGCAAGGTCCCCGAATATGACTCCGAGACGGTGCGGGAAGTCATCGAGGGAAGTTACAGAATCATCTACAGGATCGGCGAGGATCGCGTGGATGTCCTCGCAGTCCTTCATGGCGCCATGAATGTTTTGAGCGAACCCGACAGGCCGAAATAGTTTCTACCCCGCCGTGTAGAAGAAGAACCACCACAGGAACAGGGCGGTAAAGCCGACGAAGAAGGCCATGCCCGCCCAGCTCAGCGCGCGCAGGAACGGCCCCGGCCGGTATTGCGCGGGCACCCACGGCTCGCGGATCACCTTGAAGTGGATCCACGCGAACACCGGCGAGGTGAGGAAGGAAATCACCATCGCCACCTGCAGCATCTGCCCCAGGTTCTGCAGGAAGAATTTCGTGATGACATAGGTGACCGCCACACCCAGCACGATCCACAGGATGTGCAGGCGGCGCAGTTGCGCCGGTGTGTCGCGATCCTGCAGCAGCACCGAGCATGTGGCCAGCGAACGCGGATACCCGTCGACGCAGGTGAGCGTGGTGCTGAACATGGCCGTGAACGCGGCGATGGCGATGATCCAGTACGACCACGATCCGATCGAATCGGTGTACAGGTCGACGAGCTGGGTGGCGAAGGCCGCGCTCGCCATGGAGAACTCGCGTCCCGAGCCGTGGATCACCAGGGCGCCGAGGGCGAGGAAGAACACCGCCAGCACCACGGTGATGATGTAGCCGAGGTGAAAGTCGAACATCGCCTGCCCCATGGTGGCCTTGTGCCCGGTCTCGCGCTGGCGGGCGGGCATCCACAGCGACGGCCAGACGGCCACGTCGATGGGAGCCGGCATCCATCCCATGAAGAGGATGATGAAGCCGAGCGCGGTGAGGCTCCAGGGCGACTCGGCCATGAACCCCGCCACGGGTTCGACCGGCTGCAGCCCCGCCGCGATCACGGCGATGAGCGTGGAGGCGGCCAGCAGGGCCATCACCACCTTCGCGATGCTGTCGAGCAACCGGTAGCGCCCCACGATGATGATCAGCGCGCAAATCACCGCGATCGAGAACGTCAGTTCCGCCAGCGGCATGCCCAGCCGGTTCGCGCCGAGGTTGATCGACAGGCTCGCCGTGATCATGGCGACGCCCGCGATGTTCAGGAACGCGTTGACCAGGTTGAGCAGGAAGTAGGCCCCCACGAAGCCCTTGCCCATGCGCCGGATGCCGTGCAGGATGGTCTCCCCCGTTGCGGCGGTGTAGCGCTCGCCGTAGAGGAAGAAGGGATACTTGAAGAGGTTGGCGAGCAACAGGAGAACCAGCAACGACCAGCCGTATTTCGCGCCCGCCTGCGTGGAGGAAACGAGGTGCGACCCCCCGATTGCGGCGCCGGCCATGAGAATGCCCGGCCCGATGGCCTTCATCAGTTGTTGGCGGGGGGTGAACGTCGATGGCGCGGCTGCGGCGGGGGGTTCGTTGGGGTTCATGCTGCGTCCGGATGAAAATGGTTCCGGGCAAAGGTAACGACTGCCGGGGGACTGCAACGCCTTCACGGAAATCCGTAAGGCGTCACCCCCGCTTCACCAACAACGCCGCCCACGGTCTCCACGTCAGGCGCACGCCGTCTCCTTCGGGAAACCGTCGCGCATATTCTTCCAGCAGATATGCCAGGTTCGCGCGACTCATGCGACCTCCCTCGCGCGGATCACGCGATGCGCCCAGCTCCTGCACCTGCTTCAGTACCGCGCGGG
>JBJHDK010000074.1:0-9749 GCA_050486505.1 Fibrobacteria bacterium | reverse complement strand
GTTTATAACAGCCAGGCGGGCATGGAGCGTATTTTCCCCTTCGACGTGGTCCCCCGCATCATCGAAGCAGCGGAGTGGGATTTCATCGAACGCGGGCTCCGGCAGCGCATCCAGGCGCTGAACCTCTTTCTGCAGGACGTCTATCACGGACAGCGCATCGTTCGCGACGGCATCGTTCCGGTGGATCTCATTCGCTCCGCAACGGGATATCGAAAGGAATGCAAAGGCCTGAATCCTCCGTGGGGGGTCTGGTGTCACATCACGGGAACCGATCTTGTGAAGGATGGCGACGGAAAACTCTATGTCCTCGAAGACAACCTGCGCTGCCCTTCGGGAGTCTCTTACGTCATCGGAAACCGCCTCGTCATGAAGCGTACGTTTCCCCAGGTTTTCGGGGCCATCAATCCGCGCCCCGTCGAGGATTATCCCGGTCGCCTGCTCGACATGCTGCAGTTCATGGCGCCGAGACAGGACAGGCCTCCCGTGGTGGCGTTGCTGACGCCCGGCGTCTACAACTCGGCCTACTACGAGCACTCTTTCCTCGCGCAGCAGATGGGCGTGGAACTGGTGACCGGGAGCGATCTCGTGGTGCGGGACGGCTGGCTGTACATGCGCACCACGCGCGGATATCAGCGGGTCGACGTGCTTTACCGCCGCATCGACGACGACTTTCTCGACCCCCAGGTCTTTCGCAGCGACTCGCTGCTCGGTGTTCCCGGATTGATGGATGTTTACCGTGCCGGTCGCGTGGCCATCGCCAATGCACCCGGGACGGGAGTGGCAGACGACAAGGTCGTGTACGCCTATCTGCCCGAGATCGTGAAATATTATCTCGGCGAGGAGATCCTGATTCCGAACGTCGAGACCTGGATGTGCTGGCTTGACGACCATCGGAAATACGTGCTGGAGCACCTCGGGGAGCTGGTGCTCAAGACCGCCAACGATTCGGGAGGCTACGGCGTGCTGATCGGCCCTCATGCGACGGCTGCGGTTCTCGCGGAATGGGCGGACCGTATCCGGGACAACCCGCGCAACTTCATCGCGCAGCGCACGCTGTCCCTGTCGCGTTCCCCCGTGATGATCGACGGGCGCTGCGAGGGGAGGCACGTCGACCTCAGGCCCTTCGTACTCTACGGCAAGGATGTTTACGTGATGCCGGGGGGACTGACCCGGGTCGCGCTCAAGAAGGGGTCGCTCGTGGTCAATTCTTCGCAAGGGGGCGGCAGCAAGGATACCTGGGTATTGCCTCCGCTCAAGGGGCAGGCGTCGTGCTGAGCCGTGTCGCGGAGTCGGTGTACTGGATCGCGCGCTACATCGAGCGTGCCGAGAATGTCGCGCGTTGCATCGACGTTGCCCTTCAGGTCGCTCTCGATGCGCCCGGCGGAACACGTGCACAGTGGCGCCCGCTTGTGGCGGCATCGGGGGACGAGCAGGTCTTCGCGGAGCGCCACGACGACCCCGCCTCGACGGACGCCGGCATGCGCGACGCAGTGTTGCGCTTCCTGACCTTCGACTCCGCCTCCCACAACTCGATTCTCTCGTGCGTGAGCAAAGCGCGCGAGAACGCGAGACAGGTCAGGGGTGTGCTGCCTCTTGACGCCTGGGAGCACCTGAACCGCTTCTACCACATGCTGGTTTCGCCGGGGGCGCGGCGCCGTGCCGCCGAGTCGCCTCACGACTTTTACAGCGAGGTGCGCGCCGCGAGTCACCTTTTCAGCGGCGCGCTCGAGGCGAGCCTTTCCCGCGGGGAAGAGTGGCATTTCCTGAGGTTGGGGAGGCACCTTGAACGCGCAGACCAAACGTCGCGCATTCTCGATGTGAAGTACTTCATTTTGTTGCCCGACCCCGTCGACGTGGGGTCCGTCGTCGATGATCTGCTCTGGACGGCCCTCCTGCACTCGGCGAGCGGCTACGAGATGTTCCGCAGGCGCCATGGAAGGATCCTTCCCGACCGTGTCGCGGAGTTTCTCGTGCTTGATCGCGAGTTCCCGCGGGCTGTTTTGTTTTGCCTGATGCGCGCGGAGGAAGCCCTGCTCGCCATTTCCGGAACCCCCATGGGGTCGTTCCGGAATCTCGCGGAGAAGCGTCTCAGCAGGCTACGCTCGACGTTGGCCTATTCAAACATGGAAGACATCATCGCGCGCGGCCTGCATGAGTACCTTGATGAGCTTCAAACCGGCTTGAACCGTGTCGGTGAGGCGATTTTCGAATCCTTCTTTGCTCTCCAGTCCCGGGAAATTTCCCGGGGGTGGGACCAGTAACGCGGCGGCCGCCAGGTTCACCGGCCCCGAAGATCACCTTCGTCACCAAGGAGTCTCCCATCACTTTTTGTCTCGGAATCAACCTGAAGGAGGGGCTTGTCGGAATCGCCGACACGCGTATTACATCGGGTAGCGAATGCATCACCGCAAAGAAGGTCAAGGTTTACCAAGGAAAAAGGTATTCCTTCTTCATCATGACGTCCGGCCTCCGTTCCGTGCGGGACAAGTCCATCACATACTTCGACGAGGCTCTCGAGAAAAAGGGCAAGGGCTTCGATCGCCTTTTCAAGGCGCTGAATTGCTACGCCACCCAGATTCGGCGAGTCGCGGAAGAGGATGAGGCCGCCCTTGAGGCCGCGGGCCTGCACTTTAATATCCATGTGCTCATGGGCGGACAGTTTTCGGGTGACAAGGAGCACAAGCTGTACATGCTTTACCCGCAGGGAAATTGGGTCGAGGTCGGGGAGGGGACCCCGTATCAGATCATCGGCGCGGCTCCGTACGGTAAGCCAGTGCTTGACCGCACGTTGAAGCACGAAGATCCGCTCCCCTTCGCGCTCAAGGTGGGGAGTCTGGCTTTCGACTCGACCCGCATCAGTGCCGCCGATGTTGATTTTCCGGTCGATGTGGTCATGTACCGAAAGGGAACTTACCGTATGGTCGAACGCCGTTTCACAAAAGACGACATGCTTGAGAATGCCGACTGGTGGCAGACGCGATTGCGGGATTCCGTCAACCAGCTGTCCCCGTCATGGTACGAAGGTCTTTTTGAGGCTGAAATTTCTTCGCATTCGGTGCGCTCGTCCGGGAAGCCTGCCGCGAAAATTTCGAGGCGGGGCGTGATGAATTCGTCTGCTGGCAAACGGTAGCGGAATGCGTTTTCATATTCGGCATGTGACGACCTACCGTTACGACCGTCCTGTGGAGCTTGGCCGGCATTTGTTTCGCCTGCGACCGAGGGAGGGAGGAGTCCTGCGACTCCATGACTTCAGGATTTCGATGTATCCGCCTCCCAAGGAACGAGAGGTGCACGTCGATGCCGAAGGAAACCATGTCGAACATGCGTTCTTTGAAGGGCCGGTCCAGGAGTTTCGTGTCGCAGCCGAGAGCAGCGGCGAGGTGCAAGGTCCGCACATCTGGCCCGATACACGAGCTCTGGGGGACATCATTCTCCCCGGAGAAGACGAGATTGCAGGGAGCGTGAAGGCGTTTTGCTCGGAAGTTTCCGCCGCGACCGAAGGCGATCCTGAGCGCTTTCCCGAAGCTTTGTCGCAACGCATGCACACCGGCCTCGTACACGTTTCGCGACCCACGGGGCTTCCGCTCACTCCCGAGATGCTGTTGCGCAGAGGCCAGGGAGCTTGTCGTGATCTTGCCGTGCTTTTCACGGAATGCTGCAAGCTTCAAGGCATTCCGGCACGCTTCGTAAGCGGCTACCTCCCTGCCGCGCCGGGGGAAAAGCAGCACATGCACGCATGGGCAGAAGTGTTCGTGCCGGGTAAGGGGTGGGTGGCGTTCGATCCCACGCGCCATGAGGCTCCGGGCGAGGAGCATATTCCCGTGGCGGCATCCTTCGAACCGGCCGCTGCCGCTCCGATTGAAGGCACTTTCATGGGTGCGGCGCGTTGCGAGATGGCCGTCGATCTGAAGGTGCTGGTGGTGTAAAGCCGGCGTTGATGCTCAGAAGTATTTCTCGAGCACCTTGCGGTTTCCGGTGAAGTAGTCGACGCCCGACAACAAGGTGATGATCGCCACAAGCGACATCAAGGTATAGGGAGTGTACTGCCAGATTTCGGACCAGTACGGGGTTCCCGGTGCATAGCTCTGGATAAGTGTATCCACGATTTCAAGCACGAGAATCGAGATGATGGCCGTTCCTTGAATCGCTGTTTTCCATTTGCCGCTGCGCCTGGCATCGATGGTGACTCCCGCCGCTGCACCGAGGGTCCGCAAGGTTTCAACCGTCGATTCCCTGAAGAAGATCAGCGCGACCATCCACACTGCGGCATAGTCGGATGCCAGAAAGCACAGGAAGATGATCATGGTCGTGATCTTGTCGGAGTACGGATCCAGATACTTGCCGAGCTGGCTCACTTCTCCGCGCTTGCGTGCGAGATAGCCATCGAGGCCGTCGCTGATCACGAAGAAAATCGCCAACAGCGCCGCAAGAATCTTGAAGATGATGTGGTTGTTTTGGTAGACGAGATCGTTGTCGTAAAAAAAGATCCACACGAACACGGGAGCGAGGAGGATCCGGCTGAATGTCACCTGCGTGGCCAGGGACACCGGCTTCCTGGAGGCTTCGTCGCGGTAGTAGAAGTACAGGTACCCCACGGAAGTGGTGCACATCAACAGGATGCTCACGACCATGGAAAGCCTGCCGAGATGGATGGCGTCAAGGGAGTAGAGGACGAGCGTGACGATGAGGGCGGCATTGGTGGCCTTCCCCCAGAAGGAGTGCGCCGGAAGCGAGCGCCGCTCCTTGAGAAGGCTGACTGAAAAGATCAGGTAGAACACGTTTCTCAGGGTCAGTATGACGAGTCCGGTCCCCAGCACGACAGGAAATTCCCTGTCGAGAACCCAGATCATGCGAAGGAGAAGAACGAGGAAGAGGAGGTTGACGAGCAGCTTGTCGCCCAGCTTCAACCAGAAAAGGGCGAATGGGCGTTCGATATCGTCATGGCGCACGCTCAACGACGCGATCAACCCCGTCAGCAGTGATGCCAGCAGGAAACTGGTGGCGAGGTAGTTGCGATTGAGCAGCAGACCTGCGATGGTTGCCGCGAAAAGGATCAGCCGGAGGAAGACGAAGGCTCGACCCGCGATGAGGCGGGCTGCGAGGTTGGGCTCTGGGGTTTCGACAGGCATGCGGGAAAGATAACCCGCGCGCAAGAATCCGCTCAGGGATTCAGCAACTCACGGGCACGCCGGGCCTCATTACTCTCGGGGCACTCACGGATCAGTGTTTCCCAGGCTTCGTTGCGGCCCTGTAGGTCAAGCAACTCGTCCTGCAAAAGGCCGATCTTGAGCAAGGTCGCACAACGCAAGGCGCCTTCCGGGTATTCGCGCAGGGTCCTGTGGTACATTTCGAGGGCTTGGCGCTCGCGTTGCCCTTTCCACAGGCACTCCGCCATCCAGTATAGCGCGGCTTCGCGGTAATTCCCCGCCTCGTCGCGCTCGTAGACGGTCCGGAAACCCTGATATGCCAGCTCATAGCGGCCTCGCACGTAATCCTCGCGCGCCTGGTTGAACAGGTGGTCGAGGTCGAGTCCGGGCGCGATGCCTGCCGACGGAGCCGTCGTGTCAGGGACGGCGGTAAACCCTGCACCGCTGCCGGATCGCGGGGCGATGCGGTCGAGCCGCTGGTTCAGCTGTCCGATGCGCTGTTGGGTCTCATTGATCTCGGTGTGGAGCCGGGCGATTTGCTGCTGCAGGTCATTCAGCATGGATGTGAGATCGGCGCGCATGCGGCTTGTCGTACCGCCCTGCTGTACGCTGATCTCGTCAAGGGAGCGCTGCAACTCCGCGATCTCCTTGCGTGTTTCCCGGACGCTGTCGTCGATTTGCTGAAGCTCATGGGTGCGAAGCACCGTCATCTGGGCGCATCCCGCCAAGGGCAGAAGCAGTGCGCCAAAAACAAACAGCCGCCCCGTGAAGGGGGCGGCTGCAAGGCGATGAAGCGGAGATTTCATCAGCGATCAGAATGAAGGACGGAACTCGGCGCGACGGTTCTTCGACCAAGCTTCCTCGTTGCTTCCCTGAACGGCGGGCTTTTCCTCGCCGTAGCTCAGTACGGAGAGCCTGGAGCCGTTGATGCCGTAACTGACGAGGTAGTCGCGAACCGCAAGGGCACGACGCTCGCCGAGTGCGAGGTTGTATTCGTTCGTGCCGCGTTCGTCGGTATGTCCCTCGATCACGACCGTGATCCGCTCGTTCTCTTTCATCAAGGCGCCGATCTTTCCAAGGCTTTCCGTTGCCTTCCCGGTCAGCGCGCTTTGGTCGAACGCGAAGTACACGGGAACGAACACCTCGTTGACGCGCTGCTGCAGCGCGGCGAGACGCTCTGCTTCAGCGGCGGCCCGACGGGCTTCTTCTTCGGCGCGTAAAGCTTCGGCATCGACTGCCGATTCGGTCGGCGCGGGAGCGGGCGGGGGAGGAGGAGCGGTACGGCATCCGGCAAGGAAGATTGTTCCGGCAAGACCTGCGACGATCAACATTTTCATATTCATGGCAACTCCTCTGCAATGCATTGTAACGAGGTTGGGGTTCAAAAACACTGGCTTCAAACTACAAAATTGGTTCATGGCAAAAAGGGCGTAATATGCCCTTGAGGCTCAAAAACCCGACCAGGCGGGCATGGTGTTCCCGCCCGAGAAGGTCAGGCGGCGCAGGCCGGTTCCATCGGAACGCATCACATAGATTTCGGCCGTTCCGGTCCGGGTCGAGGAAAAGGCGATGAACCTCCCGTCCGGGCTCCAGGCCGGACTTTCGTTGCTTCCCCCCGAAGTCAGGCGGACCGGCGCGGATCCGTCCGGGCCGATGGTATAGATGTTCATGTTGTTGCCCTCGTCGATGGCGGCAAAGGCGATCCTGTCGCCCCGGGGAGACCACGCCGGGCTGCCGCAGTACTGAAAATCGTGGGTGATCCGGCGGATGTTGGAGCCGTCGCGATCCATGACATAGATCATCGGGCGCCCAGAGCGGTCCGACAGGAAGGCGATTTCGTGCCCGTTCGGTGACCAGCTCGGGGAGGTCTCAATGGTCCAGGAAAAGGTGAGGCGGGTCGGGCGCCCACCCGCGAGCGGTGCACGATACAGCTCGCTGCGACCATCCATTGTCGATGCGAAGGCCAGCTCCCTGTCGACCGGGTTGAAGGCCGGCGCGGTGGTCATGCCCCGCGTGGGATGAACGCGTCGCGGGGAGGGAGCGGCCGTTTCGATCTCGAACAACTGGGGAGGTTCGGCGAGGTAGCTTGAGAAGACGAGCCGTTCGCGATTTCCCAGAAAAACGGGATTCAGATTGATGGTTCCGTTCCGGGTCAGCGCGCGGGCGTTTGCACCATCGTAATCCATCATCCAGATCTCCTTGGCGCCTGCGCGCTGGTTGACGTAGGCGATGGCGGTCTGCGCGATGCCGCGTTCCCCGAAGAGTTGGTGGACCAACTCGTCCGCGAACCTGTGCGACGCCTGCCGGAGCTCCGCGCGTGGCCCCTCGTAATCTCGGCGGATGATGACTTCTCCCGATTCCAGATCCACCAACTCGGCCTTCAGCGTGTAACTCTCGCCGACGAGGGTATACTCGCCGCGCACGTAGCCCAAGGCGCCGGCCTCCGCAAGCCGCTCGCGCACAGCCGGAGTCAGCCCGGGTGCGCGTTCGATCCGGAACCTCCGGCTGAAGTCGAGGTCGGCTGCGATCGCGTCGCCCGGGTTGTATGGCAAAAGGCGCGGATTCCCCTGGGTGCAGGGAAAATCGGTCTGGCCGAGTATGATGACATCGACGCCGCGCTGTTCCGAGGTGATGATGACATCCGCGGCGCGGGCCTGGTGGACGAACAACAGCACGAGGCCGCACAGCAACCCCTTCACGACGCCGGGTTCGCAGGGGCTACCGCCCCTGGTAAATGAATTCATAGCTGACCCTCAAAACTTCTCCCGGGAACGACTCGGGGATCGGTGGAAGTTGTTCCACCCTCAAAATGGTGCGTTTGGCGAGTTCGTCGAGCAACGCATTGCCCGCGCCTTCGGTGACTTCCACGCCCGACACTTGGCCCGTACGGGAAACCTGGAACCCGATTACGGTTTTCACGCGGCCCCTTACATCGATCCCCTCGGGCGGGTTCCATTGGGCTTCCACGATCCTGCGCACGCGGCCTGCCCAGAAAGCGAGGCGGGGATCGCTCGGAATGTTCGCAACGAGCGTCGTCGTGAGCTGTCCCGGATCGGGAGGGGTTTCCTCGACAGGCAAGGTCGGGTCGGCCTCGGGTTGCGGCGCGGTGGCACGGGGCTCGGGGCGCGGGCGCGGAGGTTCCGGTTGCCGGGGGGCCGGGGTGGGACGCGGGGGTTCGGGGGGGCGCGCCTGCGGCCGCGGAGTTTCGGGCGGAGGCTGCGGCGTCGGCGGGGCAACAGGCCTCAGGCGGGGGGGCTCGAGGTTAACCAGTTCGAACACGACAGGGGTGGCGGGCGGGGGGGGCTGCACGAGGAAGTGGGAAAGCATCAAGAACGCGACAAGAACGGCGTGCACGAGGATCGAGAAGATCCAGCCCGCGCGGGCCAGGCCCGAATCCCCGCGTGGGCGGGAAGGACCGGATGCCGGTTCCGACGCCATTGCGCGTCAGCGCTCCCCGGGAGTCGATGGATCCGTAAGGAAGCCGAGGCGCTTGCCACCCTGGCGGTGTACCGCAGCCACGACCTCCATGACGACCCCGTAGGGGACGGAGCGGTCGCTGTTGACCAGGATGGCGGTCTCAGGATCTCCCGAGAAAGCCGCCCGGAAATCGCGCTCGAAACCTGCCAGGGATGAAGCCGCCTCGCCGATCATGATTTCGCGTTCGCGGGTAATGGTGATCTCGAGTGTTTTGGTCTCTTCAATGGAGGATGCGCCGGTTTGCGGGAGTTCCACGGGAACTCCTTGGGTTGTCAGGGGCGCCGTGATCATGAAGACCACGAGGATCGCGAAGATCACGTCGATGATGTTGACGAGGTTGAGCTCTGCGTTGACGCGGAGCGATTCGCGGCGGCGCATGGGGATCCGTTACTCCCGCCCGCCGGCGGCGGTTTCGAGGGCGAGCAGGTCGGCACGCTTGAATGCGCTCACGAGCTCGGAACCGAAGGTGTACATGAAGGATTCAGCGTGCCTGTTGTAGCCCGCGAATGCGTTGTACCCGAGCGACGAGGGGATGGCGACGATGAGCCCCGCGAGCACGGCCATCAACGCCTCGGCGATGCCGGGCGCGACCACGGTGATGTTCGCGGAGCCGTGCAGGCCGATGGCGTAAAAAGTGTTCATGATTCCCCAGACCGTGCCGAGCAGACCGATCAACGGTCCCGTGGCCGTACAGAACGCGAGGTAGGTCATTCCCCGCTCGTTGAGTCCCTTTTCAATGTCGACGACGCGTTCGATGGCTTCGTTGACCAGCTGGCCTCGCGCCTCGAGCGATTCATAGGAAACGTAGGGCGACAATGCTTCGATTTCCCGCAGCGCTCCCCGCGTAACGCGGCTCATCGGGGATTCCGGCAGGGTTTTCATGAGGCGCGAGAAGTCCTGCAGGGTCGCGCCGGGCCCAAGCTCGCGTTCCCACCGTTGCAGGGAGCGCATTTGCCGACGGTTCGCGAGCCACTTGCGGAAGAGAATGGCCCAGACTCCGATGGAAAGGAGCGTCATTGAGATGACGGTGACCCAGGTGACCATTCCTCCCTGCGTCAGCAGGGAGAGAAACGCGGAGTCCAGCATGCGGAAATCCTTTTCTCGAAACAAGCGTCCGATGGAAGC
>JBJHDK010000073.1:0-9763 GCA_050486505.1 Fibrobacteria bacterium | reverse complement strand
GGGTGCGGTAGGGGCAAATGATCATTTGCCCCTACACCGCCGCCCCGTGCACCGCGTCCACGAACGCACGCGCATTCTCGACCGGAGTCTTCGGCAAAATCCCGTGCCCCAGGTTCCACACGTGCGGGCGATCGCCCACGATTTTCTTCATCTCCGCCACGCGCTCCGCGATTTTCTCCGGCGGGGCGAAGAGGAAGCTCGGGTCGAGGTTCCCCTGGAACACCTGCCCCGGATGCGCCTTGAAGGCTTTGGACAATTCCACGCGCCAGTCGAGGCCGACCACATCGACACCGAGATTCACGAAGTCGTCGAGCAACGTGGGTGCACCGTTGGCGTAGTGGATGACGGGAACGTCCGGGAATTGCGCCTTGACGCGGCGCACCACGGAAAGCGTGTGCGGGAGAACGAACTCGCGATAATCCGCCGGCGAGAGATACCCCGCCCAGGAATCCATGATCGTCACAGCGTGCACACCTTGGCGAATCTTCTCGATGAGATACGCCGCCGTGAGGCGGGAGATCTTCTCCAGCAGCAGGTGAAAGGACTTGGGATCGGAGAACATCAGCGCCTTCAGGTGCGCCAGCTCCTTGGACGAGCCACCCTCGACCATGTAGGATGCGACCGTGAACGGTCCCCCGGCGAAGCCGATCAAGGGCACTTCCCCATGAAGATCGCGCAACGTGAGGCGAATCCCCTCGAACACATAGTTCAGGTCGGCATTGATGTCGTCGTGCTCCCCGCCACCGGGCATGGCCGTGATGGTCGCGGCGTTGCGCACGGGGTTATGTACCACGGGACCTTCGCCCTCGACGAACTCGAGGTTCAACCCCATCGGGGGAAGCAGCACGAGGATGTCGGAGAAGAGGATGGCCGCGTCCACGCCGATCTGGTCGACGGGCTGCACGGTGACCTCGGCCACGTGTTCGGGCGAGCGGCAGAAGTCGAGGAAGGAGGGAAACAGCTTGCGCACGCGGCGGTAATCCGGCAGATAACGCCCGGCCTGGCGCATAATCCACACCGGCGGACGGGAGGGGAGGCGGCCCATGGCGGCGTCGAGGAAGGGATAATTGGGGGTTTCTGGCGGAGTTTTCACGGAAGTCATGGGGGGACAAGGTAGGAAGAGGGAGGACTCTGCGCGGTCAACTCCTTGGTGGGTTTGGGAATCTCCGGAATCAGCGCGGCGGACGGTTCGGGATTCTTTGTTGTCCGCTCCGTGGATCGTTCGGGTTCGGGAGGGAACGTCTCTTCGTCGTTCCTGTGTTTTCCCAAACCCGAACCATTCGAAGTGCTGATCCCGAAGCGTCCCAAACTCTCCGAAGCGATGCTTCCAGGGAGTCTCTCGTCCTCACCACACGTATTGCAAGGCCAGGTTACCCGAGGGAGAAAGGTTGGGCATGTATGATCTCCCGGTCCTGAATTCCGTGTGCAGCCCCGTATCGACATTGAACCTGAACGGATCACCCAGCAATAACGAGACGCCAAGGCCTGCACCGACATATGAAATCCGGGTTCCACGGGAAGGAGTTTTGATCCCATGCGCCCCGGCTCCCGCCCAGGCGTAGGTGTCGTTCACGGACCCGAAATACAGCGTACGCAAGTACCGAGCGCCGAGACTGTAAAGCTGTTCCCCCTCCTCGCCGTCGAAAAGGAATCCCGCGCCGAATTGTATGTCAT
This sequence comes from Fibrobacteria bacterium, assembly GCA_050486505.1. Taxonomy (GTDB): domain Bacteria; phylum Fibrobacterota; class Fibrobacteria; order UBA11236; family UBA11236; genus UBA11236. Next base: position 8,089 of record JBJHDK010000073.1, on the reverse strand, counting down.
CACGGTTCCTTCCCACACCAAAATGCAGCCCGTTGCCCGCGGTGAATCCGAGGCCAAGGCCCGCAGAGTAATACACCGCGTCCTCTCCTGTCGGAACAGAATCCCCTGCCGGTGCGGAATGTGTCCAAACAGCCGCAAACATCACGGATAAGATCAGGTTTCTCATAGGATGGGAAAGTTCAGGTGAAAGGCAACGTGCGGTCCGAAGTGATAATCACTCTTGCTGTCATAACCGTCATCGAAAGGATCGTGGTTCGAGGAGTGTTCGAAGCGGCTGAAGTAGCGAGATCCGACAACCCCCGCCTCGAGCGCGGCCCGGATGCCTCCCAGAAGCTGCACCGGCACTTCCACACCGACCCCGAGAAATACATCGCCCGAAAGATCCGGCTTTTCAAACCATCTCCCCTGCGAATTTTTTTGGTCCCATCGCCATATTCCGATACCCGTGAAGGCGTAAATACGGTTCTCCACAAGTTCGAGAAAGGAGTAATCGTGAATGCTTCGCATCAACATGAGCTTTGTGCCCAGTACATGGTCATTCGATTCCAGTTCCGCGCCCAGCTCCAGACGGAATCCATAGGCACCGGACCACCGCTGCACATTGAACCCTATCGGCATATCGATATCGAATGAATAGCCGATGGAGGTGCGGTAAAGGGGCGTGTGGTTCAACCTGGCCCGGTCTTTCTGCAGTTCCGAGGCCGTTCGCCCCGGCACGGATGTCACCGTCTCATACAGCTGACCGGATTCGGCCCCGACTGCGTGGAATGATAGTGCAACAATGAAAAAAAACGGACGAAACATCGGATTTAATCTAGCCCGGCGTGGAGATCATTGCCACGTGTTTTCCCTCACCACGCGTACAGAACTCCACCGTTGATGACGGGGCCGAATCTCCGATCCACGGTGACCCCCGTGATTCCGATGTGCTTTTCCTGGCGTTCGCGCGAAAGCGCAAAGCCCGAGTCCATGAAAAATCGGAATGGAAGCCCGAAATGGAACGCAATCCCTAATCCCGCACCTGCGGTCACCGTATGTGCATTCTCGCGATCCTTGACGTGGTTGCCATGCAATGCGGCGCCTCCCCAGGCATAGGTATCGTTCACTTCGCCCGTGTAAAGCTCCCGCAAATACCGTCCTCCAAGGCTGTAACGAAAGCGCGCACGCTCTCCGTCGTAGAGCAGGCCGAGACCGAGCTGGCCAGTGTGAGGCCCCCGAATCATTCCGACCTGGAGACCGTTCCCCGATGTATGGCCGGCGCCAAGCCCGACGAACCAACGGCCTCCGTCTTCCTTGGAGGACTCTGAACGTTCCCCCGCCGAGGCCGCGAAAACCGCCAGGAGCACCGACAGAAGCAGAAGCTTTGTGTTCATCGGAAATAAAAATTGAGGTGAAAGGCAAAGTAGGCGTCCAGCGAGAAATTGCTCTCGGGAGTCACGCCGGTTGGATAACGAAACCTCCACGAATCAGAGTCCTGAAACCGCACCAAGTACCGCTTGGCCTGCATCCCGATTTCAGGAACCAGCAACACGCCACCCAGCGCGAAGATGTTCAGTTCGGTGCCTGCGCCCACCTGCAGATGCCACGAGAGATCCGGCTTCTCGTACCAGACAAATCTTCCGGTGCCGCCCGTGTGATCCCTGTACCCGAAGCGCTCCCGAAAAAGGCCCGTCCCCGCGAACCCGTACAAGTGCGTTTCGAGAGACTCGAACCCCTCGAACCGGTGGATGCTCCGCAACAGGGACACGTTCACTCCGGAGTAATGCTCCTGCTCATAGATGTCTCCATCGCGCCAAGAGACGGTTCCCTCGAACCGTGCGCCCCAGGACGGATCCCACCAATGGATGGCACTCATCATGAAAGGGCTGTTGGAATTGAACGAGTACCCCGCCGCCGTCGTGCGATGCTCGGTGCGTGTGCCGGCGGCCAGCCTTCGCTGCCGTTCCGTCAGCAAATCCTGATAAACCGGCGGAGAAACCCGGGGCGGCTGCGTGGAAAGCCCGGGGGGCGTGCCCTCTTTTTTCAGGGAGTCCAGCTCCGTGCGGATTTCCCCTAAAAGTCGCTCGATGCGCTCAATGCGGGGATTGGACGCAGCCTCGTCCCCGAACACGGGGGATCCGGCGCAGAGTGTGACAAAAATCAAGATTCGGCACAGCATCAGGCCGAATTTACCGCCACCGCGAACCCTTCGCCCGACGTTTCCGCTGATTATTGGGGAATTCTCCGTCAGTGCCCAAGCTCAGGGAAAACACCCCCGCCCCACCAACTCGTAATTCTTGACTCGTAATTCGTAATTGAACTGGTGTCCCCGCCCCGACTCGAACGGGGATCGGCGGTTTAGGAAACCACTGCTCTATCCAGTTGAGCTACAGGGACACGGACAGGGAAAAGTAGTTCCCTGTGGACGACTCTTCGAAGGTTTGGGATTCTTCGCAATCAACTCGCTGGATGGTTCGGGGCTCCGCGTCATCAATGCTGCGGAGGGTTTAAGATTCCCTGTGGTCGACTAGGGCGAAGTGAAGATGTGACCGTCGCTCCCCACGGCGACGAACCGTTTGCCGGTCCACGTGATTCCATTGAAATGAACAGTGACTTTCTCCAGCTGGCCGGGAGCCCACGACAACCCGTCCGGGGAACGAAACACGGCGCTGTTTCTACCCACGGCAACCATCCTGCGACCGGACCAAGCAACTGAGCGAAAAGGGGCATGTTGAACGGATGGATAATCCCATGTGGAAGCATCCAGGGAAGTCATGATACCCCCTTCACCCGCCACCACGAATACTTGTCCCGTCCAGGCACCGGAATTCAAGCCCATGGTAAAGCCCGGGAAGCTACTCCAGGCCTCCCCGTCCGATGATACGAGAATTCGTACCCCGCCTGAGCCGAACGCAGTGGCGATGAATTTCCCGCCTGCCCACATCACAAAGTCTATCGAAGAGAAATCACTTGCGGTTTCCGAAGCGAAAGGTTCCCATTCCACCCCGTTTTGCGAGGATAGCATCACTGCCAAGTGTTCCGGCGCACCGCCCGCCCCCACGGCAACCAGCGTCTCCCCCGTCCAGGTCACCGAGTGCAGCGATGCCGTCGTTTCCGCATCGCGCGTCGTCCAGGATGCGCCGTCCGGGGAAGTCAGGACGGTTCCACCTTCCCCCACAGCCACGAACTGCGTGCCGGCCCAGGTCACGGAATTCAGCCGACTCGTCACACCCGAAGAGCGAGCGGTCCAGGATGTGCCGGTGGATGAGGTCAACACGGTCCCCCCCGCCCCCACGGCCACAAGCCGTTCCCCGTTCCACGCCACTGCATTCAAATGCTCCGATGTTCCGGATTTCCGGTCGAACCACCGGCTGCCGGGAGTTTCGTCTTTTGGACTCAAGATGCATCCAGATAGCAACAGGATCACCGCTCCCGCGCCAATTTCCCTGATCGAAGCATTCATGCCGCGCCTCCTCGTCTTTGACTGTACCGCCCCGATCATCAGGGCGACACTCATTCAGATACGGAACATACATCACAAAATCATTTCGCGCGGGGTATCCCGTCGAGTGAAAGCGCCCCCTCAAACCACCCAACGTGCGAATTCCGACGCCCCACGAACCATCCAGGGGGAATACCGCAAAGAGTCCCTCCCTGAGCTAAATTTCCGGCCTCCCCAACCCTTCCGCAGCCCGCACCCCGAAGGAACCCCCGTCTTGCTGAATCGCATCGAGGTCGCCCAGAAAAGCCCTGCCACCGACTCTCCCGCGCAGCGGGTCTTGCGCGCCATGCGCGAGGATCTCGGCATCCCCGCAGATGCCGCCGCCCTGATCCGGGTTTACACCCTGGAAATGGACTTGTCCCCCGCCGAACTGGACGCGGTGGCGAAAGACGTGTTCTGCGATCCCGTCACCGAAAGCGCGGCCGTGAACCGCCCGCTGGCCGAAACCGCCCTGCCGGGCTTCGACTGGGTCATCGAGGCCGGGTTCAAACCGGGCGTGACCGATAACACGGGCCGTTCGGCGCGCGAAGGCGTGGCCGATGCGCTGGGCAAGCCGCTGGCCGAGGACGACAAGGTGTACGCGGGTCGGCAGGTGTTGCTGAAGGGAAACCTCACCCGGGAGCAGGCCGTGCGCGTGGCGACGGCGCTTTTGGCCAACCCGCTGATCGAAACCTGGGAAGTCGTGGCGCGCGCCAACTGGAAGCCGGAGGGCATCCCCGCGCAGTCGCGCAAGGTGACCACACCACATGTCCCCGAGGTGCGCGCCATCGACCTTCCGGATGACGGCGATGCGCTGGTGAAACTTTCGGATTCGATGCTGCTCTCCCTCACGCTCGAGGAGATGCAGGTCATCCGCAACCACTTCGCCGATCCCTTGCATCAAGCGGCGCGCAAGAAGCTCGGCCTGCCCGCCTCCCCCACCGACGTGGAACTGGAGATGATCGCGCAGACGTGGAGCGAGCACTGCAAGCACAAGATCTTCGCCGCGGAGGTCGAGTACACCGACGCTTCGCCGGAAGGAAACGGAAAGACCGAGACCATCCGCTCGCTGTACAAGACCTACGTGAAGGCCGCCACCAATGCCGTGCGGCCGAAGGCGCCGTGGCTCAAGTCCGTGTTCACCGACAACGCGGGCATCATCGCCTTCGCCGACGGCTGGGACGTGGCCATGAAGGCCGAGACGCACAACAGCCCGTCGGCGCTCGATCCCTTCGGCGGCGCGATGACGGGCATCGTGGGCGTGAACCGCGACATCCTCGGCTGCGGCATGGGCTGCAAGCCCATCTTCAACACCGATGTGTTCTGCTTCGCCTCCCCGTATTACGACAAGCCGGTTCCGGAGAAGCTGCACCACCCGAAGCGCCTGCTGAAGGAAGTGCACCGCGGCGTGAAGGACGGCGGCAACGAATCGGGCATTCCCACGGTGAACGGCAGCATCGTGTTTGACGACCGCTTCCTCGGCAAGCCCCTGGTGTTCTGCGGCACGGGCGGTCTCATCCCGTCGGAGCTTCACGGCAAGCCTTCGCATGAAAAGGAAATCCTCCCCGGCGACCGCATCGTGATGGCGGGCGGCCGCATCGGCAAGGACGGCATCCACGGTGCGACCTTCTCGTCGGCCGCGCTCACCGAAGCGTCCCCGGTCTCCGCCGTACAGATCGGCGACCCCATCACGCAAAAGAAAATGTCGGACTTCCTGCTCGAAGCCCGCGACCTCGGGCTGTTCCGTTTCGTCACCGACAACGGCGCGGGCGGCCTGTCGAGCTCGCTCGGCGAGATGGCGCGGGAGTCGGGCGGCTGCGAGCTGCACCTCGACCGCGCGCCCCTGAAGTACGCCGGCCTCGACCCGTGGGAAATCCTCGTCTCCGAGGCGCAAGAGCGCATGTCCTTCGCCGTGCAACCCGAAAACCTGAACACGTTCTTCGAGCTGGCCGCGCGCCGCGACGTCGAGGTCTCGGACCTCGGCACGTTCACGGACTCGGGGTTCTTCGAGTGCTACTACGACGGCAAGCCCGTGTGCCGCATGGACATGGACTTCCTCCACAACGGGAACCCCCAGCTCAAGCTCAAGGCCCGCTGGGCCCCCCCGAAGCACCTCGATCCGCCTGCGGCATCCCTCGCCGCGCGCGACTTGAATGCGGATGCGCTCGCCCTGCTGGGCACGCTCAACATCTGCTCCAAGGAAACCTGGGTCCGCCAGTACGACCATGAAGTTCAGGGCCAGAGCGTGGTCAAGCCCTTCATGGGCCGCGAGAACGACGGGCCCAGCGACGCTGCGGTCATCAAACCGCTGCACGATCGCAAGGAAGGACTCGTCGTCTCGCACGGCATCGTACCGCGCTACAGCGACATCGACGCCTGGCACATGGCCACCGCCGCCGTGGACGAGGCCGTACGCAACGCCGTGGCCGTCGGCGGCGAGCCGGGCAAGCTGGCCGCGCTCGACAACTTCTGCTGGCCCGACCCGGTCGAGTCGCCCGAGGCGCCCGACGGCCAGTACAAGATGGCCCAGCTGGTGCGCGCCAACAAGGCGCTCTACGAAATTTGCGTCGCCTACGGCCTGCCGCTGATCTCGGGCAAGGACTCGATGAAGAACGACTACGGGCGCGGCGTCACCAAGATCAGCATCCCGCCCACGCTCATGGTCACCGTCATCGGACCGATCCCCGACGCGACGAAGACCGCCACCATCGACTTCAAGTCCGCGGGAGATCTCGTGTATGTGTTGGGGGGAACCCGTGAGGAACTCGGGGCCTCGGAGTACTTCGCCATGCTCGGCGCCGTGGGGAACGCGGTGCCGGTCACCGACTTCGCGACGAACCTCGCGCTCTACACGAAGCTCTCCGCCGCCATCCGCGCGGGGCTCGCGCGCTCCGTGCACGACGTCTCGGACGGCGGCCTGTGGGTCGCGCTGGCCGAGTCCGCCATCGGCGGCCGCCTCGGCTGCGACGTCGACCTCGCGCTCGCCCCGCAGGACAAGGGCGTTTCCGACCTCGGGTTGCTCTTCGGCGAAAGCCAGGGCCGCTTCGTGGTCTCCGTGTCCCCGGACAAGGCCGCCGACTTCGAGGCCGCTTTGCAAGGGTCAGCCTTCGCCCGCGTCGGCGCCGTCACCGAAACCCCCGCCCTGCGCGTCCGTCGCGACGACGCGACGCTCGTCGACACCACCCTCGACGCCGCCTTCGCCGCATGGCGCAAGCCGCTGGATTTTTGACATGACCAAGCCCCGCATTGCCATCCTCACCGGCTACGGCATCAACTCCGACGTCGAACTCGCCCACAGCTTCAACCTCGCCGGCGGCGACGCCGTGCGCGTGCACCTGCATGACGCGATCGACGGCCGCGTGAAGCTCGAAGACTTCGCCATTCTCGCCGTGCCGGGGGGGTTCTCCTTCGGCGACCACATCGCCAGCGGGCGCGTTTTCGCCAATCGCCTGCGCTACAAGCTGGGCGACACCCTGCTGCGCCTGCGCGAGAAAAAGGTGCCCATGCTCGGCATCTGCAACGGCTTCCAGGTGCTGGTGAAGCTCGGCCTGCTGCCCGGCACGGAACCCGCGTCGTTCACGCAAACCTGCACGCTGACCTACAACGACTCCGGTCGCTTCGAGAATCGCTGGTGCCACCTGAGAACGGACGCGAACGTTTCCAGCATCTGGCTCAAGGGCGTCTCGCGGATGTACCTGCCCGTGCGCCACGGCGAAGGCAAGTTCATTCCGGGGAGTCCGGAGCTGTTGAAGGAACTCGAAGCGAACGGGCAGACCTGCCTGCGCTATTGCAACGCGGATGGATCGATGCCGAAAGGTTTTCCGGAGAACCCGAACGGTTCGACGGGACACATCGCGGGCCTGTGCAGCAAGGACGGACTCGTATTCGGCCTGATGCCCCACCCCGAGGCACACGTGCTCCCGACGCAGCACCCCCACTGGCAACGCGATGGATTGAAGGCGGAGGGCGACGGGCTGGCGATTTTCAGGAACGCGGTCGAAGCGGTACGGTAGCAGGGGCGAATTGCGTTATAGATGAGGTCGCCGAAGGCGAACGAATCATCATTCGCCCCTACACGCGTTCCTGAACATCGCCGTTCCCGTCCGGCAGGGCAGCCAAGGGTGTACCCCCCATATCCACCCTTTTTCTAGGTTTCGATTCCGTCTTTTTCAGGAAAAACCGCCATGTCAAGCACGCCCAAGCTCAACAAATACAGCTCCCACCTGACCGAGGTGATTTCGCAGCCGGCCTCCAAGGCCATGCTCTATGCAACGGGTTTCACCGACGAGGACATGGGCAAGGCGCAGGTCGGCGTCGCCAGCACGGGCTGGGACGGCAACCCCTGCAACATGCACCTGAACGACCTCGCCGCGCGCATCAAGAACAGCGTGAACGCCGCGGGGCTCAAGGGGCTGATGTTCCACACCATCGGCGTGAGCGACGGCATCTCCATGGGTACGGAAGGCATGAACTACTCGCTGCAGTCGCGCGACCTGATCGCCGATTCCATCGAGACCGTCACCAAGGCGATGTGGTACGACGCGAACATTTCCGTGGTGGGCTGCGACAAGAACATGCCGGGCTCGGTGATTGCCATGGCGCGTTTCAATCGTCCCAGCATCATGGCTG
>JBJHDK010000072.1:0-9782 GCA_050486505.1 Fibrobacteria bacterium | reverse complement strand
ATGCTGCGAAGCCGCGGCCGGCGTCCATGGCAAGCACAACGACCGGGGGATGATAAACCTCCGTTGCCGTGCGAACCCCCGGAGCGATGATCGTCCAGGAAAGCAGGAGCCAGATCGCCCCGGTCAAACCGATGAGAATGCCGCGCGCCTTGGCAGTGAGAGCCGGGAGGTTCGCGTACAAGCGCCAGGCCAGCCACAACCCGGAAGCGGCAACAAGCGGAAACAGCCAGATGGGCTGGAAAAAGGTCACGCGATCACTCCCGGGGACCGCAGGGCATCAGTTTCCGCCGCCGGGCGAGATTCGCAGCGTGGAGTGTCGCGCATACGGCAGCAAACCCGGATGATCGACGTTGAAGTGGAGACCCCGCGACTCCTTGCGCGCCCGTGCGCTGCGGATGATCAGTTCCGCGCAGAGCGTGAGGTTCCGCAATTCAATGAGGTTGGGCTCCATGGAGAATGACCAGTAGTCGGACTGGATCTGGCGGCTGATGACGCGCAGAAACTCTGCCGCCCGCGCGAGGCGGAAATCGCTGCGGACGATGCCGACGTAATGCCACATCGTGGACCGGATGGTTTCCATGGAATGCGAGTAAATCACTGTCTCGGGTGCGGGCCTGAAACGAAAGCTGTCCCACTCGCGGAAACGCCTGCGCAAGGGACGCGGAGGCGACGAGGCGAGAATGTGGCCAAGGGCGCGTTCAGCGAAAACCACCCCTTCAAGCAGCGAGTTGCTGGCAAGCCGGTTGGCACCATGAACGCCCGTGCAGGCCGTCTCGCCCACGGCGTACAGCCCCGGCAAGGCGGTTGCGGAGTGGGCATTGACACGCACGCCGCCGCACATGAAGTGCGCGGCCGGAACCACGGGAATCCAATCCTTCGCGATGTCCACTCCGAAGCGCCGGCAGTGCGCATGAATGTTCGGAAAATGCCGGCGCAGTGACGCCGCGGTACCTGCGTCCGTCATGTCGAGAAAGACGCAGGGTTCGCCGGTGCGTTTCATTTCGGCGTCGATTGCCCGGGCCACGATGTCGCGCGGCGCCAGGGACTGCAGGGGATGGACATCGCGCATGAAGGGTTCCCCCGCACGGTTGCGCAGAATGCCTCCATGCCCGCGCAGCGCCTCGGAAATGAGATAGATGGGGTGCCCGGGGTTGTAGAAGGCGGTGGGATGGAACTGCATGAACTCCATGTCCTCCACCGCCGCCCCGGCGCGATAGGCCATGGCGATGCCGTCCCCGGTGGAGACGGAGTCGTTGGTCGTGTGGCTGTAAACCTGTCCCACGCCTCCCGTGCAAAGAATCGTGGCGGCTCCGAGGTGCATCTCGACGCGGTTCGCCGCTACGTCGAGGGCATAGACGCCGAAGATGCGGTCACCATCGCGCCCGCCGCGCCGTTCTCCGGGCTTCAGGTGTTTCGCGGTGATCAGGTCGATGGCCAGCACGTTCTCGCGCACGGTGATATTGGGATCCACGGCGGCGGCCTCCGTGAGCGCCCTCTGGATTTCGCGGCCGGTGCCGTCATGGGCGTGAACGATCCGGGAGCTTGAATGCCCTCCCTCGCGGGCAAGCGCGAAGGAGATACCACGGGCGCGCTCCCGCGCGGGCGCGCGGGTGAAACGCGCTCCCCACTCAACCAGCCGGCGCACCGCGTCAGGGCCTTGTGACACGAGGATTTCGACGCGCTCGCGCCGGCACAGCCCCACCCCGGCCGTGAGGGTGTCCTGCACGTGCCGGTCGAGGGAGTCGGCGGGGTCGAGGACTGACGCGATGCCGCCCTGGGCCAAATGCGTCGACCCCGAACGGCTGAGCTGCTTGGTGAGCACGAGGACTTTCCCGTGGCGTGCCGCCTGCAGGGCGAATGAGAGCCCGGCGATCCCGGAACCGACGACGACGAAATCGTATGCTGCCATGCGCTGGAAAGGTACACCGCGTCGGCTTCCGCAAAGGGACAGCACCACCCGATGGAGGGGTTCCTTGAGGCGGCTCCCCCGGCACGGAACGGCCATCGGGGGACGCCCCCCCTTAAAAAACTTGTCCGGACAGGCCCCGGTACATAGTTTTGGGCCTCTTTGCCCTGCCTCTTCCGTGGCGGGGCGTCCATTCGCACGAGGTGTGTCATGAGCATGATGTGGGTCAAGCGGCAATCGAAATGGGCCATCCTGGCCTTTCTCCTGTTGATCGGAGCGGGTCTGATCCTGATGGACGTCCCCATGGACGGAGCAGGTTCGGGCCAAACGGTCGGCGAGGTGGAAGGCCAGGAGATCTCCACGATCGGGTTCCAACAGGAGTTGCAGAACTACATGCGCTCCGAAGAAGCCCGGTTGGGGCGTCCGCTTGACGCGGCGGAAACCGCCAACCTGCGCGAAGACCTGTTCCAGTTCCGCGTGCAGGCAATCCTTTTGCAACGCCTCATCCGTTCGTATTCGCTGCATGCCAGCGTCGACGAAATGTTCGACTACCTCGTGCAGAATCCCGCCGAGGTGTCCAATTTCCTTGCGCAATATGAAGGCCCGGGACAGGTTCCCGAGTTCCTGCGCGAAGAAACATTCGATCCCGTCCGCTACCAAGGCTGGCTGACCCAGGCGTCTGTGTACGACCGCCCCGCCATGCGACTGCTCGAGCATCAGTTGAAGACCACGGTGATTCCGCAATTGCAGTTGCAGCAGCTTTTCCGTTCCCAGTCGCACCACACCGATCTTGAAGAGGCATTCCGCCTCAAGGTGCGTGAAAACCAGGCCAGGCTGCAGTACTACCGTGTGCCTGCGGATGCTTTCCCGATGCCCGAGGACGCCTTCACGGATGCGGAATTGCGCACCCACTTCGAAGCCCACCCGGACAGCTTCTGGCGGCGCGAGGAGGCGGCGCGCCTCAACTATGTGCGCGTGCCGCTCGTCCCCTCGTCTGCCGACACCGCCCTGATGCTCGAGTTCGCGGAGGAACTGCGCGACCGGGCGCGCGAGGGCGAGTCGTTCTATGACCTGGCCTACAGTTACACCGCCGATGCCGGCAGTGCCGAGAATGGAGGCCGGTTGCCTGGCCTTTCGCCCCGCGAGGCGTGGGTGCCCGAGTTCGCGGACGCCGCCTTCGCGTTGTCTCCCGGAGAGATTTCAGACCCCGTGCTGAGTTCCTACGGGGTCCACGTCATCCTGCTGCACGAAAAGCGTCGGGAAGGCGGCGTCGAGCGCGCGGGCGTCAGCCACATCCTGCTCGAGATCAACCCCGGGCTCGAAACCTCGGACAGCCTGATGCAGATCGCGGATGCGGTGCGGGCCCAAGCCGCGCGTACCGGCCTCAGGGCCGCCGCCGAGAACGCCGGACTCGAGGTCCTGACGACTCCGGTTTTCGAAAGGGGAAGCCTCACCCGCCTGGGAGACGCCTATGTCCAAGGCATGAATTCGTTCGCATTCAGCCCCTTCGAGCGGCGGGCGCGCGTTTCCGAAGTGCTTCAGAACGAGGATGCCATCTACCTGTTCGAGCGCGATGCGCAATTCCCCAAAGGGCGTGATTTCGCGCGCACCCGCGATGATGTCGCCCGTGACCTCGCCCGCGTGCGCGCCCTCGAAGCCTCCCGCGAGGAGGCCGAGCGCGTGCGGCCCGAAATTGTGGCTTCCGGCACGCCTCCCACGCGCGTCGGCGAGGCGCGCCTCGAAACCAGCGCCTGGATCGCGGCGGAGTCGTACGCCGTGGGTTTCGGCTTCGACAACTCGCGTCTTTTCGGCGCCATGCTGCAACCCGAGCGCGAGTGGGGGCCCGTGCGCGTGACTCCCGAAGGCGCGGTCATCGCGAAGGTTCTGGAGAAACGGCCGCTTTCCGACTCGGTTCTGGTGGAGCGCATCGCCGCCGCACGGCGTGATGGGGATCGTTTCCATGTGACGAACCTGTACCAGGCCTGGATGGCGGAGCTTCCCCGTGGCGCGCGCGTGGTGAACAGGCTCGACGAAGTTTACCGGAATTAATCGGGATTGGAGACGGGAGTCGGGAGAGAAACAGCCAGGCCACTCATCTGTCCACAAGGACAAGGCTTGTATCCCCCGTCTCCGTCTTCGCCCTCCCCTTCCCCTCCCCCATCTCTTTTTCTAAACTTCCCCGTCCCGGTGCGTTCGTCTAGTGGTCAGGACACCGCCCTCTCACGGCGGGAGCAGGGGTTCAACTCCCCTACGCACTACCAAAACTTCCCGATTCCCGCGCATTTTGCCACGCCCCTCCGTATATTGGATAGGGCGCGTTTTTTTTCGTCTTCAGGTGAAATTCGCTCCGACACCTTTCTCTCTCCCGGAAGGACACATGGAAAACCTCCTCGCAATGGTGCTCGCCGGCGGCCAAGGGTCGCGTCTGCAGCCGCTGACCCAGGACCGCGCCAAACCTGCCGTGCACTTCGCGGGCAAGTATCGCGTCATCGATTTCGTCCTCAACAACTTCGTGAACTCGGGGTTCCAGCGCATCAAGGTGCTCACCCAGTTCAAGTCGGACTCCCTGAACCGCCACATCGCCACCGCATGGCAGCTTAACCGGGACTTCGACCAGTACGTCGACCTGGTGCCCGCGCAGATGCGCATGGGGGTGAACTGGTACACCGGTACGGCCGACGCGATTTACCAGAACGTGAACCTCATCCGCGACGTGCGCCCCGACTATGTCGCGGTGTTCGGAGGCGACCACATCTACAAGATGGATGTTCGCCAAATGCTCAAGTACCACACGGAGAAGAGCGCAGTGGCGACCATCTCGGCCATTCCCGTGCCGATTTCCGAGGCGTCGTCCTTCGGCATCGTCGAGGTGGACGAGGAAGGGCGCATGATCGGCTTCGACGAGAAGCCCGCGAACGCCAAGCACATGCCCGGGCGCCCCGGGTGGGCGCTGGCCTCGATGGGCAACTACATCTTCAACAGCAAGTTCCTCGTGCGCGAGCTTTTATCGGACAGCCAACTCGAGAACTCACGCCACGACTTCGGTCGTGATATCCTCCCCGCGATCTACAACCACCACCCCGTGTATGTGTACGACTTCCAGACCAATCGCGTCCCGGGCGAGACGGTGGAGGCAGAGGGCTATTGGCGCGACGTGGGAACCCTTGATGCCTTCTTCGACGCGAACATGGATTGTTGCGCGGTATCCCCCGCATTCAACCTGTACAATCCGAAGTGGCCCCTGCGCACGGTGAACTGGAACCTTCCTCCGGCGAAATTCGTCTTCGGCAAGGGCGACGACGACCGTCGGCGCGGAATCGCGGAAGATTCCATCGTGTCGGAAGGCTGCATCCTCTCGGGCGGCCGCGCATCGCGCTCCGTACTCTCGCCAGGCTGCCGCGTGCACAGCCATGCCCGCGTCAGCGACAGCATCCTTTTCCCGCAGGTGGACGTGGGGCGCGGTGCCATCGTGCGGCGCGCGATCATTGAAAAGGGTGTGCATATCCCCCCCGGCTTCGAGATCGGCGTCGACCTTGAGAAGGACCGCCAGCGCTTCCACGTCACCGAAACCGGCATCGTCGTGATCGCGAAGGAGACTGTGATCGAGGGGTAGGCATTGTAGGGGCAAATAATTATTTGCCCCTACGCCTACCCCGATCACCGAGAACGTACCCGAAACATCAATCCATATCACAGGATCCCCTCCATGAAAACCTCCATCTTCCGTGAATACGACATCCGCGGCCTCGTTCCCTCGGAGCTGAATCCCGAGAGCATCGCGCTGATCGGCAAGGCCTTCGGCACGCACCTGCGCAGCCTCGACAAGAAGGTCATCTCGGTGGGAGGCGACGTGCGCCTGCATACCCGGGAACTGATGGATGCATTCATCGCCGCCATCAACTCCACCGGCATCGACGTGATCGACATCGGGATCGTCACGTCGCCGCTGTGCTACTTCTCGGCGTTCCACCTTCCGGTGGACGGGATCGCGATGATCACGGCGAGCCACAACCCGAAGAACTACAACGGCATCAAGCTGGGCGTGGGCAAGACGACGATGTTCGGCGCGGAGATCACGCACATCCGCGACATCGCGATGAAGGGCGAGTTCGCGACGGGCAAGGGGACGACGAAGACGCAGGACATCACGGATGACTACATCGACCTGATTGCCTCGAAGTTCAAGCTGAGCCGTCCCATCAAGATGGTGTACGATCCGGCCAATGCGACGGGCGCGCTTTACGGCACACGGGTGTTCAAGCGCATCGGCGCCGACGTGACGAGCATTTACGATACTGTGGACGGCACCTTCCCGAGCCACCACCCCGACCCGACGGTTGCGGAAAACGTGGTGGATCTGGGCAAGAAGGTGGTGGAACTCGGCTACGAGGTCGGCTTCGGCCTCGATGGCGATGGTGACCGCGTGGGCGTGGTGGACGAAAAGGGCGAACTCATTCCCGGCGACCTTCTCACCCTGATCTATGCGAAGGATATCCTCAAGGACCTGCCCGGTTCCAAGATCATCTACGAGGTGAAGTCGTCGATGGCGTTGGAGGAGGAGATCACCAAGGCTGGCGGCGTTCCGATTTTGTGGAAGGTCGGCCACTCGTTGTTGAAAAAGAAGATGTCGGAGGAAAAGGCCCCTCTGGCCGGAGAACTTAGCGGGCATGTGTTCTTCGCGGACCGCTGGTTCGGCTATGACGACGCAATCTACGCGGCCTGCCGCATGCTGGAGATCATGGACAAGACGGGCAAGAAGCCCACGGAACTGCTGGCAGGCGTGCCGCGCTATTACAACACGCCGGAGATCCGCTGCGGGTGCGAGAACGACGACGAGAAGTTCCGCATCGCGAACGAGGCGATTGAGTATTTCAAGTCGAAGTACGATGTGATCGACATTGACGGGGTCCGGATTTTGTTCGGCGATGGTTGGGGACTGATGCGCGCGTCGAACACACAGCCGTCCCTCGTGACGCGCTTCGAGGCGAAGACTCCGGAGCGGTTGGAGGAGATCAAGAACGAGGTGTTGAACAAGCTCCAGGAGTTCGGGCACATCCAGATCGGGATGAGTCACTAGGGAGTGGACAGCTTACAGTTGACAGTGGACAGCTGAACACAGAAAAAAAGGCCGGGTAACTCCGGTCTTTTTTGTGGAACTGCCCGTCCGGCATTTTTCACCTTCCATCACTCGCCAAAACCCTGACTGACATCGCACTTTCTCCAGCCCCCAACCCGGGCCGGAGAAAACCATGCCGCACAAGAACCTTGACCTGAGCTTGCTTTCATGCCGTAGCCTTCGACTTGTCAAGGATATAGCGTATGAGCTATAATCAAGCCGCTGGTACAGACTCCGTCACCCCCACGAAGCCTGTCCCCGTGCAGACGGGGAGCGGAGGTCCAGTCAGCAAAGGGAGGCCACCGAAGATTCTCTTTGCAGACAATACGGTGCTGACTGGATGCCCGCCTGCGCGGGCATGACGACTTCGGAGACTCCACACCATGAAATCCAACTCGCCCGCAAGCGCCAGAAGCAAATCCAAGGCAACCGCTAAGGAACTCGACCCAGACGGCTACCGGCCAGTCCCTTTCGATCCGAAGAAATATGCGGCCAAAATGCGCCGCATCGACCCCGAATTCCGCGCCGCATATGATGCCCTCGAAGACGAATTCGCCGCGCGCGATGCGCTGCTTCACGCCCGCAAATCCGCCGGCCTTACCCAGACCGAAGTCGCGGAACGGATGGGCGTCTCCCAACCCGTCCTCGCCCGCATCGAAGGCTCGCTTGGCAGCCGTAAGCACTCGCCAAGCTTGGCCACCTTGCGCCGCTATGCCAAGGCCTGCGGGAAAAAACTCGTCATCCGGATGATTTAACCCAAAATGCGCGCCGACTCCACGTCGGCCCCTTCCATCGGAACGATCGGTTCTCTACCCCCCGCCTCCTTCCGAAAAGCTTTATTTCATCGACCCTTTTCGCAGGAGCCCCAATGCGCCCCACAACCCGGATCACAATCCCCCTCCTCACCGTACTGATCCCGGCCTTGTTGTTTACTGCCTGCCAACGCCAGGACGCACCCTCCACCGACACAGGTACCGACACCGGCAACTGGCTGCGCGGCGATGCACGCGAGAACTTCGCGGCGGTCGAGGAACAGTTCGGCGGTTTCGGCGTCACCATGTGGGAAATGGGCTACCGCTACATGGAGCTCTACTGGGCAGGGTTGGACGAGAATTGGGAATACGCGGAACATCAACTCGAAGAGATGGAAGAAGCTTTGCGACGCGGTCTGGTGCGCCGCCCGGAGCGCACGGCGTCTGCACTGGATTTTCTCGAGGCTTCGTTGCCCGCGATGCACGCGGCGGTGGAATCGGAAAACCTGATGGAATTCCGCGAGGCCTTCACGGTGTTCACCCAATCGTGCAACGCCTGCCACGCACGGGAAGATCACGCCTACATCCGCATCGCTCCGCCGGTGCTGCGCATGACGCCGGTTCGAAAGGGCGAGTGAAAGCCGGGGAATCAAGTTTTCCACGCAGGCAATCTGTCACGCCATTTCAGTCTGCCCCTGTTTTAGAAGAAATAGGCCGTTTTCAGAGTCAACAGGCATTCTTGCCGTGGTTCCTGACGCCCACCGTCAGGCAACACCCTCCCTGAAACATTCCCGCCATTTCTAGCCCCCCCTTGCAAAAGGTTTTTTTTTCTAGCCTTTTCGCGCCAGATTCAGGCATCATTTCATTTCGTTACCACGAGGGGGTTCCATGTTCCGTACTACTCACTTCAGCATGCTCCGGCTTGCAGCGGCCGTCTCGATCGGCGGCCTGTTGCTCGTCGCCTGCGGCAAGTCTTCC
The DNA here is from genome assembly GCA_050486505.1 of Fibrobacteria bacterium. Lineage (GTDB taxonomy): Bacteria > Fibrobacterota > Fibrobacteria > UBA11236 > UBA11236 > UBA11236. The sequence goes on along the minus strand of JBJHDK010000072.1, from coordinate 1,030 downwards.
ACCAGCCCGACGCCCGACCCGGTGGCTGCGGCCGACGTCAACGTGCCGGTCGCGGCAAGCACTGTTGCGCTCCTGTTCGGTGATACCTTGACGTTTGACAGCGGTATTCCCGCGCTTGGTACCACCGCCGCGAGCACCCTGATGTTCTCGGCGAACCCCGAAGACAGCGCGACGCCCATGTTCAGCCTCACCAGTGGTTCCGACACCATCTCGGGCACCGTTGCATTCGGCTCCTGCCTCTTCATCATCAGCGTCAGCACGAACCCTCCCCCGAATGTCGGTGATACCGTGGCCGTGGATCCGTGCAATCTCGCCGTCCAGACCTCAGGGGCCACCGTCGGTGTCACGACCCCCGTCAATGTTTCGGTTCAACTTGGATCGACAACCGCCCCGCTCACGCCCAGAAATGTCGTGATCACGCCCTCCGGAAACTTGAACGTGAACACGAAGGATGGGAACATCATTGCGACCGCGATCGAAGTTCCGACCGTGGTGCCGACGGGCCCCAGTAACTAAAGATTCTCGGTTTTAGGCTCTTCAGATCCTGACGCCCCATCACCATGATGGGGCGTTTTTCGTACTCCAACACTTTGGACACGCGACAAACATGTCGCGCGGGATTCAAACAGCACGCCTGCCACATCGCGAAAGACCATGCTGCACCCGCTCCGCAGCCCCGGTACTGCCGACGAGTCCCGTGCACCGGAGAGATGTGGAGGGCCAGGGGGTTCCCTGTGGGGGCAAAGCCGCGGAAGCGGTAAAATTTCCGGTTTTTCGCAGATTTTGACGCGGGGCACGCGTTAAACATAGTTTTACACCATGATCAAGAAAATCACCAAAATCGGCAACTCCAGCGGCATCATCTTCGACGCCGCGCTCATGGACATTGCCCACCTCAAAACCGGTGACGAGGTCAGCATCACCGTCCATGAGGGTGGTGGCATCACCATGATGCCCATCAAGCCCCGTCACACGGATGCGGAGTTCGAAGCGATTGTGAAAGAGACCGTCAAGAAGTACGGCAAGACCC
>JBJHDK010000071.1:0-10647 GCA_050486505.1 Fibrobacteria bacterium | reverse complement strand
CTACGCGATGGGCGTCACCAACACGATCGATAACATCTGGATCGGTCGCCAGGGCGACACCCAGAACCTTCGCGTGCGCGGCGCGGGCGCGACGGGCGAAACCACACCCGCGGGACACTCCACCGTCACCGGTGCCTTGACGGGCATCGCGAACCAGTGGGCACACATTGCCGTCACGCGCGACAGCGTCGAAGGCCGTCGCTGGCGCGTGTTCATCAACGGCGCGATCGTGTCTGAATACGCGGCCGGGGACGACGAGCACATCTTCGCCGCGCGTGAGCGCGGGACCCATCACATCGGCGCGGCCATTACCTGGCCCGACCCCACCATGCGCGGCAAGGTCGAGGAGGCGCGCATCTCGTCGATCGCCCGCAGCCCCGACTGGATCAAGCTCGAGTACGAGACCCAGCGCGAGGCAGCCACGGCGGTGAGCCTTGGCGCGACGGAAACCCAGATGGCGCCGTTCGCCTATGCAAACAAGAATACGGTTTACCTGGCGAACGTGGCCATCTTCCCCAATACGCCGGTCGTCAACGGGACGGTCTCGGCAATCACCGTCGAACCGGCGCTTCCCGCCGGGCTTTCCCTGAATCCGCTCAGCGGCGTCATCACGGGAACGCCCGCGACGGTTTCCGCCACCGCGCAATACGTGGTGACGGCGGAGTTTTCTTCCCCGGCCATGACCGTCACCGATACCCTGAACCTCACGGTCAACCCCCGCGCGCCGACGGGGCTGTCCTACGCGGCGCCCGAGGTAGTCTACGGGATCGATGTCGAGATCGCCCCGAACACGCCTTCCGTGAACAGCATGACCGATCCTAACCAGCTTGTGGCCGGGTTCTCGGTGAATCCCGCATTGCCGGAAGGACTTGTCATCGACGCGGAGACGGGCGTGATCTCCGGAACCCCCACGGTAACGGCCTCCGCGGCGAACTACACGGTCACGGCAGCGAACGTCACGGGCTCGACGACCACTCAAATCAACATTGCGGTGGTCTCCGCGCCGACGAACCTCGCGTACTCCGCCAATCCCGCGACGTATCGCGGCGGCCTCGCGGCCCCGATCATTCCCAACACGCCGGAGGTGAACGGGATGATCACGTCGTGGTCCGTGGACCCGGCGTTGCCCGCAGGGCTCTCCCTCGACCCCGCCACGGGCGTGATCACGGGAACCCCGACCGCAGCCGCCGCCGGTACCTTTACCGTATCGGCGACCAACATTGCGGGGTCGGCGACGGCCGCGCTCGACCTCACCGTAATCCCCCCCGAGGACTATTCGAACTGGACGAACTCGCTCGAGTTCACCTTGAGCGCGCCGTCCGTCGGGGTTGAAGAGGGGCTTGCGCAGTTCCCGCTGCTGGTTCGCCTGACGTCGGCGCATGCCGCCGTCTTCGCGGGCGCCGAACCCGACGGCTCGGACATTCGTTTCTCCGGGGCAGGCGGTGCCGCGCTCGCGCATGAAACCGAAGACTGGAACTCCGCATCGCAAACGGCATCGTTCTGGGTGCTGGCGGACCAGATCGAAGCGGGTCAACCCAAGACGATCCGCGTCCATTGGGGAAACCCCGGTGCGCCCGACATTTCGGATGGCCAGCGGGTGTTCAATCCCGCCAACGGGTACATGGCCGTCTGGCACATGAACGAAGCCTCGTCCTCCGACGGGGTTGTTGATGCCACGGTTCACGGCTTCAACGGCAGCGCCATCAACGCTCCCGGCGTCACAGCCAGCGGCGCGATCGGCGGTGCCAGAAACTTCAACGGCACCAGCCAATCGTTCCAGATCCCCAATACGGCGGCCGACCCGCGCATCAACTTTCCGCACAATTCGACCTACACGCTTTCGGCCTGGGTGCGCCTCGACCCGACGAACAGCACCGCGGACAATCACCGCAGCATTCTCGTCAAGCATGACAACCAATACGCCCTGAAGCTCAGTTCCGGAAACGGCGCCAACTGGGAATTTTTCGAGCACAGCAGCTCGGGGTGGCACAGCGCGCTGTCGCCGCGCGTCTCGGCCCACAACCTGACGTGGCGTCACGTGGTGGGCGTGAAGGACGGCGGCCTCACCAGGGTTTATTTGGACGGGGTTCTCTTCGAGGGCCCGAACACCGAGGGGAACACCGCCGCGGGCCGCAACACCAACGCGGACCTGTACATCGGGCGCCGCGGCGACCAGAACCAACGCTGGTGGAGGGGTCAGATCGACGAGGCCCGCGTGTCGAACGTCGCGCGGACCACGGAGTGGAACGTGCTGGAGCACCGCACCCAGGCGCCCGGGGTCGTGCCCCTGTCGGGACTCGCGTATGCGCAGGCATCGTACTCCTTCACCGACAACGGCCAGCCCATCGATCCGGTGGCCGCGCCCACGCTGGCATCGGGATCGGCCCTCGAATTCACGATTGCCCCGGAACTTCCCGACGGCCTGGTCCTGAATGCCGCGACAGGCGCGATCACCGGAACCCCGGACAACTTCTCGCCCTCGACGGAGTACGTCGTCTCGGCCCATAGCGGGGCCTGGGTCTCGACATTCTCCCTGACGCTCGAGATCACGCCGACTTCCCCCGCCGACATCGCTTATCCCGTCACCGACGGAAATTATGTCGCCGGCGACGAGATCGCTCCCAATGTTCCGACATTCAGCGGTTCAATCGTCTCATGGTCCATCGATCCCGCGCTTCCCGCAGGGCTTTCCTTCAGCACGACGACGGGAGCGATCACGGGGATTCCCCTGATTGCTTCCGCGGCGCAGCAATACACCGTGACCGGGTCGGGTCCGCTTGGAAACACGACGGCACAGATCAATATCACCGTCGCTCCCCCCGCCGAGAACTTCCTGGCCGACTGGACGCACCAGCGGAACATCGTTCTCAACACATCCTCCACGGGTGCCGACATTCCGGGCAACGTGACCGGGTTCCCGCTGCTCGTGCGCTTGGGCGCGGCTGAATCCGCGATCTTCTCCCAGGCGGCGGCGGGCGGTGCGGATATCCGTTTCGCCAAACCCAACGGGGTGACGCGTCTTCCGCACGAAGTCGCCGGATGGGATCCCGTGAACCAGCGCGCCGAGATCTGGGTCCGGGTTGATACGGTGCACGGCAACAACGGCACGCAGCACATTCGCATGTTCTGGGGCAACGGCTCCGCGTCGGACGGGTCGGACGGGACGGCGACCTTCGCCAACGGCTTCACCAACGTCTGGCACCTCGGCGATGCTCCGGGAACGGATCCAAGGCCGAATTCCATCGCGGGGGGAAACCCCGCGGCCCCGGTCAATTTCCCCGGGGGATATACGGCCCGCAGGGGGATCATCGGTATGGCCGATACGTTGAGGGGTGGCCCCGGGGGCAATAGTTCCGTGATTCTCGCGAACGACCGGCTCGATCTCGGCACGATCACCAGCGACTACTCCACCGGGTTCACTTTCAGCGCCTGGATCAACCCGAGCAAGCAGGGAGTGGGGACGGCGTACTTCGTCGCCTCGAACAACACGTCCGCGAATCCGGGGTCGGCCGCCATCACGATCGGCCACAATGGAGGAAACGCGGGTGCGAAGTTCCGCATGCGCAACCTCGCGAACAACGGCAACCAAGGGGCGATCGACAACCCCGGGTCGCCGACGCTCCTCGCCGGCGCGGATACGTGGAGGCATATCGTTTTCACCAAGCTTCCGGCGGGTCCCGACGGCGGTCGCATGAACATCTACGTGAACGGACAACTCATTTCGACGAACACCACCGCGCCCGACAACTTTCCGAACACCACGCGGGAAATGAACTTCCTCGGAACCACCAATCCCGGGGCGGCATTCCAGGATTCGAGTTTCTTCGGGTTGATGGAAGAAGCGCGCCTTGCCAATGTCCCGCGTTCCGCCGAATGGGCGCGGCTCGAGTATGAAAGCCAACGGCGCTTCCAGCCCCTGACCGACATCGGCCTGCAGCCTCCGGTGGTTTCGTACAGCCAATCGAGCGTGACCTACACGCAGAATGCGGCCATCGCCACGCTGAATCCGGCCGTGGAAGGACCGGTCTCGAACTGGTCGGTGAACCCTTCGCTTCCGGCCGGACTGTCGCTGGACACCGAGACGGGCGCGATATCGGGCACGCCGCTGGCGACGGTCGATAACGTGGAGTTCACCATCACCGCCTCGAACGCGGGCGGATCTTCGAGTCACGTACTCGCCATCACGGTGAATCCCGGTCCTCCCACGGGGCTTTCGTACGCGACCAACCCTGCGCAATACCACGTCGGCGTGGAGATCGCCCCGAACACGGCCACGGTCACCGGTGACGTCGCGGAGTTCACGGTGGATCCCGCGCTTCCCGCGGGGCTGTCGTTGAACGCGACGACCGGCGAGATCACCGGCACCCCCACGGAGATCACGGCATCCGCAGTGCATGTGGTTTCCGCCACCAACGCCAACGGAACCGCCACGGCGAACCTGACGATCGAAGTGGTGATTCCGCCTCCTGGTGCAGTCGCCTTGGTCGCGCCCGCGAACGGTTCGACAGGCGTGCAGGTTCCTCTTGCCCTCGTCTGGAACGAGTCCGCGCCCGCGGTCATCGGGCACCAGATCCAGGTGGATGCGACCAACGCATTCATGGGGGGTGACCTTTTCGACATCACGGTTCCCGGCACCGATACGACGTTCGCAATCAACGAAGCCCCGTACGCGACGGAGCTCTTCTGGCGCGTGCGCGCGATCAATTCGACCGGCCCGGGCGAATGGTCCCAGGCATGGAGTTTTACAACGAGCGCCCCTCCGCCTGTCATCACCTATGAGAACACGCCCGCCGTGTACACGGTCAACCTGGCGATCACTCCCAACGCGCCGACGATCGGCGGGAGCAGCGGCCCGATCACGTCCTGGTCCATCGCGCCCGATCTTGTTGCCAATACCGGCCTGTCGTTCAACACGGAAACGGGCGTGATCAGCGGCACCCCGACAGGAGATTCCCCGTTCACGCTGTATACCGTGACGGCGATGGGTCCGGGAGGCATCGGGGAGGCGACGCTCATCATTCGTACGACCAGCGAGCCGCCTCCAGTGATCTCGTATGCGACGACGAGCGAGGTGTACGTCATCAACACCGTGATCACCCCGCTTCTGGCCGACACCACGGGCAGCGGGCCGATCGACAGCATCACGGTCTCTCCTGCGCTTCCCGCCGGTTTGGCCATCGACCAGTCGACCGGCACGATCTCCGGCACACCGACCGAAGTTGCGGCGGCCCAGGACTACACGATCACGGCAGGCGGCCTGGGAGGTTTCGCCTCCCACGTGATCAACATCGCGGTCATCGACCTGCCGCCTGCGATCTCCTACGCCTCGCCGCAGACCTATGCGGCGGGCACGGCCATCGAACCCCTCGCTCCCGTGTCGACGGGCGGCGCGGTGGTGAGCTATACCGCCGTGGAGACGCTCCCGGCGGGCCTGTCCCTCAACGCCGAGACCGGCGTCATCAGCGGGACACCCACCGCCTCCGGCGCCGCGAACTATCGCGTGGCGGCGTCCAACAGCGGCGGCACGGACACGGCCACGATCAGCATCACGATCCTGTCGGCTCCCTCCATCACGCAGCAGCCTGCTGCGGTGACGGTGCTCTCGGGCGGCCTTGCGGTGATCGGCGTGCAGGCCACCGGCGACGGCACGCTGAGCTACCAGTGGCGCCGCGGCGGCACGAACCTGGCCAACGGCGGGAACATCTCCGGCGCGACCGGCCCGACCCTCTCGGTGATCGCGACCATCGCGGACACCGGCGCCTACTCGGTGGTGGTCACCAGCACCCTCAACGGTGCGACGACCACGGCCACCAGCGCCAACGCCTCGCTGACGGTGAACATCCCTCCCACGATCACCACGCAGCCGGCGGCGTCCACCACGATCGCCCAGGGCGGCAACGGCAGCCTGACGGTGGCGGCAGCCTCCGGTCCGGGCTCCAGCGCGGGCACGCTGAGCTACCAGTGGTACCGCAACGGTGAGCTGGTGTCCGGTGCGACGGCCGCCACGCTCAGCATCACGGGCGCGACGCTGGCCAACCAGGGCAACTACACCGTCCGCGTGATCCGTACGCTGGGCGGCACCACGACCTTCACCGAGAGCAATGTCGCCTCCGTGGTCATCAACCAGGCCCCGAACATCCTGACGCAGCCGCAGGGCGCGACGGTGGTCGCGGGCGCGAGCGCGAACATGTCGGTGGTGGTGCAGGAGGCCGGCGGCACGCTGAGCTACCAGTGGCGCCGCGGCACGACCAACATCAGCGGGGCGACCGCAGCGACCCTGTCGCTGTCGAACGTGACGCTGGCCGACACCGGCGCCTACTCGGTGGTGGTGACCCGCAACCAGGGCGGCACGACGACCTCGTCGACGAGCTCGAGCGCGACGATCCTCGTGAACGCCGCGCCGACCATCACCGCGCAGCCCACGGACAGCGTGACGCTCGCCATCGGCCAGAACTTCTCGTTCTCGGTGACGGCCGCGACCACGGGCGGTTCGAGCGCGGGCACGCTCTCGTACCAGTGGATGAAGGACGGTGCGAACCTCTCCAACGGCGGACGCATCTCCGGTGCGAACACGGCGACGCTGACGGTGTCGGCGGGTGAGATGGGTGACGTCGGCGCCTACACGGTGACGGTGACCCGGACGCTGAACGGCACGACGACGAGCACCACGAGCAATCCGGGTCACCTGGTGCCTCCGGTGTCGATCGCCCCGGGCGCGTTCGTGATCCATGTGGACAACCGCGCGGAGCCGTTCACGTTCCAGTTGCCCGCCGGTTCGGTGGAGGTGACCGAGCGCCTGACGCTGAGCATCTCGGACGTGTATGGCCGCACGATCTGGTCGAACACGGTGAACCCGTCGAAGGACAAGACGCGCGAGCTGACCTGGAACGGCCGGACCACGTCCGGCACCCAGGCCTCGGCGGGCATGTACGTGGTGCGCATCTCCGTCCGCAATGACGGAAACACGACGCACTACGTCCGCAAGACCGTCACGCTGAAGCCGAGGTAGCCTCTCCCTCCCTCCAAGGCTTCGATGACGAAAAGGCCCCCGGAAACGGGGGCCTTTTTTTGCAACAGGAGTAAAATACTGGTAAAATACTGGCGCTGTTTGGGGTTTTGAAAGCAACCGTTACAAAGACAAACATCGGCTCAAGCCGCGCGATAGATTGGATGAACGGGCTGAAGGCCTTGCACCATGAACCGTGGGTTTGCGGGCATCATGATCCGAAGTCTCCAGGGGAAGTGCAGCGGATCCCGGGCGGGGACGCTCGTACGCCCCACCAATCGAAAGGTGGATCGTATGCGCAATCAGGGATGGACATCGATTCTGATCCTGGCAATGCTTGTTTCCGCAGGAAGCGCGCAACCTTATTCAGCCTGGTCCAAGTACAGGACCGTCACGATCAATACCATGAACACCGACGGGGGAGCGAACGTCTCCGGCACAGTGGAACACTTTCCCTTGCTGGTGCGACTGAGCAATGCCAACGCGGCGTCGGGCGCCGATGTCCTCACGGAAGCCGAGGCGGGCGGGGCGGATGTTCGCTTCGCGACGGCTGACGGATCCACGACCCTTGCCTACGAGATCGAGCACTGGTCGACGACGCATGCTGCGATCTGGGTGCGCGTGCCGGTCGTGGCAGGAAACGACAACACCGTCATCCGCATGTACTGGGGCAGTTCCGGGGCACCGAGTCAATCCAGTCCTTCGGCGGTGTTCAACGCCTCCAATGGCTACAAGGCAGTCTTTCATTTGAATGAACCCACGGGTGCTCCGGCTTTGGACGCCACCGGCAATTACAAAGGCGTTCCCGGCGGGCCGGCGAATCCGGCCAACGTGCCTCCGGGGACCGGTGGCACTGACGCTTTTCTCGGCAACGCCAAGGATTTCGGCGGCACCCTGAGTACGAATGCCGATGGAGGTGTCGCCGCCGAGAACCGGGTGCACCTCCTGAACGGCGGCGCGTACCGCGTCCTCACCACGGCTGACGGGAGCACGGCGAATGACTTCGACTTTAGTGGCACCGAGCCGACTTTCACCATCTCGGCGTGGGTCAACCTGACATCGGGGCAAAACACGGGCGGCGCCCATAACGGGGCCTTCGCGGACAACCGGCGAGGCGTCATTTCCAAGGGAAACCACTCGACGAACCGCGCCGATCCTTCGCCTCGGGAATGGTACTTGCGATCCAACACGCAGAACAACGCCCAGCAGCGGTTTCATGTCCAGCCGACCAACACGAATGCTTCGGGAAATTACTCCGTTGTCACGGGGCCGCATGCAGAATCGATCGGAAACTGGACGTACCTGAGCTACAGCGCGACAGGGTTGACAAGCGGACATCAATTCCGGGTACGCAGCTCGGTGGTGTCTTCCAACACGACCATTCCGACCTCAGGCACGTCGACATTCAATCCGTGCGATCCGTGTTTTTCCACGACCGATCCCGGAGCAAGCAACAATACTGCAACCTTCCCGGAGAATCCCGTGAAGTACGACGTCGTGATCGGCGGTTTCATGAATCTCGACCCGGCCGCCACCGACAGCATGGGTCACTTTTTCAGCGGTCTGATCGACGAGGTGCGCGTCTCCACCGTGTCGCGTACGGTGGATTGGGTCGATCTGGAATACCAAACGCAGCGTCCAGGGCAGACCGCAGTGACGCTGGGAGAAACGCAGACACAGGCCGCAACCGGCCCCTATGCCGCCTGGGATCACAGCCGTTCCATTGCGCTGAACACTTCCGCATCGGGTGCCAACGTGGCAGGCAGCGTACACGACTTCCCCGTGCTGATCCGCATGGGCTCGGGGGAAGCGACGATTTTTTCCCAAGCCAAGGCGGGTGGAGCTGACATCCGCTTTTCCAAAGCGGACGGCGAGACGGCGCTGCCCTACGAAATCGAGCACTGGGACGCGACGAATCAGAACGCAGCAATCTGGGTTTTGGTGGACACGATTCTCGGGAACAACTCAAGCCAGTTCATCCGCATGTACTGGGGAAATGCTGCGGCCGAAAGTGAGTCGAACGGCGCCGCGGTGTTCGATACGGCGAACGGGTTCGAGGCAGTGTTCCATCTCAACGAGGCTGCGGGAGACAGCATCCGCGACGCCACGGCCAACGCCTTCAAGGGCGTGCCGACGGGCACGGTCAACCCCGCCAATGCCGCGCCGGGCGCGGGAGGAATCATCGGCAATTCCAAGCATTTCGGAGGCGGCACCACGGACTTTACCGTGGGCGGGGCATATCGCCTCGTGACTTCGGGTGGCGGGAACACGCACAACTCCTTCGATTACGTTGGAAACGATGCGGTCTTCACGGTCTCCCTCTGGGTCAACACCGAAACCCTGCCGCCAACGAATGCCTTGCGGCGCGGGCTTGTCACCAAGGCCGACTCCGGTGCCGGAACCGCCAACACCAACCTGCAGTGGCACTTGCGAACACTGAACGACAACGGCGGTTCCTTCAGCTTTCTGCGCACGTCCGTCGCTCCCGCCCCATTCTCGGTCGCGCGTCCCAACGCTGCGGGAAACTGGACCTTCGTGGCATTCAGCTCTGGCGCGACCGGGAACAATCTGCGCGTTTACAACCAGGAGGGGCCACCGGGCACGGCGACACCCGCGAACCAAAACGGAGTACACCAGGACGTGGATGTGTTCATTGGAGGTTTCGCGGGAGCGGCGGGTAACGGGACGCAGTTCCTGAACGGCATGATCGACGAAGTCAGGATTTCGAATGTGGCGCGTTCGAACGATTGGCTTGATCTCAGTTTCCAGAACCAGCGCCCCAACCAGACACTGGTTAACATCGGAGCAACGGCCTCCGCACCCGGTGCTCCGACGGCGGTGACGGGCGTGGCGGGCAACGCACAGGTGGCGGTTTCCTGGACTGCTCCTGCGGACAACGGCGGGGCGGCGATCACGTCTTACAACGTCACGGCTTCCCCCGGCGGTGCGACATGCGCGACCACGGGCGCGACGACATGCACGGTGACGGGCCTGACCAACGGCACGGCCTACACGTTCACGGTGACTGCGACCAACTCGGTGGGGGTCGGCCCGACCTCGGATCCTTCAACGGCGGTCACTCCCGCGGCCACGGTTCCCGGCGCGCCGACGGCGGTGACGGGAGTGGCGGGCAACGCACAGGTGGCGGTTTCCTGGACGGCTCCTTCCGACAACGGGGGGGCGGCGATCACGGGCTACACCGTTTCCGCAACGCCCGGAACCGGAAGCTGCTCCACCACGGGCGCGACGACATGCACGGTGACGGGCCTGACGAACGGCTCGGCGTACACGTTCACGGTGACCGCGACCAACTCGGTGGGGGTCGGCCCGGCCTCGTCTCCCTCGACCGCGGTGACCCCGCTCGCGCCGCCCAGCGGCTTGTCGTATGCGGCCGCTGTGGATACCCTGTACACGGGAGCGCAGCTGACACCGTGGATTCCGACCGTCACGGGAACGGTGACGACCTGGTCGGTCGCGCCCGCCCTGCCGGTCGGGTTGTCCCTGAACACGGCGTCGGGTGCGATTCTCGGAACTCCCACCGCGGCGACCGCGGCAGCGAACTACACGGTGACGGCGTCGAATACAAGCGGGGAAACAACCGTGGTTCTTAACATCACGGTCGTCCAGACGCTGGGTATCAT